>JAIORZ010000011.1 GCA_021107855.1 archaeon
CGCTGCTAAGAAGAGGATTGTCGAGGAGGATGCGCGGTTTGTTAGATTTTCGGCTAGGTATTCTTTGATGTTTTGGGTGGTTATATTTGATGGAGTTTTTTTTGTGAAGGTTAGGAGATTAGAGTTTTCTTTTGTGTAGTTTCGGATTGTGTGTGGGGAGGCTTTTGAGATTTTGAGTTCGGTTTCGAGGGCTTTTAAGAATTGGTTGTTTTCCATTTTGTCACCTGTTTGTTTTGGGATGCGAAGGTTTTTATAGTTATATTTTGAGATGTTTGTATGGAAGGAGAAAAATTCAAGGCGGTTTGTTCTGAGTGCGGTGAGGAATGCGAGATTCCTTTTGAGCCGAAAGAGGGGCGACCGGTTAAGTGTAACGATTGCTTCAAGAGGGGAAGACCGCAGCGAGGGTTTGGTGGACGAGACAACAACAAGTTTGGTGGACGAGACAACCATAAACAACGAAGAGATTTTAATGTTGTTTGTGCTGAATGTGGTAAGGCCACGACGGTTCCGTTTAAGCCGACGCAGGGTGGTAAGCCTGTTTTATGCCGAGATTGTTTTAAGAAAAAGTAGATTTTGATTTTCGTTAAACCGAATAACTTTTATTTTTAGTTTTTTGTGGTGGTTGGGTTGAGGTTGTGCGAACTTTTATTGGTGTTGATTTTTTTGTTTGTCGTCGGTGATTTGTTTTTTTTGGTTTGGGTGATTTTAGTTAGTATTTAGAGTTCACTTTTCTATAAAAATGATGTTTTCTCTAACTCTCACTTTTTCGCTTTGATTTTGAGTTTTTTAATTTAGACTTTTAAGAAATGATTATTATGTTATGAAAAGTGGAGAATATGTATTTTGAAGGGATTTTAGACGTGTTTTCTTTTGAAATTAATGAAGATATTAACTTTTGGTGTTAAAATTGATTAATAATGTCTTAAAATTTGGTGGTGGTGTTCTCTGGTTCGGGGATGGGAGTGCTTTCGAGTGGGAGACTGTAGCCTTTTTGTTTTAGAATTGTGAAGATTTCTTGACGGAATTTGTGGTTGTTGATCATTCTGTGGTGGTTTGGGCAGAGGCCGATGAGGTTTTTTGGGGAATTGTTGGTTTTGTTTGCGTCGATGTGGTGGATGTTTACGATTTTGTCGAAGCCGCAGATGACGCATTTTTTTGTTGTTTTTCGGAAGAGGACTAGGGTGATGTTGTTTTTTTTTCGTTGGTTGTAGGCTCGGGCTTTGTCTAGATGGAAGGTTGTGTTGTAGCATGAGGCGCAGAGATTTTTGGCGTGAATTGCTCTGGGTTTTTGGCAACGGCGGCATTTTTTGATTTTGGGTTTCCAGTTGATTTTTTTGTAGCAGGTGTAGCAGAGGCCTTTGGCGTGGTGTTCTTTTTCTTGGTGGCAGTTGATGCAGGATTTTATGACCATTGCGAGAAAAAGCGTTCGTATATTAAATAATTTGTGCAAACGGGCTAAATCCGTTCGCATAGTAGTATTAGAACGTCATACAATGCATATTATGCGAACTTTGTTAAAATTCGCACAATATGGTGTGATTGTATTAACTTTTTTGGAATTCTCATAAGAACTGTATATTTGTGTGAGTTTTTTAGTATTATTGTGCCATGGCGTTAGTAAATTTTTGTCTCCGTATCTGGAGGTTGTGCACTTAGGTTAGGTTAGTAGATAGATGGAAAGGTATAAGAAGTTTGGAGCTGTTTTGTTTTTATGAGGTTGAGTTTGTTGGTTGTTTTGAATGTTGGAGTTGGGTGGGTTTTGGGTGTGATGATGATGATGATTTTTTTGCCGTTGGGTGGGACTATTGAATATGAATTTATGGAGGCGATGGGGAATATGTTGGTGTTTGGATTTCCGGGTTTTGTGATGTTTATGGTTGCGTTGATTTTGTCTCTTGTGGATGGTGCTGATGGGGGTGTATATTAATTTTATGTATGGGTTTGGTGAGAGGAAAATTGGGTTTATTTTTTGAAAATTGCTAAAATTAAACTTGTAATTGTGCCGATTATTACTGTCCATCCGGAGACGATTGTGACGGTTGTTGGGATTGTTGGGATGCTTAGGGTACCGTCGACCATTCCTGATCCTACCGCTAGAGAGACTATTGCTCCTACTGTCCATGTCAAAATTCTTACTAAATTGTTGTTGCTCATTTATTTACCTCTTTTTGATTTTTTCTTTCTTATGGTGTAGTGGAAAAATATCATTGCTATGATGAATGTTATTGAGAGTATTATGAGGTATGTTTTTGATAGTGATGTTGTGTATCCGAGGTATTCTTTTGTGGATGTGAGTGTGTTGATTTGGTCTGGGTTTAGGGAGCAGAGTGTCCATTTGTAGACTGGGCTTGGAACTCCTGGTGCGGTTCTGCATGGGATTATTGGAAGGAATATCGAGGTGAGAAGTGCCCCTAAAGAGACTGCGGCGGAGTATGATAATTTCCTTTTTAGTTGCATGTTGGTTGGTGTAGATTTTGAAGTTTATAATTGTTTTGTGGGTGTTTTTTGGGGAAATTTTGTTTGTTTAAGGTGGGTGTTTGGACAGCTTTATATGTTGATGGGTGTTAAAACGGGTGATAGTGGGCATTTGGACGGGTGTTTAAGTTTTTAGTTGAGTGTGTTGTTGGTATTTTGAAGTTTGTCGTCGATAAATAGTGCTGTTTGCCTTTTGGACAAGTGGTGTTTTTTAGTTGGATGAGTGGTGTTTTTGGGGTATTTTGGTGTTTAAGTGGGTGCGGAAGAGTGTTTGTTGTTCAAACAGCACGAAAGATTTATAAATAAAGTTGATTGAAATTTGATAAGATGTTTGGTTTATTTGGACACAAAAGAAAAGTTGAAGAACTAAAAAAAGAGATTAGGGATTCTTTTACTCATGTAAGAAAAGATTTTAATAAGGTGGGTGAGTGGATTACTCATATCGACGACAAACATGTTTTTCACGCTGATGAAGTTGCTAAGATTAAAGATCAGCTTTTGTCTATACAGGGTGACATTATGGAGCTAAAAGATTTTGTTTCTTTCTTTGGCCCACAACTATCTAAGGGGTCGTCCAAACAGACACCAACACCCGCTGTTAAACAAACACCTTATGGCGGTGTCCAAACAGTTGTCCAAACGGGTGTTCAAACAGGTATTTTAAACAATCTTACTGTTATGGAAAGGGCTATTGTTTGGGCTATGTTAAATTCTGAAATGAAACTTAGTTATGAGGATTTAGCTGCACTTCTTGGTAAGGATAAAAGTACTATAAGGGGTCAAATTAATACTATAAAACAGAAAAATGAGGGGCTGATTATGGAATCTTTAGAGATGAGTGGTAAGAAAAGGTTGTATATTCCTGATGATATTCGATCTATTATTATGAAAAGTGTTAAGGTTAAGGTTAAGGGAGTTAAAAAATTACAAAAACCCGAAAAGTGAGAGTTATGTAGTGTAATTTTCTTAAAAAAATAGTGGTCTTTTGAGGAAAAGTGAGTGATTATATTAAATTGGGAAGAGTGAGGGTTTGATTGGGGTGAAAAATAGAGAAAGGGTGGGTTAAATTCAAGATAAAAATGGGCCTAAATGATTGAGATTTAGGGTTTAATTATATGTGAAATAAAGGGTAAAAGTGAGGTAAATATTTAATCGTTTAACCGAATAATTATACTTGGGTGTTTTTCTTGTAAGAAATCTATTAGATTTATCTTTAATTTTGGTTTTTATCGTCGGTGAAATGGTTTTTTATAATGCTCTTAAATCTTGGATTGTGGATAGTGTTGTTATGTTTTTAAGATCTTTTGATATGTTTAGTATTATTGTTTTGTTGTTTTGCCTTGTTTTTTCTATTGGAACGCCCTTTTTTATGAGTTTATTAATATAATCCCTTATAGACGACTCGCTGAGGTTGAGTTGGGTTGATAGTGTGTGATATGTTATTTCGTCATAGTTTTGTTCTTCTAGGGTATATAGTGTGCTAAAAACCAGCATTTCTTGTGGTGTTAGGCGTTTAAATTTTAGTCGAATGCCCTTTTTTATGTTATCTAATGACTCTAGAATGTTGTTTATCTGTCTAAATTCGGTATTTTGTGTTGGTTTGTGTGTCTGTTGGTGTGTTGGTCTGTCTGTTGGAACCCCTTCATTTCCTATGGAACTAATATTATTTTGGGTATCTGGGGTCTGTATAGGGTGATTTTGTGGTGGGATTGTCTGAATATGTGTCTGTTGGTGTGTTGGTTGGGTTGTGATAGGGTAACCTTGTGTTGGAGTTGTCTGAATGTTTTTTATTTGTTGTTTTACCTTTTCTATTTCATTTTTTAAGAATATTATGTCTTTTTTTATATTACTAAAGGCCTCTTTTATTGGATCCATTCTTTAATTAGATAATTTTGGTTTATAATTATAATTGTCTTTAAAAATATAGTTTTGATTGAAAAATTTGAGGAATATTTATTTTTTAACAGAAATTGTTGGTAATTTTATATGGATTGGTAGGTTTAACTCTTCTTCTAATTCAAAGGCTTTAATTGATGCTTTTTGTATTATTAAATTTGTTATTGTTATATATTCTTGTGAGTTATACTCTTTATTTTTTTGAATTTTTAGTAATTCTTTTATTGTTTTTTGTTCTCCTGATAAAAATAAATAACCTTTTATTTTTATTTCTCCTAGTTCTCCATAATTAACTTCAAATTCATATAATATTTTTAAACTATCTTTCATATCTTTTATTTTTTCAAAAGAATTGATTTTTACATTTGTTTTTATATTTAATTCCCCATTAAATTCTGTATTTCTTCCTGCTTCAATTTTAATTATTTTTGAACCTATTAATTTTAAATTTTTCATTTTAAATTTCCTAATTTATAATAAATCTTCTTCAGATACGACAATAAAATCTCCTACTGCAATTACTGAATTGTATGGGACTAATGCTTCTTTGTCTTTTGTTCTTTCTAGTGATAGGTTTGATGTGTATGTTGTTAGATCTCTTAAAATTACATGGATTAGTTCTCCCGTTCGTGCTTCGAAGGTTATATCTTTTACTATTCCTAATTTTTTTCCTTCTTTTGTCACAACTTGTTTCCCTAATAATGTTTTAAATGGTTTTTTATCCATCGTTTATTTAGATATGAATTGTTTATAAACTTTTCTTTTGGTTTTTATTAAAATGTAGTGGTAAATTTTTTTAATTTTTCTTTTTTAAATGGAAATTTATTATTTTTAGGAAGAAAATTTTATGTTTTATGATTTTTAAGATGTGTATTTTAGTGTTTTTTTGTATTTTAGTGTCTTTTAAGGAATGGATTTGGTGTTTTGTGTGACCCTATTGTTTCTTATGGAAGGTTTTATAAAAGTTTTGTGGGATTTTTGGTTTTATTTTTAATTTTTATTTATAAATATATAGTATAGTATAGTATATATATTATAATATATATTATTAAATATATATATTGTAGTGTTTATTTAGGATTTATTTTTTTAATTTAATTTCTATAGGAAGTGATGGTGATAGGGTATTGTTTCTAGTATATGAAAGTTTAAATAGTTCTGAAATTAATTTTTTTAATGGAGGTTAAAAATGGGTGTTAAGTTGGATAGTATTTTTAATTCTGCTGTGAATAATAGTCTTTTTAAAAATAAAGGGGTTCTACAGGTTCGTTATACTCCGAGTTCAATTCCGCATCGTGATAATCAAATTAAATCTATTGCTTCTATTTTGGCTTCTACATTAAGGGGCGAGAGGCCGAGTAATTTATTTGTTTATGGAAAGACGGGTACTGGGAAGACGCTTTCAGTGCAGTATGTTCAGAATGAGATAATAAAGAAGGCTGAGGAGTTGGATGTTGATATGAGTTTTAAGTATTTGAATTGCAAGTTGAAGAAAGTTGCTGATACTGAATATAGGGTTTTAGCGGCTTTAATTCGGCAGCTTGGTGGGGAGATTCCATCTACTGGTTTGCCGACGGATAGAGTTTGGGCGAAATTTATTGAATTAATCGACGATAGAAAGCAGTTGATTGTGTTTGTTTTTGATGAGATTGACCAAATGATTAAGAAGATGGATGATACGTTTTTGTATTCATTTACTCGTTTGAACCAGGAGCTTAGTAAGGCGCAGATTTCTTTGATTGGGATTTCGAATGAGGTGACTTTTTTAGAGAATATTGATCCAAGGGTTCGGTCTTCGTTGGGTGAGGAGGAGTTTGTATTTCATCCTTATAATGCGATTCAGTTGCAGGATATTTTAAAAGAGAGGTGTGATACTGCGTTTAAGGAGGATGTCGTTGCAGACGGGGTGATTGCTAAATGTGCGGCTTATGCGGCTCGTGAACATGGGGACGCTAGAAGGGCGCTTGATTTACTTCGGATTGCTGGTGAGTTGTCGGAGAGGGAGGGAGAGAAGGAGATAGGTGAGAAGTATATTGATTTGGCGAATTTAAAGATGGAGAGGGATAAGATTTTGGATATTGTTGAGGGTGAGCCTAAACAGTTTCAGTTGGTTTTGTATTCTATTTTGCAGTTGACTAAGAAGGCGAAGGATGGGAAGTTGGATAAGTTTTATACGGGGGATGTTTATAATTATTATGAGGGTGTTTGTGGCGAGACGAAGACGGATGTTTTGACGCAGCGTCGGATTAGTGATATTTTGGCTGAGATTGATATGTTGGGTTTGATTAATGCGAAGGTTATTTCGAAAGGGCGGCATGGGCGGACGCGTGAGATACGTTTAAGTATTCCATCGAATTTGTTTGATAAAGTTGAAACGATTTTAAGTGATTCGTTAAACTTTTAGATAAAATAAAACTAAGGACAAGTTCCGTAGAACTGTAGATTCCTTGATTTTGATGAAAAGTAAAATATTGAAGATATGCGCGGAGAAGGGTTTTTTGTTGGAGAGAGAGTTGTTTGATGTTTTGTGTGGTTTGGGCGAAGAGGACGCTTTGGGTGTTGTTGGTGTTTTGATTGATTTGAGTGAGGAAAAGGTTATTACGAAGAGGTTGTATGATGAGAATTTAGGTAAGTTTGTGGGTTTGGTTGATGGGAAAAAAGTCGAGGGGGTGAAGGTTTTATCTGATATTAATTTTAAGTCAAGTAAGATTGAAAATGGCGATTTTATTTCTTATTTTAGGTCGAGGTTTGAGTTTTTGAGGGGTTTGTTGGTTAAGCGAGGGTTTAATAACTTGAGTTCGATAAGAAGGCTTGGGGTTAATAGTGGGGTTTATACGATTGTTGCTATGATTTCTGGGAAGAGAATTACGAAGAGTAAGAATTTGTTGATTGAAATTGAGGATTTAACTGGGCGATCTGTTGTTTTGGTGAATCGTGAGAATAAGGAGTTGTTTGAGCGGGCGCAGAATTTGGTGTTGGATGATATTGTGGGCTTTAGGGTTTCGGGTTCGAGTAAGATGCTGTTTGCTAATGATTTTATTTTTCCTGAAGCTAAATTGGGAAAGGAGAGGTTTGGTGATGTTGATGAGTTTGTTGCGTTTAGTGGGGATTTTCATGTGGGGTCTAGGATGTTTTTGGAGGATAGGGTTTTGAAGTTTGTGGATTGGCTGAATGGTGAGGTTGGGAATGAAAGGCAGCGGGCGATTGCGAAGAAGGTTGGGTATTTGTTTTTGGTTGGAGATAATATTGACGGGGTTGGGATTTATCCGGGGCAGGAGAAATTTTTGAAGATTAAGAGTTGTAGGGCTCAGTATAGGAAGTTGGAGGAGATTTTGCGGAAGATTCGGAAGGATGTTTTGATTGTGATGTGTCCGGGGCAGAATGATGCTGTTTGGTTGGGGGAGCCGCAGGCTGCGATTTCGGATAAGTGGGCGCCTGGTTTAGTTGGGATGGAGAATTTATTTTTGGTTTCAAATCCTTGTGAGGTTGAGATTGGTTCGGGTTTTAGGGTTTTGATGTATCATGGGGCGAGTATAAATGGGTTTATTGCTGAGATGCCGAAACTTCGTGGTGTTAAGGTTAGTAAGATTATGGAGGAGATTTTGAGGCGAAGGCATTTGGCGCCGATTTATGGAATTATGGATTATATTCCTAGGAAGGAAAAGGATGATTTGGTTATTGAGAGTGTTCCGGATATTTTTGTTGTGGGTGATAGGCATCGGGCGGAGGTTGAGAGTTATAATAATGTTTTGATGGTTTCGACTTCTTGTTGGCAATCGATTACGCCGTTTGAGGAGAGAGTTGGGAATAAGCCTGACCCTTGTAAGGTGCCGTTGTTTAATTTGAAGACGCGTGAAGTTAAGATTGTGGATTTTAGTGATAGTGAGATTAAGTGGGATGAGGGAGATGATTTAATTTGTAAATTGGAGGGTTGTGATAATGAAAATTGCGATTGATATTGATGAGGTTGTTGTGAAATTTGTTGAGAGGTATTTGGAAGTTGCTAAGAGTCGAGGATATAAGAGTGTTTTATATGAGGATGTTTTTACTTATAATTTATGGAAGGTTTTGGAGATTGAGAAGAAAGTGATGTTTGATATAATGGAGGAATATAATTTGATGGGTTATTATAAGGATGTTATTTTTGTTGAGGGTGCGCAAAAAGGGGTGAGGTTTTTGAGAGATAATTATGATATTTATTTTATTACATCGAGGCCGAAGAGTATTTCTAAGGTGACCCGTGATTTAATTTTTAATGAGTTTGGGGTTTTGGGAGATAGGGTGATTTTTTCTGGGGATGTTTTGGGTGGAGCTAAGAATAAGGATGAGATTTGTAGGGAATTGGGGATTAAGGTTATTATTGAGGATAGTGAGGACGAATCTCTTGGTTACGCTAAGAATGGGTTGAGGGTTTTGTTATTAGACAAGCCTTGGAATCAGAGTGTTAAGCATGAGAATGTTTGTCGGTGTAGGGATTGGGGAGAGATTTTGGAGAGAGTTGAGGTCCTCGACGGACATGACTCTAGTGAGCCCGAGGTGAAAGAATGAAGAAGTATTTTGAGGACTTGAAGAGAAATGTGGATGCGGCTTATGTTGCGGCGCGTGAGGCTCGGTCAAAGGAGTTGGATTCTGTTGGTGATGTTGAGTGTCCTTTGGCTATGACGATGGCGGAGCGAGCTGTTAATTTGGTTAAAACTATTTATTCTGGTTTGTCGGTTGAGAAGGTTTCTGTGCGGATTTTGGAATTGGAAGAGAGGTATGGGAAATTGGATTCTACGGTTGCGTTTGTTGTTGCTAGGGAAATTGCGGAGGGGAAATTTGGGAAGTTTGGGGGTGAGCTTGAGAGAATTGATATTGGGATTCGTGTTGGTTTTGCTTATATGACCTTGGGGGTTGTTGCGAGTCCGATTGAGGGTTATACTGGTTTGAGGTTGGGGAAGACGAAGAGTGGTGAGAATTATTTTATTGTGAGTTTTAGTGGGCCGATTCGGAGTGCTGGGACTACGAGTGTTTGTTTGGTTTTGATGTTGATTGATTATTTAAGGGAGAGTTTTGGGTATGCGAAGTATGATTCTAATGAGGAGGAGGTTGGAAGGTATGTGGCGGAAAACAGGGATTTCCATGAGAGGGTTAGTAATTTGCAGTATTTTCCGACTGAGAAAGAGATTAGGTTTTTGGCTGAGGGTTTGCCGATTCAGATTGATGGTGACCCGACCGAGCGGATTGAGGTTTCGAATTTTAAGGATTTAGATAGGGTTGGAACGAATCGGATTAGGGGTGGTATGTGTTTGGCTTTTTCGGAGGGGTTGGCTCAGAAAGCGGGGAAGGCTTTGGGTCGTTTAAGGGGGGTGAAGAAAAATGGTGTGGTTTGTAGTGGTTGGGATTATTTAGAAGATTATTTGATTTTGCATAAAAAGAAAGAGGCGGGAGATGTGGAAGTTGAAGCGACTTATATTAAGGATTTGGTTGCAGGACGTCCTGTTTATGGGCATCCGGGTCGGTCGGGTAGTTTTCGGTTTCGTTATGGGAGAGGTAGGACGGCTGGGTTTAGTGCGGTTTCAGTTCATCCTGCGACGATGGGTGTTACTGGCGGGTTTTTGTCTCATGGGACACAATTGAGATTGGAGCGACCGACGAAAGGCTGTATTATAACTTCTTGTGATTCCATTGATGGACCTATTGTGAAATTGAAGGACGGTTCGGTTAGGAGACTTAGTGATTATGATGAGGCTCGTAAGTTGTATAATGATGGAGAGATTGAGGAAATTATTTATTTGGGGGATATTTTGTTTCCTGTTGGGGATGTGATTGATAGGAATGCGGATTTGGTGAGGTCTGGGTATGTTGAGGAGTGGTGGGCGCTTGAGGTTGGAGAAGAGTTAGATGTTGAAAATTTGAGTTTTGAAGATGTCGTGAAAATTAGTAAAGAGAAAAGGGTTCCGCTTCATCCAGATTTTATTTTTTATTGGTCGCAGATTTCTAATGAGAAATTTGTTGGTTTGTTGAAGTGGTTGAATGGAGGGATTTGGCGTGCGGGTAAGTTGGTGTTGAATTGGGAAAGGGGTGTTAGGGAGCAGTTTGACTCGGGGAAGCGGGCGCTTGAGATTTTGGGTGTGGAGCATGAAGTTGTGTTGGATAATATTGTTGTTGAAAAGGATGCTCGGGCATTGTTGTTTAATCTTGGGAAGTCGGAAGTTTATAATGGAGAGGTTTTGGAGTTTAAGGCGGATGAGAGTGACGAAAGGGATGTTTTGGAGATTGTGAATGGGTTGTGTGAATTTGAAGTGAAAGATAAGGCTGGGGTTTTTATTGGGGCTCGAATGGGTCGGCCCGAAAAAGCGAAGTTGCGGAAGTTGGCGGGTAGTCCGAATGCTTTGTTTCCTGTTGGGAATCAGGGTGGGAGATTGAGTAGTATTCAGGAGGCGATTGAGAAGGGTTTTGTTAGAGGGGATTTTCCGGTGTTTAAATGTGGATGTGGCGAGGTTGGTTTTTGTGAGAGGTGTTTGGCGTGTGGAGAGAAAGGAGTGAGGATGAATTATTGTCGGCAGTGTAATGAGATTAAGGATGGGGAGTGCAAGTTGCATGGCGAGGTTGGTTTTTTTTGGAATAGGAAGGTTGAAATTGGAGGGTATTTTAATAGGGCGATTGAGGATTTGGGTTTTAAGGATTTTGAGGTTCCGGCGATGGTTAAGGGGGTGAAGAGGTTGAATAGTAAGTTGAGGGTTCCGGAGAATTTGGCGAAGGGGATTTTGCGGGCGAAGTTTGGTTTGAGTGTTAATAAGGATGGGACGATTCGTTATGATGCTACGGAGATTCCGTTGACACATTTTAAGCCGAAGGAGGTTGGGGTTGGTTTTGAGAAGATTAGAGAGCTTGGATATTTGAAGGATGTTGGTGGGAAGGATTTGGTGAGTGATGACCAAATTTTGGAGTTGAAGCCGCATGATATTGTTTTACCTAATTGTTCTGAGGCGAAGGATGAGAGGGCTGGCGAGGTGTTTTTTAATATTGCGAATTTTGTTGACGAGGAGTTGAGTAGGTTTTATGGGTTGGAGCGGTTTTATAATTTGGAGGGTAGGGGTGATTTGATTGGGGTTGAGGTTGTTTGTATGGCGCCGCATAATTGTGCTGGTGTTATTGGGAGGATTATTGGGTTTTCAAATATGCAGGGTTTGTTGGCGAGTCCGTATATGCACGCAGCGATGAGGCGGGATTGTGATGGGGACGAGTGTTCGGTTATGTTGTTGATGGATGTTTTGTTGAATTTTTCTAGAGAGTTTTTGCCGAGTCATCGTGGTGGTCGGCAGGATGCGCCGTTGGTTCTGAATGCGAGGATTAGAGCAGGGGAGGTTGATGACCAGATTTTGTTTTTTGAGAGTTGTGGGAAATATCCGTTGGAATTATATAAGGCTGCCGAGCAGGGGTTGCATTCAAGTGTGATTAAGAATAAGGTTGAGACGATTTCGGATAAATTGAAAGCTGGAGAGGATGGGTTTGTTGGAAATGGTTTTAGTCATGATACCGGTGATTTTAATTTTGGTAATAATAATGGAATGTATAAGGTTTTGCCGACGATGAAAGAGAAGGTCGCGGCGCAGATGGAGTTGGCGGGGAAGCTTCGTTCGGTTGATGAGGACGATGTTGCAAGGTTGGTTTTGGAGAGGCATTTTCTTCGGGATATTCGTGGGAATTTGCGGAAGTTTGGGAGGCAGGGTTTTAGGTGTTCGGTTTGTAATGAGAAATATCGCCGGGTGCCGTTGAAGGGGAGTTGTTTTAAGTGTGATGGGAAGGTGATTTTCACGGTGAGTGAGGGGAGTGTTCGGAAGTATTTGGAGCCGGCGATGGAGTTGGTTAGGGATTATAATATTTCGAGTTATACTAAGGAGAATGTGGAGCTGATAGGGGATTATATTGAGAGGATTTTTGGGAAGGGGGAGGAGCAGAGTAGTTTGGGATTATGAAATATGTAGTCATTTTAAAGTGATTATTTATAGGAAAGTTTATATATTATAATTGATGGGATTAGATATGGAAGAATTGCGAAATGTTATTATTAAACCTCTTATGAAAGGAAGTAGTATAATAGAGAGAAACCCTTTAGTGTTATTAATTTTGGAGGGTTCAGATGGTGCTGAGCAATTAGTTCTAGGTGAATTTGAAGAAATGAGGGGTTCTCGTCAAGAACCAAAGATAAAATTAGAAAATTCAATAGTTTTTAAGCGTCCTGACCAGACTCATTATTCCGATTGTCAAGATCATTATTCTCTTCCACGTGTTACTGATTCTCCCGAAAATGGAGAATATTCTTCATTATGGAGCTTTGCATATACTGGAAGTAAAAAAATTATTAAAGAGCTCAAAAAAAGAGAAGATTGGACAAGTCCATATGCAGGCTTGATAAAAAGATAATTTTGATTGATTATTTGTTTTTATTGTTGTAACTTAACAAGAGCACGACAATTTTTTTAAAGTGGTTTGACTTTTTTGGAAGATGGGGTTCACGCATTTACATTTACATACGGAGTATTCTCTTTTGGACGGGGCGACGAAGGTTGATGAATTGTTTGGCAGGGTGAAGGAGTTGGGGCAGGATGCGGTTGCGATTACGGAGCATGGAAATATGGGGGCTGTGATTAAGAAATATCAGGCGGCGAAGAAAGCTGGGGTTAAGTTGATTATGGGTTGTGAGGTTTATGTTTGTGATGATATTGGGATTAAGGATAAGGACGCGAAGAGGTATCATTTGATTTTGTTGGCGAAGGATTTGGAGGGTTATCAGAATTTAGTTAAGCTTGATTCGATTGCGAATAATGAGGGTTTTTATTATAAGGCTCGGGTTGATAAGAAATTGTTGCGGAAGTATTCTAAGGGATTGATTTGTATGACGGCGTGTTTGGCGAATGATGTTGACCAGGCGGTTGTTGGTGGGGACGAGGAGAGGGCGAAGAAGTTGATTGAAGAATATATTGATATTTTTGGGAAGGAGAATTTTTATTTAGAGGTGCAGGATCATGGGATTTCTGAGGAGAAGGTTGTTGCCGATTTTTATAAGAGAATTGCGAAAGAAATGGATTTGAAGATTGTTGCGACTTGTGATTCGCATTTTTTGAAGAAGGATGATGCTTATGCTCATGAGGTTATGCTTGCGATTCAGACTAATGGTGATATGAATGTTGAGAAACGATTTAAGTTTTCTGGGAGTGGATATTGGATTAAGAGCGAGGAGGAGATGAGGAAGATTTTTCCGCAGGAGTATTTAGACTTGAGTTGTGAGATTGCTGATAGGTGTAATGTTGAGTTGGAGATGGGTGAGCCGATTTTTCCTGATTTTGAGACGCCGGATGGTTCGACGCATAGGGAGTATTTGTATAAGTTGTGTAAGAACGGGGTTGATAGGATTTATGGGGATAGGGATAATTATGAGGAGGCTTTGAAGAGGATGGAATTTGAGTTGGATGCGATTTCGAATATGGGGTTCGAGGCGTATTTTTTGATTGTTGCGGATTTTATCGAGGACGCGAAGAAACATTGTCAGGTTGGGCCGGGACGAGGGAGTGGTGCGGGTTCGATTGTTGCGTATGCTTTGGGGATTACTCAGCTTGACCCCTTGGAATTAGGATTGTTGTTTGAGAGGTTTATTAATCCAGATAGGATTTCATTACCGGACTTTGATATTGATTTTGGGGATAAGGATGTTGTTTTGGATTATGTTCGGAAGAAATATGGTGAGGATAAGGTGTCGTTGATTGGGACGTTTGGGACGATGAGTGCGAAGGCGGTTTTGAAAGATGTGATGAGGGTTTTTAGGGTTCCGTTTGATGAGGCGAATGCGATTACGAAGTCGGTTGCTGAAGGGACGATTCAGAAAAGTTTGGATGCCGAGAGGGATGGGCATTTGACGGACGAGGCTAGGAAGCTTCGGGATTTTGAAAAGAAGTTTAAAAAGATTTTTAAGATTGCGAAAAGGCTGGAGGGCTGTGTTCGGCATAAGGGTGTTCATGCTTGTGGTGTTGTTTGGGGGAAGAAAGCGATTAATGAATATATTCCGACTTATGGGAAGAATGGAGATGTGATTACGCAGATTGAGGGACCAGATGTCGAGAGTTATGGTTTGGTGAAGTTTGATTTTTTGGGGCTGGAGACTTTAAATGTTGTGAAGAAGGTTTTGGATGCGATTGGGAAGGATTCGGAGTGGTTGGAAAATATTCCGATGGATGATGATTCGGTTTATGAGATGTTGCGGGATGAAAAGAGTATTGGGGTTTTTCAGATTGAGAGCGAGGGAATGAGGAAGGTTTTGGCGCAGATTAAACCTACTTGTTTTGATGATATTATTGCGATTGTTGCGCTTTATCGTCCTGGTCCGATGCAATATATTCCTATGTATGCGAATAGGAAGGCAGGTAGGGAGGCGGTTAGTTATGTTCATCCTAATGCTGAGAAAATTTTGGCGCCGACTTATGGGATTATGGTTTATCAGGAGCAGGTGATGCAGTTGAGTCGGGCTTTGGCTGGGTTTAGTGCGGGGGACAGTGATGTTTTGAGGAAGGCGATTGGGAAGAAAATTTTAGCTTTGATGGAAAAAATGGAGGGGCAGTTTAAGTCGGGTTGTGTTAAGCATTCAGGGATGGAGAAGAGTGAGGTGAATCATTTATGGGATGATATTGTGAAGTTTGCGGCTTATAGTTTTAATAAATCTCATGCAGCTGCGTATGCTTTGATTTCGTATCGGACCGCTTACTTGAAGAAGTATTATCCTGTTGAGTTTTATGCTGCGACGATTTCTTCGGCTGTTAAGAATCCTGAGAAGTTGGCGCTTTATTTGGAATCTGCTAGGGGTGAGGGTATTAAGATTTTGCATCCAGATATTAATAGTTCGAAAGAGGATTTTTCGGTTGATTTAGTCGAGGTTCGCGAGGAAGATTTTCCACAAAAAGTCAAGGAGTCTTCGACTCACGTGACTTCTCGTGGAGGGAAGGTTGGGAGTTTTATGGAGAAAGATGAAAAGAGGCATGAGAAAGTGATTCGTGTGGGGTTGAGTGGGATTAAGAATGTTGGAGGAGAGGCTATGGCGAAGATTCTCGAGGGGCGACCGTATAAGTCATATCAGGATTTTATTAATAGGGTTGATTTATCGAAGGTGAATAAGAGAGTTTGTCATAGTTTGATTTCGGTTGGATGTTTTGATGATATGGGGATTAATAGGGCGAGTTTGCTTTCTGTTTATGATAGGGTTTGTGTGACCCAGAATTCTCGTGAGAAGCAGATGGCGCTTTTTGGTGGGGGGATTGCAAATGTTGTGGAGTATCCTGATTTGGAGCCGTTGAGCTTGAAGGAGCAGTTGGATTTGGAGGAGGAGTTGTTGGGGGTTTGTGTTTCGGGGCATGCGGTTGATGCTTACGCTGAGTCTAAGAATAATGAGTTTGTTCCTTTTAATAAATTGAAAGAGGATTTGGAGGTGGATGTTTTTGGTTTGGTTAAGAGGTTTACGAAGATTATGACGAAGAAAGGGGATGATATGGCGTTTATGGATTTGAGTTCTAGGTCTGGGGATTTGAAAGTGACGATTTTCCCTCGGGATTTTGAGAAGATGAGGGAGGATGCGGAGAGGATTAAGATTGGGGATGGCGTGAAGATTGCGGGGAAACTTAAGGAAAGTGAGGAGTTTGGGGATGCGTTTATTGCTAAGAGTGTTTTGGTTTGTTCTCCTGTTGCAAAGTAGGCTAATGAGAATGTTTAAGTATGGAAGTTTGTTGTTGATGTTATGGTAAAAGTGGAAACACAAGCTGCACCAGCGGTTGCGACTCCTGCGACTTCGGCTCCGGCTGAAGCGGCTACGACTCCCGCGACTCCTGCGACTCCTGCTGCGGTTCCAGCAAAAGAAGGTGGTTCTAAAATGTGGCTTTGGATGGGGATTGTCGCTGCGGTTATTGTCGTCGCTGGTCTTGCATACTGGTTGCTAATTTAGAGGAACTTAACTTCTTGATTTAGAATTATTTTAGTTTTACTGCGGTTCTAAAAGTAGTGCTCGAGATGCCTCGAATGTTGATATAACTTTTTGATGATATAAATACTTAAATAATTAGAGGTGGTTTTTGTTTTATGGATGAAAGATTAGTCTTTAAATTTTATGATATATATACGAAAAATTTACGTAGGTTGCGTTTTTCTTTTATGCCTGGAGCTAGGAGAAAAGTTAAAGGAAATATGAAATCTGCTGTTAATGGGATTAAGCGAAACTTGTCCCAAAGTGAGGATATTTTTATTCCTCTTAGAGATGGGTTGATTGAAAAATTACGGGATTGTGGGCAAGATTGTTTTTATGATGCCAAGGAAGTCCGAAGGTGGTATGAGGTTATGGAGAGATTAAACAATAGGAGCACGAGGAAAGAGGAATATAGGGAATTGCAACATAATTTTAGATTTAGAGAATATCTGAGTAAAGCGGATATTGAGAATTATGCAAAATATTTAGAGAGAGAGTTGGAGCGTAGAAGGGGTTAGGTTGTTAGAATTTTATTTAAGTTTTATAGCTGTGCCATAAACCAGCATCTCAGCTGCACCTTGCATCACCATCGCTGTTGAGAATCTTACTCCGATTATTGCGTCGGCTTTCATGTCGATTGCTTGGTTTACCATTCTGTTGAATGCTTCTTCTCTTGCTTGGGTTGTCATTTGGGTGTAAGATTTTATCTCGCCGCCTACGACGTTTTTGAGTCCGGCCAGAACATCTCTACCTATATGTCTTGCTCTGATAGTGTTTCCTTTTGCTATACCTAAGACTTTTGTGATTTTTTTGCCGGGTATTTCTAGTGCCGTTGTTGTGGGTAGTTCTTTCATTTTTTATCCCTCCTTTTCTCTATTTTGTTTTCTTCTTTGTAGAAGATTATTAGTGCGATTCCGATTATGGCTGGGACTAGGGATGGGATGATTGCGTTGGTTTTTGAGTATATTCCTATTCCGAGAATTATTCCTGCGATTCCCAAGAGGGCGGACTCTTTTGTCATGGTTTAGTAAGGGTATTTTGGTTTATAAGTTTTTAGAAGATTAGAAGGGGAGGTAGAAAATAATTGTTGGGATTAGGATTGCGCCCATTAGGATGCTTTTTCTGGTTTGGAATTCTATGCAGGTTAGACCTAGTGATGTTGAGACGGCTAAGACGATTAGGCCGAGAATTCCTGTGAAGTAAAATGTGATGGCAGTCAGAAAAATTATGATAGCTAGGGAAATTTTACTGTATGGAAATTTGTGGATTATTTTTGCTATCTTTTTTGCGAAGAAGATTGTTATTGGAATTGAGATTATTGATGAGATTAGGATTGTTGTGAAAATTGTTAGTAAGTTTGTCGTCGATATTTGGGTTATTTGTGAGATGGCGGCGGCGATTCCTGTTCTTTGTTTCTGGAATAGGTAGAGAGTTAGGAAGGAGGTAGCGGTCACTAGGGTGTTGATTGACCCGAGGAGGATTAGGAATTGTTCTCGGTTTAGTTTTTTGAATATTGAAGAGCTTATTATTGCGGCTTGGCTGGAACCGAGTCCTGGGAGGAAGGAGCAGATTGGAGAGATGAGGATGGTTGCTAGTGTTGGTTTGATTAGTTCTTTTTTGTCGATGTGGAGTTTTTCCAGGGATTGTTTTGGAGGGATTGATTTTGATTTTATTGAATAAATTATTGTTGAAGTTCCGAATAGTCCTGTCAAAAGTGGGAGGAGGGGTTGTTGTAGGTTTAGGTTGAAAGTTGCTAAGCCGAGGAATCCTGCTAGGGCAAAAATTAGGATAGATTTCATTTTTTCTTTTTCTGTATAAAGTAGGAAGATTGCTACCCAGATTAGGAAGAACGCCATCATTTGTTTGATGAATGGGTAGAGTTTTGGGAGGATGAAGAGGAAGATAGGGATGACGATAATCATTGAGGCGATTGCGATGGTCGAGCCTATGATGGTCAGTTTTGTTGCGTGGATTCCGAGTCCTTTTAGTAGAAATTTGTGTCCTGGGAGAACCCCTAGGAATGAGTCCTCGTCTGGTGCTCCGAAGAAGATTGATGGGATGAAGTTTAGGAAAGTGTGTGTTATCGCGGTGCTGGTGAGGAAGATGAGGAGGGTGGTGGTTGGTAGTTTTAGGAAGAAAGGGATGGAGATTATTATTGTGGCTATGAGGTTGGTGTGGATTCCGGGGGTTAGGCCGCTGATGGTTCCGGAGAGGATGCCGAGGAGCAGGGGGAGAATTAGGTTGAGCATTTTATTTTAGGACGGAAATTCTTTCGATGATGATTTGTTTTTTATTTTTGTAAATGCTGGATTTTCCTTGGAATTTTATTTGGTCGTTTTTATTGAGAGATAGATTTATTTTGTCGAATATAATTAATTCGGCTGAGTGGTTTTCTAGTTGGATTGTGGTTTTTGTAGGGGAATAGTGGATTGAGCTTATTGTGGCGGTTTGGATTGATTTTGTTTGGGCGAGGAAGATTAGTAAGAGAATTCCTAGGAGAGTTAAGATAAGAGTTAACTTTTCCGCTCTTGTTGTCATTCTGTTTGAAACTCTATTATGTCTTTGTCTTTTAGGTGGTGTTCTAATCCGATTATTTGACCGCCGAATTTACTAGATGGTCCCCAGACTCGTGCTCGTTTGATTTTTTTTGACATTCCTTTTCGAATTTTTTCTGCGGCATCTCTGAAAGTTGAATTTTTCTTTAATATCATTGGTTCTTTACTTGGAATTTTTTTGGGTTCTTTTGTGTAGATTCGGATGATTGGGAATGTTTTGAATATCTTTCGTTTTAGTTGTGTGAGTTTCGTTTTAGTCGGTGAATTTGATAGAAATATGTAGGAGAGTTTTTTGTGTTTTGATTTTAGGGTTGCTTCTATTTTTCTTTTTTCTATTTCTGAGAGGAGGTCTTCTTTATTAAATACTAAGATGGTTTTTGCGTGGGTTCTGTAAAGGAGGTCTGTGGCTTTTTTGATTTGGTCAAGGTTGTCGATTGTTAGGAGGAGTGTGTCGGTTGAGTTGACGAGGGATTTGTCGTGGTTTGGGAATGAGGGGATGTCGATGATTTGGATTTGGGCGTCTTTGTAGTGGAAGGTTCCGAGTTGGGGTTGGTATGTTGTGAAAGGGTGTGGGGAGGTTTTTGTTTCTTGGGACGTTAGGGTTTGGAAGATTGTGGATTTTCCGGTGTTTGGGAATCCTGTGAGGACGCATTGCATATCAGCTTTTTTGATTCCGACTTGGTTCCCTTTGCCTGATTTTTTTTGTTTGACTAGAGAGGTTTTTAGTTTTTTGTAGCGATTTGTTAAATTCTTTCGCATGTTTTCCGAAGATTTATGTTTTGGGACTTCCTTCATCATGATTTCTAGGCATACGAGTCTTTCTTCGTCCGAGGTGGCTTCTTGATATTCTTGTTCGGCTTTTTGGTAGAAGGGTGATTGGTTTGTGCTTGCCATGATTTCTTTCTTTTTAGAAAAAAGAAATTTCTCGCAAGTAAAAAAACTTATTTTCCAAAACTGCGTTTTGATTTAGTTCCATAAGGTTTTTAATGTTAGGAGGTTTATTAAATTTATGAGGTTTAGTTTCGTGTGGCTGTTTGTTTTTGTTTTGGTTATGGGTGGGGTTTTTGGAGATGAAAATGGGACTGAAGAGATTGTTGTTGAAGATGGAGGTTCGGGAGACGGGAAGGTTTTTACTGCTGAGTTTTATGTTGCTTTGTTGATTGGCGTTGTGATATTGGCTCTTCTTGGTTGGGTTGTTTGGTTAGTGATTCGGGGACCGAAGAATAAGTGGGATAAGTAATTGTTTTTGGTTTGCGGTAAAAGTTTAAATAGATTAGAAACGTGAATTTGTTATGGTGAAAATAGAGTTGGGGAAGAGAGATTTTATTTGGATTGGGTTGATTGTTGTTTTGTTGGGTGTTGGGGTTGTTTATGCTTTTGGGGGAAGTGAGCCTGCTGTTATGGGACATGATGCTGGGGAACTTGGGGGGACTTGTTTGAGCGATGGGACGAATTGTGATGTGACGAGGGCGTGGGTCAATAACAGAGTTGCTAGTGTAAGCACTTCATTGGGGCAAAGTACTTGTCAGTGGATATATGTTAGTACATGCGGGCATTCTTGTGGTGCAGGGGCATATTATCAAGCGGTTTGTCCAGTTGGATATTATATGGCAGGTCACTCGATGTATACTTGGGCTTCGTATGCGACATATAATCATCGAATTTACTGTTGTAGATAAGAAGTAGAAAGGTTGTTAAATTAAGAGATTTTTTTATTTTTATGAAATTAGCTGTTTTGTTTAGTGGGGGAAAGGATTCTAGTTTGGCTTTGCATAAGGTTTTGAAACGTGGAGATGATGTTAAATTTTTGTTGAATGTTTTTCCTAAGAATGAGGATAGTTTTATGTTTCATAAGCAGGATTTCGGTTTGTTGGAGGCGCAGGTTGAGAGGTTGGGGATTGAGATGATTTCGGTTGAGAGCGAGGGGAGGAAAGAGGAGGAATTGGATGATTTAAGGAAGTTGATTGGGAAGATTAAGGATGATGTTGAGGGGATTGTGGTTGGAGGGATTGCGTCTTCTTACCAGGGGACGAGGATTGAGAAAATTTGTGGTGAATTTGGGTTGGAATTTGTTGCACCTATTTTAGATTATGAGTCGGAAAAACTTTGGGAGGAATTGTTGGCGGAAGGTTTTGAGGTTGTGATGATTAAGATTGCTTCTGATGGGATTGGAAAGGAGTGGCTTGGCCGGGTGATTGACAGGGAGGCTTTTGGTGAGCTGAAGAATTTGGCTGAGAAGTATAAGTTTAGGTTGGATTTTGAGGGTGGCGAGGCAGAGAGTTGTGTTTTGAATATGCCAGGGTATTCGAAGAGGATTGAGATTGATTTTGAGATTGAGAGTGAGGGGGAGTTTCGGCATTTTATGAGGGGGGTGAGGGTTAGATGAGAGAAAGAGTTTTTACAGAGATTGGATTTGGAAATGGGAGTTTTCTTTCTACGGAAATAGAAGGTAGAAAAAAAGAATATCGAGTTGGAAAGTTTGTTAAACCGAAAAAAATAGATGGAGTTTATTTGAGGGTGTGGATTTTAAAAAGAGTATTTATTTTATCGAGTTGTGATGGTTTTAAGTTTGGGAAAAAGAGTAGGATAGATTTTAAATTTTTGTTTGGAGTTCAGGGGATTGGAGTATGAATTTGATTAAAGAAGTTAAAAAGAAGAGAGAGTTTTTTGGGTTGCCAGATTCTGTTGTGAAGAGAGCGTTGGTGGAATCAAAGGATGATATTAAAGAGGCTCGGAGTTTGCTTCGGAAATATTTTGGTGTGTTTTTGACGAATCGGGTTTTGAAGGGGAAGGGGGATTTATTGGGAATTCATATGTCGTCGAAGAAACGTGATTATGGGGAATTTTATTCTAAGATCCTTAAAGGGGTTGATGATGTTGGGAGTGTTGTTGATTTGGGATGTGGGGTGAATGGGTTTAGTTATGAATATCTACCTAAAGGTATTGAGTATGTTGGGATTGAGGCTGCGGGGCAGTTGGTTGAGTTGATGAATGTTTATTTTAAGGAAAAGGATTTTGATGCTCGGGCGGTTTGTTTGGATTTGTTTGACGTTGAAGGAGTTGTGAAAATTTTAAGGAAGGCAAAGAAATCTCGGGTTGTTCTTATGTTTCAGGTTATTGATGCTTTGGAGAATATGAAGAGGGATTTTTCTAAGGAGTTTATTTCTGTCGTGATGGAAAATGTAGAGGTTTTGGTGATTAGTTTGCCGTTGGTTAGTCTGGGTGGGAGGAAGAAGTTTGCGGTTAGAAGGAAGTGGTTGGTTGATTTTTTAATAAAGAATTTTGATGTGAAAAAAGATTTTGAGATGTTTGGGGAAAGAATTATTTGTGTTCGTAAATAAATCATTCACACTTCTCTGGCTCAATGTGAGAGAATTATAATTGTTGAGAAGCGTTAGGTATTTAAGTTTAGGAATTTTATTTTTATTATGGTGATATATGCTGTTGGGCATAAGAGTCCGGATAGTGATGCGGTTTGTGCGGCTATTGCTGTTGCGGAGCTGAAGAGGCAATTAGGTGTTGAGTGTGAGGCGAGAATTTCTGAGGAGCTTAATACGGAGACTAAGTTTGTTTTGGAAAAATTTGGGGTTGCGGTGCCTGAGATTTTGAAAAGTGCAAAAGATGAGAAAATTATTTTGGTTGACCATACGGAATTGTCGCAGGCTGTTGATGGTATGGACGAGGCGGATATTGTAGGGATTGTTGACCATCATAATCTTGGGGATGTTAGTACGGATAGTCCGGTTGATATTTTGGTTCGTCCGCTTGGGAGCACGTGCACTATTCTTAAGGGTTTGTTTGATTTTTTTAAGAAAGAGATTCCTGAAGATATTGCCGGAATAATGCTTTGTGCTCTTTTGAGTGATACTGTTATTTTTAGGTCGCCTACTACTACGGATGTGGATAGGTGGGTTGCTGACGAGTTGGCGGAAATTGCTGGTGTCGAGGATGTTGAGGCGTTGGGGGTTGAGATGTTTAAGGTTAGGTCGGATATTAAGGGGATAAGTGCTAAGCGTTTAGTGACGAGGAATTATAAGAATTATGAGATGAATGGGAAAAAGATTGGGATTGGTCAGTTGGAGTTGGCTGGTTTGGATGAGGCTTTGAAGATGAAGGATAAGTTGTTGAAGGAGGCTGTGAAGTTGAAGAAGGGGCGGTATGCGGTTTTTTTGATGTTGACTGATGTTTTGAAGCAAGGGACGGAGTTGATTTGTATTAGTGGGGATAAACATTTAGAGAGGAAGGTTTTTGGTTGTGGTGAGGATTGTTGGGTTGGTGGTATGATGAGTCGGAAGAAGCAGGTTGTTCCTAAACTAGAAGAATTCTTTGAGTAATTTTGATTTTCAATGCTTTATACTTCGTTGGACGAACCCTCACGTACCTCTGTACGCCACAGAACCGTTCGCCTCGTCTAAATCTATTGAAAATAAAAATTGTTTTTTGTTTGGAAATGTATTTAAGTGGAATTTTTCTTGTTGGTTTATGAAATTTCAGAAGAAAGTTTTGGATAACGGGCTGACTGTTTTATTTGAGAAGCGGGATGTTGATGTGACGACGGTGATGTTGGGGGTGAAGTATGGTTCGGGTTATGATTCGGTTGAGGAGAAAGGGATGGCGCATTTTATTGAGCATTTGTGTTTTAAGGGGACGGAGAAGAGAAATGTTAAGGAGGTTGTTGATGAAGTTGAGAAGATTGGTGGTGAGTTGAATGCGTTTACCCATGAAGAGACAACGGCTTATTATGTAAAGTTGCCTTCGAAGCATTTTGGGGTTGCTATGGATGTAATTTTTGATATTTTTTTCAATCCGATTTTTCCTGAGGAAGATGTTGCTCGTGAGGCGAGTGTTATTTGTGAGGAGATCAAAATGATTAAAGATAATCCGATGAGACATACTCTGGAGGAGATCAAAGGAAATTTGTATGAGGAGCCGTTTGGTTATTTTGGTGGTGGGAGAGCTGAAGTTGTTAGAGCGATGACAAGAGAGCAGTTGAAGGGTAAACATGATAAGATTTATATTCCGAAAAATTCTGTTCTTTGTGTTGTAGGGAATAATAATTTTGAGGAAGTTGTTTCTTTGGCTGAGAAGTTGTCTGGAGAGAATGAATCACGTGTGAAAGTAGAGTTGCCCGAAATTGTTTTGAAGAATGTTAAAAACGAAGAAAAGAGGGCTGGCTTGGAGCAGGCGAATGTTACACTTGGTTTTCATTTTCCGAAAGCTGGGAATGAAGGTAATTATGCGGCTGAGATTTTTTCTGCTATTTTGGGGCATGGGATGAGTAGTAAACTTTTTAGTGAGGTTAGGGAAAAGAGGGGGCTTGTCTATGGAGTTAAGACGGATTTGGATAATGGGAAAAATTATGGTTATATGGTAATTTGGGCTGGGACTGACCCAGCTAAAGTTGAGGAAGTGAAGAAGATTTGTTTGGAGGAGTTTGGGAAGATGGGGAATATTAGTCAGAAAGAGTTGGAGGAGGCGAAAGTCCAGGTTGTTGGGAACAGAAAAGTTGAATCGGAGGGTTCGAGTGAGACGGCTGTGAATTTGATTATGGAGGAGATTGCTGGGGACGCCGAGGAATATTATGATTATGAAAAAAAGATTAATGAGGTGACGTTGGAGGATATTAAGGGATTGGCTTCGAAGACAGAATTTGCTTCATTTAGTCTTGGTCCGTAGAAATATAAGATAGAAAGTTTTTGAGGGTTTATATGATTGTTGGTTTTTGATGTGTATTTTTTGGTATATGTTTTTTTATAAAGGGGAGATAGATGGAGGGTTAATGGAAGTCATAGAAGAAATTGTTGGGATTTCCTTAATGGAGTTGGAAAAGAGTCCGGGTGCTTTTGAGTTTGAGAAGAGAGTTAAGCGTGGTATTTTTAAGGTGTTGGGGAAAGGTGGGTTTGTGGATGTTTCTTCTGGGATGGTTGAGAAATATTTTAGGGCGACTTATTGGGAGTTGTTTTGTAATGGTAGTGATTTGGCTAGGCATGTGCAGGCGAGGAAGTATGGGGATAGGAATCGGGTTGAATTAATGAAGGTTTATGGAGAGGAAGATATTAGAAGTCTTGGTGAGGTCGTTTTGAGAAAGTATGGCTCTGGTGTTTCTAATTATTTAGGTCGTGATTGATTAGATATGTTTAAAATATTATTTTGTTGGGTCTTTTTATGGAAATTGTAAGTGTGCCGCGAATTAATGGACTTGGAAAGAGCGGTCCGGAGAAGATGGTGGGGGCTGTTTTAGGTGAGCTTGGGATTAAGGATGCTTTGGAGATTAAAGTTGGGAATGAGGATATCTATGAAGACGAGGAGAGGATTTATTTGGAGAGTAGAAAAATTTTTGAGGGGAACGAACAAGCTTGTTTTATTGGGGGTGACCATTCTATTAGTTATCCGATTTTTAGGGCGTTTAGTAAAGAAAACCGGGAACCTTTTTTGATTGTGTTTGATGCACATGCGGATTGTATGCCACCGATGAAGGAGCCTACACATGAGGAGTTTTTGAGGGGTTTGATTGAAGGGGGATTCGTTGAGGGTGAGAATGTTATTTTGATTGGGGCGAGGAAGGTTGAAGACGAGGAAAGGAGATTTTTGAGAGAGAAAGGGGTTAAGGTTTTTGGCGAGGTTTATGATGTGGAGGCTGTGGCGGATTATGTTAGTGAGCGGGCGCTTGGGAAAGATGTTTATGTTTCGGTTGATTTGGATGTTTTAGACCCGGCGTTTGCGCCTGGGGTTAATTGCCCGGAACCGAATGGCTTGTTGTCAAAGGAATTGTTTTATTTATTGAGGAGGATTTTTGTGGTTAGGGGGGTGAAGTGTCTGGATGTTGTTGAAGTTTGTGTTGATAAAGATAAGAGGTATGATTTTAGGACGGTGAAGGTTGCGGCGAAGATTGTTGAGGAATTTTGTGGGAAGGATAGATATATAAGAAAGAAAGTATAGATATTTTGATGAGAGGGAAGCTGGGGTGGATTCGGATTTTAGAGGCTACGGTTGCGGTGTTAATTGTGAGTGGGGCTATAATTGCGGTTTATTCTAATCATCCGTCGCGGGGAGAGAGTATTGAGGAGCAGGCTTATAGTTTACAGAGGCAGATTTTGGATGAGGTTGCTATGGATGAGGGGTTGAGGTTGGCGGTTTTGAATGTTGAGACGGATTTGCCTGGGGATACTAATTATGATGAGTTGGATGAGTATGTTGCGGAGAGTATTCCGGATGGGTTTGGTTATTTGCTTCGGATTTGTCTTATGGGAGATGAGAGGGATTTTTGTAAGATGGACAAGATGACATTTAGTGCGACTAAGGATTATGATATTTTTGTCGAGGATGTTTTGATTTCTGCGGAGATTGGGAATGGTTCGGGGGAGGAGGTTTATTTGCCGAAGAAGGTGAGGTTGTTTTTTTGGGAGGGTGGTTGGCCGGAGGGATTTTGTAGGGATGAGTGTGCTATAGGAGGCCATATTTTAGGTTGTTCTGCCGATTTGACGCGGGTCGTGAATAGGAGTTGTGTTTACAATGTGACTAGTGGGTGTAATTATTATGATAATCCTGCTGATGTTGAGAGTTGTGAAACGTATGAATTTTGTGTTAATGGTGCGTGTGAGGAAAGTGAGTATAAGATATGGAGATGTGAGATGAGAACTGTGATGGTGGATGACTGGACAGATAGTCGTTCTAATATTCCGTATTTGTGCGCGGCGTATGACGATTGGGCGTGGATAGGGTCCATAGAATGTCCTTGGTATAATTCGGATTGTGATGATCGCCATTATCAGTGTTATAATATTGATGAAGAAGAGACGGCTTGTGAAGTGGATCCAGCTTGTTCTAATGGATATACTTTAGCTGAGGCTATAGCGTGTATCTCTTAAATACTTAAGTTTTTGATTTTAGTAGAGATGTAAATTTTACCACTTTATTTTTATCAAATATTTTTTCTAATTGTTTTTCTGTGGCATTAAATATGTTATTTAGTGATTTAAATTCTTTTAAAAGATTTTTTGCTAGAGTTGGACCTATCCCTGGGAAGCCTTCTAATATGAATTGTTTTTGTAGCTTTGATGTTTGTTGTGTCTTGATTTGGCGTATTGCATTTTGTGATTTTTGTTTTTCGTAGCGCTTGGCGGTTAGGATTAGGAATCTTGCAGTGTCTTTTTCATTTTTTGTGTAGATGATTGGAACTTGGTAATCTGTTGTTATTGAAAGGAGCATGCCTCGGATTGCGTTTTCGTGGACGTTAAATTGATTGTAGTTGTAGTGAAAGTTTTCTAGAATTAGGAAATGTTTCGAGTATTTTTTTATTTCTAGAAGTTGTTTATGAAGTCTTTTGTCTAACATGGAGCCTATGAAGTCTGGGAAGGTTTTTCGTTCGATGATTGTGTCGTTGATTAGGTAGTCGCCGATTTGGAGAAGTTCGTGTTGGATGTTGGCTTTTTGTTCGATGAGATTTGCGGTGATTAGGGATTGTCTTTCTCGGGTGTCAATGATGATTGGAGTTTTTGGGTTTGGGCAGGGGATGGTTGAGGATAAGGTTTTGGTTTTGGAGAAGATGTTTTCGATTTGTTTCATAATAATGTGTGCTGTGTCTCTTTGGTTGGGTTTTCAAAATCTTTTTTTATTTGTTGGATTGCGGAGTGCATTCTTTTTTCTTTGTGGTGTGCGACATAGTGGAATGTTTCGTCGAGGGTTTTTTTAGTGATTAGGATTTTTAGTTTTCCTTTTGATAGTCTGGCGGTTCTTCCGGTTCGTTGAATTTTTCGGATTGCGGAAGGGATTGGTTCGTAAAATATGACCTCGTTTACTTCTGGGATGTCTAGTCCTTCTTCGGCTATTGACGTTGCGACTAGAACATTTATTTCTCCACGTTTAAATTTTTCTATTATTTCTTTTTGTTCTTTTTGCTTGAGTCCTGTTGTTTTTCCTTTGGCATGATTTTTGATTGCTTGACCGACGAAGTTTTCTGCTTTGATTTGAGGGAGTTTGTTTAGTTCTTCGGAGATTGTTCTTACGGTTTCTCTAAATTGGGCGAAGATTATGATTTTGGAATTTGGATTTTCTTTAAATTGAGTTTTGATTAAGTTTTTTAGTTTGTCGAGTTTTGGGTGTTCATGGGTTAGGAGTTGGGCTAAGGAGAATGCCTTTGTAAATTCTGGGGACTTTGTTAATTTCTGGACAGCTTTTGATTTTTTTTCTGCGGCTTGTTTGAAGAGGTCTTTTAGATATGCGATGAAAGAGGAGATTGTTTGAGTTTCTAGGAGGGTTAGGGCGTGGGATATTTTTAGTGCGGTTGCTGTGGCTGAGACTGCGAGCATTTTGTTGAGGTCTTTTTTTCTTTTGATTTCTTGCATGAGTCGGCTTTGGGTTTTTAGGAGCATTGTTTTTGATGGGTGACCAAAGAGGACTCGTCGGTGTTTTAGTTCGGAAATTTTTCTGTTGTAAATTATTTCTAATAAGATTTTTATTTCTAGGAAACTTGGTGGAAAATCAACTTCTATTTTTTCGAATTCTAGGTCTTGGAGGTAGGGTTTGACGTCGGGGGATTCTCGGGTTCTGATTTCAACTGCGGAAACTCCGAGGTTATCGCAGACGGTTGAAATTGTTTTTTTGTCGCCACCAGGGGAAGCTGTTAGGGCTAGGACTCGAGGATTGGTTGCTTGCATTTTGTAACGCTGGGCTATGTTGTTATAGGCATAATTTTTGAGGCAGCGGTGACATTCGTCTACTACGAGGAGTGAGACTTCGTCTAATTTGTAGAGCTCTTTTCTGATGTCGTTTGCTATGCATTGAGGAGTCGAGAAAACGAATTCTGCGGTTTCCCATATCTCTTTTCTTTTTGTCGCGGGTGTTTTTCCTGTGAATAATTGCATGTCGGCCCAGTCTTCGGGGAGATTTTTTTTGAATGAGTCAAAATGTTGTTCGATTAGTGGTTTTGTTGGGGCGAGGATTAGAATTTTTTGAAGAGGGTATTTTTTGAAGCGTTGGATTGTTAGCATTACAGCTATGAGGGTTTTCCCTGTTCCAGTTGGTAGGATTACGAGGCAGTCTTCTTCTTTGCAAGTTTTATATATTGCGGATTGATATTTTCGTGGGGTTAATTTTAGTTCTTCCATGATTTTTTAGAAAGAATTTATTTGAGTTTTTGAATATCTTTGAATATCTTCTTTGTTTCTGTTATTGGGAAGGTTATTAATCTTTTTAATGATGTTCTTTTCTTTTTCTTTTCTTCTTTTCTCTTTGGTATTTTCTTTGCTTTATCGAAATATTTTTTTATTTCGAAGTATCCGGCCTCAATGATTTTTTTGTAGTTGATAAGCTTGTGTGAATTGAATCCTTTCAAATCGGGTTCGATTAAGATGAGTTTTTTTACTGTGTTTAATTTGGCTTCGGTTTGATTTTCGAGATAGTATCTGGATACGCTTTTTAGGATGGCGAATTTTGTTTTGAGGTTGCTGATGAGTCCTTTTTTTGGGTTGTGGTAGTGGTAGTTTTTGACTTTTCTATTAAGTACATTTATCGCTAGTTTTATATTATTTCCTTTTGCTACTTCGATTGGAAGGTTTGAGCTGACGCATCCGTCGATATAAATTTCTCCTTTAATTCGTTTTGCAGTAAGGACGCCTGGGATTGCGATTGAGGCTAATATTGCGTCGTAGATTAAAATGTTGTCGTTTTTTGTAAAGACTTTTTTCTCGCCATTTTTAATGTTTGTTGCGATTATTTTTAGCGGTATTTTTGTTTCGGATATTTTCTTATTTCGAAATATTTCTTTTAGTATATCCTTTGCTTTTTTATATTCTATTCTGCCTTGGAAGTATTTTATTTCAAAAAGGTCTCGTGCCTTTAGTCCTTTTAATTTTTCGCTGATTGTTTCTGAGGTGTTTCCTATTGCGTAGAGTGCTCCGACGACGCTTCCCATAGATGTTCCGATTATTTCTGAAGGTTGAAGTTTTTGTTCTTCTAAAAATTTGATTATTCCGATGTGAGCTAATCCTAGCGATGAGCCTCCAGATAAGATTAGGGAGAAGTCTTTTTTTTGTAGGTTGTTTATTTTGAAAAGTTTTTCTGGCATTAGATGATTAATCCCCAGCCTAATACTATTGCTGTTATTGTAAATATTGTTATCCAGAGTGCTCGGCTTGCGTAGAAGATTCTTGATCCGTCGAGTCGTCCGAATGGAATTATTGACCAGGCGATGAAATAGATTGAGAGTTTTGTGAAGAGTTCGAATCCGATGAGGTATGCCATTAGGGCTGCTATTAGATTTATTACGATTCCCCATGTTACTATTAGTGCCATGTGCCATTCGGTGACTTGTGTGAATCGGTATAGCCCGTGTCTTTTCGCAACTCGCTCGGTCTTTGCTTTAATGTCGAATTCTAAAATCGCGAGCCAGAGAAAGAGTCCTTTTGAAAAGAGTGCTATTAGAAGTGGGAGCCATGCCATCGGAATTGGGTGTTTAAAGTGCATATCTTTTCTGAATCCGTATTGGGAGAGTGTCCAGAATTTTGTTTTGACGGATGTTTCGAAGTGGTAGCCGACGATTTTTTTTGTTAGGACGTTTAGGATTAAAATTATGGTGAAACTTAGTAAGGCGGGAAAGAATATTTCGGTATTTTTGAATGCGGTCGCAAGTGCAAGGATTAGGGCTGCAAGGATTATAGTAAAAAGTTCTTTTCCGTTCATGCAAGTTAGGGGTTAAAGATTTTTATAAAGTTATCTGGGTTGGTGTGGTTGTATGTTTTAGAACATAGAAATCTATTTAAATGAAAAGTTTGTTGTTTCCCCATGTTGAAGATAAAGCGCTTGAGTGAAGTCGTCGGAAAGAAGGTATATGCCGATTCTGGAGATTTGTTTGGAATAATTGAAGAGGTTAATTTGGTTGATAATAAGATTGATGGCTGGAGGATTGTTGTTTCTAGGGATTCTGGAATGATTGAGGTTTTGGGTGGAGCTCGGGGAATTATTGTTCCGCATCAGTTTATTAAGGCGATTGGAGATGTTGTGATTATTAATAGGAATGCTGTTCCGGTTAGGCAAGAAGAAGAGTTGAGTGGTAGTGATGATTTTGATTCTGAAGAAGAGTTAATGTAATTTCTATTTTCGCTGTCAATTTTATTGTAAAATTTTTTTTACGTACTCTTGTGCGCCGCAAAAATTTTTACTTCAAAACTTAACTACCGAAAATAGAAATTGTTTTGAGTGTCAGTATTAGTAATATTTAAATAAGTTTGATTATTTGATTTGATATGATATTTGAGAATGCGTTTTTTACGGAGATGTTGTTACCGTTTTTATTGGTGTTTGTCGTCGTGTTTGCGATTTTGCAGAAGTCGAAGATTTTGGGCGACGGGAAGGCTCAGGTTGATGCGATTGTTAGTTTAGTTATTGGTCTGATTTTGATTGGAGTTCCGGGACCGCGAGATATCCTCGTCGGGATTATGCCTTGGATGGCGGTTGGTGTCGCAGTGATTTTGGTGTTTATGATTTTGTATGGTTTTGTCGCGGGGGATTTGAGTGGGAGTAATATGCCCAGTGGTTTGAAGTATACTTTTTTAGGCTTGGCTGCCGTGTTCACTGTGGGTGTTGTTTTATTTATTAGTGGGATGTGGGATAAGATTTGGGATTCGTTTGGAACGTCGAGTGATATTTGGATGAATATTGTTATGATTGTTTTGGTTTTAGGTGCGGTTGCTGTTGCGATTTTTAGTGGGAAGAAAGGCAAGTGAGAACTGGAAAGATATATAAATATGGATTATTAGATTAGATTATGGTTACAACGATTACCGAAGTCTTGAATATCTGGAATGACATGGGTGTTTTTTCATACGTGATTCCGTTTCTGTTGATTTTTGCGGTTGTGTTTGCGATTTTGAAGAAGACGAAAATTTTAGGGGAGGATAACGACGGTATTCTGGCGATTATTTCGGTTGCATTGGGGCTGTTGTCGTTGCAGTTTGACTTTGTGAGTGAGTTTTATGCAGTGATTTTTCCACGGTTTGGGATTGGACTGAGTATTTTTTTAGTGTTGATAATTTTTATTGGATTCTTTTTCCCTGAGGATAAAGATATTGGGAGTATGAAATGGATAGGGTATGTTGTTGGTATTGGGGCTGTTATTTGGGCGCTTAGTGATTGGGATGAGTGGAGTAATTATGGTGGATTTGGTGGATGGTTCGGTGAGAATTTTTGGGCGCTGGTGATTTTAGGTGGTATTATAGCGGTTATTTCTATTGCAGTTAAGGGGAAGGATTCTTCAAAAGGGAAGGGCTCTTCGTAATGGCAGTTGCTGATGTTTCGGCGATTGGATATTTTATGCCTATTTTTGCGTTCTTGTTAGTATTTATTGTGATTTATGCTTTACTTGTTAAGACTAAGGTTTTGGGTGAGAGTCCGGCGGTGATGCTTTTTATTTCGTTTATTCTTTCGAGTTTTTTTATTGTCGAAGCGAGTTTGGTTGATTTTGTGCAATTTAGTTCGGCTTGGTTTGGGGTGATTGTGATTTCGTTGTTTTTTTTGATTGTGGTTATAGCGTTTATTCCTGATATTGACTTGGCGGCTTTTTTTGGCAAGGGGAACTGGTTTGCTTGGGTTCTATTGGGGGGCATGCTTTTATTTTTTATTTTTAGCTCGGCTTATGTTTTTAATTGGGTTGTGAATTGGGGGATGCTTAAGGACTGGTTTGATAGTGATTGGTTTGGGATGGGTTTGTTATTAGTTATCGCAGGGGTCGTGTCTTTTGTATTGACAAAAAAATAATTATTTAGAAAGTTTTTTCATTTCCTTGACGTTATCGATTAAGGGGTCCATTAATTTTGAGACTGTTCCGTGAAGGTTGTCGAGGTCTTTGTGTATCATTGCGGAGGATTCCCCGAATTCTGCCATTTTTCCTATGACTGCCTGTTGGAGTTGTTGAATTGAGTTTTCGATTCGTTTTAGGCGGTCGTCCATATTATCAACTTTATCTTGAATCTGGTTTTTGAATGAAACCATGTCGCCGACTTTTGTTTTATAATTTTCTAATTTTTCGGTTGCTACTTGTTCTGCAATTTCGGAGATTGTTTCGGTGTCCATGGATCCTTGTGGTGCGTAGTAGTCTTGTTCAGAATATGCTTGTGGTGTTGGTTGATAGTAGTCTTCTTCTTGTTGTGGCGGTGCTGGCTGGGCATATTCTTCTTGTTGAGGTTGTGGCGGTGCGGGTACCGGTGGTTGTGCCGCGGGCTGCTGTTCTGGTTCTCCTGGCATCATGGAAGCTTGCATCCCTTGTGGAGGTGGTGCGCTTGGCATTCCTTGTGCTGGTTGTTCTGGAGGCGATACGGCTTGTTTTATTTTAGCTTGACTGAGTGCATCGTTGATTTCTGCGGGAGAAATTCCTTCGTTTTGGAGTTGTGTTGTTATTTCAGCTTCAGATTTATTTTGTTGTTGCATTTCTGTTATTCGATCGAGAGTTGCCATGATTTCTTTCTCTTTAGAAAAGAGAAATTTCTCTTCCACCCAAATGGCGTACCTCTGTTGAGGCAAAGTAGAGAAACTTAATTTCCAAAACTGCGTTTTGATTTAATTCCATGTTAAGATATAGGCTTTACGCTTTTTATTTCTTTGTTAATTAGTTCTTCGACGTCTTTTTTCCGCATAAATTCTAAGGGTTGGAAATCTTTTAACATTCTTTCGATCAGCCCGATTTCTTCTCGTTTGACGAATTTGTTGAATTCGGTTAAGAGGGAATTTGAGACTTTTTTTATTTTTTCGACGTCTTGTTTGATTGTTTGATTCTCCCGTTTTATTTCCCTTAAGTTTTCTTCTATGTCTTGGCGCGAGGATATTAAATTTTTGCCTAAAAGTAAGACACGTTCCCTGATAAGCTTGTTCCGTTCATCTAGGTCTCGGAGTCTTGTGTTGAAATCGGATAAGAGGAACTTAATTTGGTTGTCTTGGGGTTGAGGGTCGACCATGTTGGTGATTAGTCGGAGAAGTTTATAATTGTTTAGGAAGGTTGGCGCGAGGATGAGAATATAAGGCTTCGGGATACATATCTTTTAATATTCTTTTTTGTTTGAATTTTTAGGTGAAGAAAAATGATGTTTAAGGATGACGCGCCGCTTTATTCTTATGAGGTTGTGCGTGAGAGTGGGGAGAATGTGATGTATATTAATTATCTTGGTGCGGCTGAGGTGCCGTCGCTTGTTGATTCGGGCGAGGTAATGGCTCGGGTGATTGATAATTTGAGGGAGGAGGCAAATGTTTCTAGAATTGTTTTTGTGCAGCAGAGGAATTATTCTCATGATTTTGTGCAGGTTCGGATGTTGGTTGAAATTGCGAATTTGATTGATTTTTTGGTGAAACAGGAGAGAGTTGTTTCACCTGATAAGTTGTCGCATTTAGACGGGTTGTATCAGGAGGCTTATGCTTTTTTGAATCATGTGATTAATGAGGTTTTGTCGTCGGACCCTGTGAAAGCTTATCGTGAGTTGCGGGGGGAGCTGTTTCGGCAGCGGGCCAAGGTGGATGGTAAGGAAAAGAGGACGGAAGGTAGTGAGTATATTGGTATTTTGGAGAGGGTGATTGGTTTTTTTGGTGATTTGGAATTAATTAAGATAGCTAAGGGCAAGTTTGATTCTTATGTCTCTGGAAATCGGGAGATTTATAATGAGTTTTTTCGGGCGGACATTATGCCGAATTTTACGTTTACTCGTATGGTTGCAAAATTGCCGGCGGACGCGGAGATTGTGAAGCAGTATCAGATTGCGGAGGGGAGCGATGGTAGTATGGTGACGATTTTTAGAAGGCCGAATAAGGCGAAGTTTGTTTATCACTTGTCGCCGCCGGAGTATATGCTTTCTGAGGACCATCATATGTTGTTGAATTTGGCGCGGAATGTTTTGATTGAACATAGCCCGACGGCTGAGGAATTTAACGATCCCGAGAGGACGCGGCAAGTTTTTTTTAATGTAGCGAAGGATTTGCTTAGTGATTTGGCTGAGAGTAAGAATATCGCTTTGAGTTATGGGGATTTGAAGAAGTTGTCGAATATTTTGGTTAGGCATACGATTGGGTTTGGTGTTTTGGAGGTTTTGTTGAAGGACGAGGATTTGCAGGATATTATGGTTAATGCGCCTGTGAGTTTGTCGAATATTTTTGTTAGGCATAATGAGTTTGGCGAGTGTGTTTCGAATTTGGTGCCGTCGATGGAGGATGCGGATTCTTGGGCTGCGAAATTTAGGATGACCTCGGGTCGGGCGCTTGATGAGGCGAATCCTATTTTGGATACTAATTTGGAGCTTGAGGATGTTAGTGCGAGGGTTGCGATTATTCAGCAGCCGCTTTCTGCTGGTGGGCTTGCGTATACTTTGAGGAGGCATAGAAGTAAACCTTGGACTTTGCCGTTGTTTGTTAAGAATGGGATGATTGATTCTTTGGGCGCGGGGTTGCTTAGTTTTATGATTGATGGGGCTCGTACGATGTTGGTTGCGGGGACTCGGTCTAGTGGGAAGACGAGTTTGCTTGGGAGTTTGTTGTTGGAGATTATGCCGGATAAGAGGATTATTACGATTGAGGATACGTTGGAGTTGCCCGTCGCTGCGATGAGAAGGTTGGATTATGATATTTTGTCTATGAAGGTTCGGAGTGCTTTGGGTGGCGAGTCTGCGGAGGTTAGTGCGGAGGAGGGGATTCGGGCTTCTCTTCGTTTGGGTGATTCAAGTTTGATTGTTGGGGAAATTCGGTCGGGTGAGGCGAAGGCTTTGTATGAGGCGATGAGAGTTGGGGCTTTGGCGAATGTTGTTGCCGGGACGATTCATGGTGCGAGTCCTTATGGTGTTTTTGATAGAGTTGTTAATGATTTGGGGGTTCCGACTACGAGTTTTAAGGCTACGGATTTGATTGTTGTTGCGAATCCGATTAAGTCGGCTGATGGACTGCATTCATGGAGACGGGTTTTGTCTATTAGTGAGATTAGGAAGCATTGGGAGAAAGACCCGTTGAGGGAGGGAGGTTTTGTTGATTTGATGAAATATGATGTGAAGGCGGATAAGGTTTTGCCGACGGATGACTTGATTAATGGGGATAGTGAGATTATGAAGGATATTGCTTCTAATGTTAAGGGTTGGGTTGGGGATTGGGACGCTGTTTGGGATAATGTTGTTTTGAGGTCTAATATTAAAAAGGAGACTGTGAAAGTTGCAACTAAGGCGAATATGCCGGACCTTTTGGAGGGCGAGTTTACGGTGAAGTCGAATAATGCGTTTCATCAGATTTCGAATGAGGTTGTTAAGGATGTTGGAGTACCGGTTGGGGATGAGGTTTTTCCTAAGTGGAAGCGGTGGCTTGAGAAGGAAGTGAAGAAATTTGATTTGTAGTTAGATATCTATGTCACGTAGTCCGTTGGTTTCAATCATGAATACTGTTTCGTTGTCTGGTAAATCTGGACTGTCAATTAGTTTGCAAACTCGGGAGTCTTTTTTCCCTCTTCTTAGATACATTCTGTAGGTGCAGGCGTGTCCGACGATGTTTCCTCCGATTGCTTTCGTTGGGTCTCCGAACATTTGTGCTGGGTCGCTCATGACTTGGTTAGTGACGTAAACTGCTAGATTGTTTTGTTCGGCGACTTTCATTAGGTTGTGTAAATATCTGTTCAGCCTTTGTTGTCTATCGGCTAATTGGCCTCGCCCACTATATTCAGCTCTAAAATGTGCGGTCAAAGAATCGATAATCATTAGTCTAATGGGCTCGCCTTCTTTGATTAAATCTGCAATCCTATCAAGTAGCAGCATCTGGTGGTCTGAATTGAAAGCTCGTGCTACTAAAATATTTTTTAAAACTTTGTCTGGATTTGCATCAATTCCTTCTGCGAATTGCCTGATTCTCTCTGGTCTAAATGTTCCTTCTGTGTCGATGTAAACTGCTTTCCCGTTTGCGCCGCCTTGTTCAATTGGTAGTTGGACGCCGACAGCTAAAGACAAAGCCAACTGAGTCTTGCCGGAGCCGAAAGCCCCAAAAGCCTCAGTAATAGCCTTAGTCTGAATTCCTTTTCCTCCCAGAAGGTTATCTAAATTTTTTGAACCAGTAGTAATATGAAATAATTCTTTTCTTTTTTCCTCATGTTCTAGCCCGTCGACAAAGCCCATATCCATCATTTTACGCGATGCCTGAATAGCTTTCCTTGCGACCGACTCGCTCATGCCAGCCATTTCGCTTAGTTGAGCGGGCGTTAAAACAGCGAGTCCCATTAGTTCGTAAATTCCGGCGGCTTCTAATTTGGCAACGGCTCCGGGTCCGACACCAGGAAGGTCGATTAATTTTGGCTCTTTTTCTTCTTTCTCTTTAGGGGTTTTTTTATCCTTGTCAGCCATATTGTGAAATATCTCTCTTCCTTTATAAGAATTTATATCATCTAAAACAATTTTTGGAAAACCATCACAATAATTAGAAGGAGGAAGCCAACGAAAATAATATCTTCGGTCCATGACCCGCTCTTGACGAAGCCACGAATTCGAAAACCGAGTGGCCAGAATAATTTTACGCCAGCGCGGGTGAAGCAATCTAAAATTAAATGTGATAGGTATCCGATGAAGAAACCGAATCCTGCCCAGAGGTTTAGTAGTCCGAGGAGTAAGCTTAGAAGGACGCAGAATGTTAGACTGTGTAGACATCCGCGATGTTTTAAAATCCATGATAGTGGCCAGAATATTCTGCTGATTTTGCTATTTAGAGAATCAATGTCGACGAAGATTGCTCCTAATAAGATGAATCCTGGAATCCAAAATGGCATTTTAATGAAGAAATCTAATGTGAGATAACTGACTAGGGCGAATGCGATATGAGAGCGAAATAACATGGATAGAAAAATCAAAACGAACTTTTAATCTTTCTTATCCAGTTTCTCAATCAACTTTTCAACATCTACCCTCTCAATCCCAGAAGCGACAATCTCTAAATTATTAAATAACTGATTGCGATTAACTCTTCCATTCAAATAAATCTCTGTTCCTAAAAAATCGTCTCTGAATGCCGTTGCTTTTGCTTCATCCTTTAAATCTTCTTCTGGCACAACCTGTCCAATTTGGTCGGAGAACATTACAACTCTCATAGTTTCTATTCCATCATCCAGAACAAAATTCAAAATTGCTCTGTCTTTTTTCTCGACAACTCCGTGTTCTGCGCACTTATATTTCTCATCTTCTCCGGCAACGACTTTTTTGTTGCAGGTTGGGCAGACGTGGTAAAATCTGGGTTGGAAAACTTGCACTACGGTGCCTCTAACTTTTATATTTTGTCCTTGCCTGACTTCATCTAGGTTAACTTCGCTGGCAACTGGTGCCTCTTTGACGTTATCCATCTTAACTGAACTTTTTTTAATTTCGCTAAATCCACTCAGGTGAATTTCACTGTCTCGCGTAGAGCCGTTCTTGATTTCAATCGTGTCACCGACTTTGATGGTTTCATCTTCGATTAGGGCAATATGATTGATGTCCCATAAAACGACTCGCGTGGACCCGGTCTCGTCTGCCAAAATAAAATTAGCGACTTTCCCTTTTCTGTCGTTTTTTTCAAATTCTCTTACTGGAAAAATATTAACAACTTTGCCGACGATGTTTACTTTTCGCATTCCTGCCATTAATTCACTAACCTTTAATTCTTGGTCTTCAAAATTAATTCCTAATTCGGCTGCAATGATTTGTGCTGCACCTTCTTTTGAGATTAATCCTGATAGTTTCGCTTTTTTTGCTTCGACTTTTCGTTCGACTTCGACTTTCTCTAGTTTTGCTGATTTTGCGATTCTTTCGATTAAGAGTTCATAGTTGTTCATATCTGGGAAACTCACATTCACTATTTAAGTATTATTGAGATGGACTACATTGGTGATTGTAAATTGGTGGAATTAGGTAGGAATATTTATAAACCAAATTCGGGACAAGTAAATATGAAATGTATAAGTTGTAGCAAGGAGACGTCGAAGATTGTGAGGTTTCCGTGTCCGGGATGTGGCGAGGAGATTTTGCGATGTGATAAGTGTAGGGGTCTTTCGATTGAATATAAATGTCCGAAATGTGGGTATAAAGGACCTTAGATGGGAACGGCGGGAATACAATTTAAGATAATGCCTGAGGGTGTGGATACGGATTTTGAGGAGCTTAAGGTGAAGGCGAAGGAAGCGGTTGAGTCTTTTGAGTCTGGGGTTTTTAATGGCGCGAAGGAAGAACCGATTGCGTTTGGGTTGAAGGCATTGATTATAACAATTGCACTTTCTGAGGATGAGGAATCTGATGCTGTTGAGTCTGCTTTGTCTAAGATTGCGGGAATTTCTTCTGTTGAGCTTATCGATTATAGAAGAGTTGTTGGATAACTCGCTAAGTTTATAATATCTGTTTTCTTAAATTCTAAATGTCAATAACAAGTGAAGAGGCTTCTAAAATAAAGGAACATCTTCTTGGGCAGCTTGAGAATTTCCCAGAAGATAAGCGTTCTCAGATAACTGAGCAGATTAATTCTATGACGGATGAGCAGATTGAGGCTTTTATTGAACAGAATAAGTTGGGTCATTTGGGAGGAGGTTGTGTGTTTTGTTCGATAGTTAAGGAGGAAATTCCTTCATATAAAATTGCTGAGGATTCTTCGGGTATTGCGGTTCTTGAACTTAATCCGTTGAGTAAGGGTCATGCTTTGATTATTCCGAAAGAGCATTTGGAGGAGGTTCCTGTGTCTTTGAAGTCTTTGACCCAGGAGGTTGCGAAAAAATTGGAGAGGAGGTTTTTGCCGGAGAAAGTGGAAATTAATGAGATAAAAATTATGAATCATGCTCTTGTGGAGGTTGTCCCGATTTATGGAGATGAAACCGAAAGGTCTAAGGCGTCGGAAAAAGAGTTGAAAAGTCTTCAAGAGGAAATTCTAAAGCCGGTAAAAATAAAAATCGAAGAGCCGCAAAGTCATGTTGATATGAAAGAAGAGATTCCGATACTTCCGCCGAGGATACCGTAGTTTATCCTAATAAGATTCCGATGAACCAGTCTTTTAAAAATATATAACCTAAAAAAGCAATTAAAAATGCTGGCACGAAGGCTATCCCTTCTTTGATTAGGATGATCTTTTTCTTTTTTAATAGTTTGATGTCATTTAGACTTAGTCCATCCCAGTTTGCTTTGATAATTTTTTTGCCTATTTTGATGTCTTTGACTAGCCAGTCTCCTTCTCGAAGATTTTCTCCTGAGATTTTTCGAATCATTGATACGTTTTCTAGTCCCTTGGCAAAAATGTAGAGTCCCATAAATATGATAGAGAAAATTCCGGCTAAGAGGAATAGGAAATTAACAAAACCTAATAAAATCAATCCTAAGCTGAGTGATAGATGCCAGATGGTGAATTTTTTTGCGACGCGACCCATTTCTTTGTTTACAGTTTTTCTGTTTTTAGAATATAAAAATCCGGAATAGAGTAAGCCATAAATGGAGCCGCTTAGCATTAAAAAGAATAAGAAGACTCCGATGTTGGTTGTTGATTCGTAAAAAGAAGCTCCGATGAAAAGGGCTGTCATCGCGATTAATAATTTTGCATCTCCTCCTGCGAAGACTCGTCCGTAGTAGAATAGGTTCATGATTCCGAACATTATGATTAAGATGAATCCAAGATGGAAAATGGTGTTGTAACTTTTATCTAGAATTGCTCCGTAGGAAATGAAGACGATTCCCCCTATCATCAAAAATAAATTCAGCCAGTTGTCAACTTCTCGTCTTTTTAAATCTTGTAAGGTTGCAATAATAATACCAATCAAAAAAAACCAAATTAAAAATTCAAAACTCATCTCAAATTTTCCTTATAATAATTAGTCATATTATTCAACTAATCTAAAATTTATTTAAACCTTCCTTTTTTTGTTCTTAACCAACTTCCCCATTTTGTCTTTCATCTCGCTACTTTCTTCGGTTACGTTATTAGACCTGAATTTTCCACCTCTTTTGTATCCTCGCGCCAGTCGTTTTCTTTTTAAGTCTTTTTTTGTTCTACGCCTTTCGCATCCTCCAAAATCCATGTAAGATTAAAGTTAAACAACTTAATAAATCTTTTTTATGTTCGATTATTCATCATTTACCAAGAAGGTTCCACTTTTTTTGGTTATTGAATATTCTTTGTCAAACTCGAAATAAAAGTCAACAGGGAAATTAACTTTCTCAATTTTTAGTGCTTTTAATTCGAAAGTTTTTCCAATTTTTCCACGTCTGAATTTCATTTCGTTAGAACTGATTTCGCTTAGGCTTTCTTTATAGGCGATGTTTTCTAGAAAAGTATCTTCGTTGAAAGTTCCTTCTTCTAAGGCTTTTCCTTCCCAAAATAAATTTGAAAAAATGAAGTTTTTCATTTCATCGTTGATTCCGGAAATAAATTTGGTTCTAAATTCTTTCATGAATTCGGCAGTTCCAAAATTTGCTTCGACTTCGTCTAAGGTTTTTTTGATTAATTCTGTTTCCCTCATTTCGAAGATGGTTTTATTGTCGCGGATTTCTAGGACGGTTAGTGGTGAGACCAAAGAACTTTGCACGTTCCCTTGTTGTTTTAGGTAAATTGTGATGGAAAGGCTGCACATCATTATGGTTATGAGAAGTAAAATAAATGAAAAGAGTTGTGCTTTTTTATTCATCTTTTTGTTTCTCGGCATTTAATATTTCTTCCATTCTTTGTAGCGCTTCTTCTACGCTTTCTCCTTCTGCGACTAAAAATTTGGCATCATTTAGTAAGATGAATCTATCTGAGTAGTCAAAAATGTTATCTAGCTCGACTTTTTCTTCATCGTAAATTCCGACTTCTGCAGCGTGGTTTTTGTTGTCTAGTTTTTTGATGATTCCGCCGGCTACGATGTAGACGATTAAAATTAGAACGATTAAAATTGTCGCTCCGAAAAATATGATGAAGTTAGATAGAAGTCCTCGTTTATTCGTCTCCATAGTTGACTAGAACCTCCATTTCCATTCTTCCGGCGTATTTTTTTCGGTCTTCTAATATTAGAACGGAATAATTTGCGATGTAATATCCTGGGTCGTATTTAACGAGATCGTTGGTGTTTTTTCCTAGTAGATTGTTTCCGACTGTGGTGGTTTTACCGAATAGGTCTTTAATCCAGAGTGCTCCCGAATCTCCTATGTTTCCTTTGGTGACTTTTTCGCCATCTTCATCGAAGACATTTACTTCGACATAAAATCTTTCGCTGTCTGCGATTTTGCAATCTTTTAGTGTGTCGCTGATTTTTTCTTCTAGGTTTAAAATGCCTTTCGGTGCTAAACATTCGACGGTTTCTCGTGCCAAAATTCTGGCTTCTACATCTCGGACGTCAATATAATAAGCGTAGACAAACGAGCCGGCTCCGAATACTACGAATGCAACCAGCGTGACCATGAATAACCGATACATCATATGAATTCCTTCTGCCATCTGTCCTCTTTTATTTACGCTTTTGGAAATTTTCATTATTTGACTTTTACAATAAATTTACTTTCATTCTCATCGACTTCCACGGAATATCTGGAGAAGTAGGGATAGCCTTTGGTTGACCCGAATCCTTCTACTCCGACGAAAACTTTTCCGTCTCGGACTTCTACTTTATCGACTAGTCCGTTCATGTTTATTTTATTGATTTCAAAGCTCATGCCTGCTTCTGCGGAATCTATGAGTAGCGCGATTTGTTTTTCTATGACTTGTTGTTTAACGTCTCGTCCTCCGACTCGTCCTGCTGTGGCGAATAGGAAAACGGCGAGGACTAGAGCGATTAGGATTATGTGGATTATGACTTCGTTTAGGAGTGAGGCTTTTTTGTTCATGCTGGGATTCCTTCCCATGTTTCGCAGAATCCTATGTTAGCATTATCTACTGATTCTTTATAAGTCTCAAAATGCTTCCACTGTTCTCCCAATATAGAATTCTTAATGTATCCCCAATATTGAGTTAAAGATCCATAAGAAAGATCTAGAATAAAACTTTTTCTTACTTCTGTGAAGGGGTCGTCTTTTTGATTAGTTTGAAAATAGAAAAGATAAGGTACATATTTCCCAAAGGGGTCTTTGCCCATAGAGGCGATTCCGTAATTAATTAGTAGGTCTCCGTCTTTTGCACTGAAAGTTTCGGGTAGTGAAATATTAATGGTTTTCATATATGCTTCGAATTCTCCTCCGGTGAGCTTGTTTTTCAAGTCAACAAATTCAATGCCATAGAATTTTTCTGTTTTTTTAATTTCAAATTTCTCCCCGTATAAATTGAAAGGTATCCCATTTCCGAAATCAAATGCTGCGAATTTTTTCCCTGAATCTCGTAAATAAACATAGTAACTATATTTTGGGGTCATTGGTAGGTCTAGTGCGTTTCGGATGTTGATGGTTTTATCTCCCAGTTTTTCTTTGGCTTCGGGTGTTAGGTGAATTCTGGCGCAGGGGACGCAGGTGCTTGATTTGAAGAATTTTGAAGGGAAGGCGCTGGCGTCTCCTTTGTCATAGAGTGCCCAACATTCTGCCATTGTCTCAGCGATTTTTGTTTCTATCTCCATTCTCCCGTCTTTGTCTGGGGTGACATCATTTTTATCAATTTCAATAACACGTGTTTTGCATTTTAGTGGGAATTCGTCTTTGAAAGAGGGTCCGTCAAATTTTGCAATCGTTAGTTCGGGCAAGGTTGACCTTACCTGGATACTCTGTCGGCAAATTTCCCATTCCATATCTTCGCTGGTGAAATATTCGTTAAAGATAAAATATAGACTTAAGCTTAAAATTAAGAGTCCTAAAATTAGTGATAGCATGATGTCCCATTTGTAGTCACCTTTTTTATTCACCATAGGACAAAATATAAAACAAAGTTAATAAATCTACCCAATAATTTTGGCGACAATTTTCCAGACTGCGAAACTCGATGCGATTAGGAGCCCTAGATATCCGATTAATTTGATTGTGTTGTCTGTAAGGGCTTCTCCGCTTTTATCGGATGCTAAATTCATAGACTCCTCCTTCCTTTTCTAATTTGAGTCTTACTCCTTCCCTAATAGTCCAATTTTCTGAATGTGTTTTTCCGGCGTTGGTGTCAAAAAAAGTCGCGGGTAAATCTAAATTGGTGCAGTGGTTGCAGACTGCATTATTTCCATCGTATGCGCAGAGGCAGATTATGCTGTTGCCCGATTTCTTTTTGGAGACAAAGGAGATTTTTTTCCAGTTAAAACTTATTGCTTTTCCAAAATAAACCATATAAGAATCGAGGTCTTCGATTCCATCATCTATCATAAAAAAGCCGGCTTCCCTTCCTTCATCAGCTTCTCCTATGGCTTCCTCGAGTTGCTTAAGGTAGGATTCTCCTTTTTCGTCTCCTTTGTCAAAGGCAGGGGCGAATATAGCGACCATTAGCCAAATCATTAGTGCGAGGACTGTGACGGCTAGGATGACTTTTACGCTTTCTTCGCTGAATAAATTTCCTTTTTTGTTCATCTGCATTTCTCCTGTAGAAGCTCTTTAACAATACTCGCCACAAAAACTTCTCTAAAGTGATTTTCGTATAATTGGTAAGCATTTTTGTCCCCAACTCCAACCCATTCCTCATCAATCCATTTCGCGAGGGAAACTGGGAAATATCTTATTTTGACTTTTCTAAAAGAGCCATCAATCCAGAATTCTAAATTGCTAAATGCTCTTCCTGTTCCGCTGTACTTTAATCCGTATTTTTCACCGTTGGATTCTAAAACTAAAACGGGTTTGTCGTTGGGTTTTTCTACATTAACGTTAAATGTTTTGCCGTCAATTTCAACTTCTTGAGGGACGCTGTTTAGTCTGTCAAAAATTTCTTCTGGCAGGGTGGCTTCTTCTAGTAGTTTTGTTTGTATCTCGATGATTGCTTTTTTTAGTCTGAGAATATTTTTATCGTTATCGAGACCCTTTTTGGTTCCGTCTTCTTTCATTTTTTCATCTCTTAAAAAGTTAAGTACTAAGTTGAATCTCTTTTCGTATCTTTCATCTTCCTCGTGCATCCCACCAGCGCCAAATCTCCATTCCCTCCAAACTTCATCTACGTTTCCTTTTCGCCTTAGGTTGATTTCTTCAATCATTTTAATCGCCATTTGTTTATACATGGCTTTATCGGCGTCGCTTGTTAGCTCTCCTGCTCCTCCGTAATCGTAGAGTGGGTCGTATTCTGTTCCAGTACTGATTTTGAGGTTCGCATAGGTTAGGGGATTTTTTGTGACAACACTAGGGTCAACGGTTCCAGCATCTTTCCTGTCTCCATGTGCTAGGAATCTCCATCCTTGTTCGATGTATCTTCCTAAAAATTTTTCTTCCTCTGGTGTCCAGTCGACTACTTCGTTCTTTAGGTGGGATTGGACTAATCCTTTTGTGATTTGGACGGGACCGTAGGCGGTAGATGTTGAGCCATGTACTTTGGTTCTAATCCATGGAGTGTAGCTCCAGGTGAATCTATCGGTTCTGTAATTATAGTTTGTTCCGTGTTCGGAGGCCATTAGTGCTTTGTAAATTTTGTCCGAAGAAAAGTAGAAATCTGCTCCTATCCTTTTATCTGAGAGAAGCATGTTGCCAATTTCGCTTCCTAAGAAGGAGCCCTTAAGGTAGGTTTCGTCTGGGCTTTCTGGCTCTTCTATTTTCCAAAAGACTTCGTCGTCCCACATATCATTTACTCCTTCTAGGAACTTGGCGATTGCTTCATCATTATCGGTAAAAATTTCTCCTTCCTCTCCATCAACGCTAACAACCCACTGTCCGTTTGCCCAGGTTGCAGTGGTGGGCTTGTCCCATGGTCCTGAGCCGTCTCCGCTTAAGACGAATCGCCTAGTCTGCCCTTCGTCATATAGTTTTCTGGTTTCAGCATCTTCTAATAAAGTAACACCTTTGTGATAAATTTCCCAGTGTAATTCGCTTGAATCAATGTCTCCGTCAATTAGGGCGCGGCATTCTTTCCAGCCGGTTATATCTATTTTTTCAAGGATTCCTCTGTTTAGTCTGTAACCTACTCCGGTCCAGGACAAATTGCAAAATCCGGGACAGATACCTAATGTGGCATCTGGGATTCTTAGTTTATTTAGAAATTCCTCTCCTCCTCCGATATCTGAAATTTTAAATTCGTTGCAATTTTCTAAATCGAAGTCTTCGCCAAAAGAGCTTATGAAATAGATTGTGTCTTCCCATTGCTCTTTTAATTTTTCAATCAATGGGTTTAATCCTCCCGTAATTGCTCCGAAGAGAATAATTAAAACGACGATTGCTAAAACGAAAACAATCACTTTTCTAAGAGATAATTCTCCGTTTTTTATCATCTTCCAAATCTCATTAAATTTTTAATCGACCCGAGTAAATCACCACCACCACCGAAGAAATAAATTGTTGCTCCAATCATGACAACTAAAACAGCTACAAAAATTATAATTTTAATGAGTTCCTCTATTTCCATGTTAATAAAGTGTTGGACTAATTAATAAAGATTGCTAAAATTAGCAAAGACTCGGGCAGCTATCGACATTTACGCCAGGGTATTTGGTCGAATCAGTCATGTCTTTGCAGGTTCCGGGGGAAGATTCGACATCCTCTGAAATGGCTGTTCCATCCCATGCCTTAACTCCTTTCCCATATTTTACAGTTCTTTCCTCTTGACAAAATCCGTATGTATCTCCCGTTGAACATCTTAATGCACAAGCTTGTACAATCGTGTTGACGTTATTGTCTGTGCCCCCAAAAGACGTTACTTTGCTCCATAAATTATTCCATCCCGTGGAAAACCCGAAAATTAAGAATACTAAAACTGCGATACCTAAGACGATTGTGATAATTGTTCCTAGCGCCATTTCTTGGCCGCGCTTGTCCATCCTCTTCATATAGGTCTAACAATTCTCTTATTTATAAAACTTCTCATCTTGAATTTTGTTTAGGTTAGTCCGGCTAGGGCGACGGAGCCGATTACTGTTAATCCGATGATGGAACCTGCGGCGATAATCGTGTATAAAATCATTGTTACTTTTAGGTTTTTCCCGGTTTCTGCTGTGGTTTGCAATAAATCCCTTCCGCTTTTAATTGTTACGAGAGTGGATGTTAGGATGAAAACGACTTGGATTAAGTAGACTCCTATGACAATTTGTAGCCAATAGGTTGGAATCATTTTTGTAATGTCGAAGATGGATAAGATTCCTGAGATTCCTCCGGCTCCTAATTCTGCGCCCATTCCTCCTCCCTCGAACATTGCGCTCAGGCTTCCTAGAATTGTCGTAATCATTCCGGATAGCCCGACGATAATTCCGGATAGTAAGGGTGCCAGAAAGGTCATGTTTGATTTCATGTCTGAGATAATGTTGGCTAGTAAATCGTTTAGTCTCGCGTCAATTTTTTTGATATTTTTAACGTAATCGCTGATTGCCATCAGGCTTCGGGCTGCGACCTTTAGTCCCTTTTTGGCTGATTCTATTAAAATTTTCATGGAGGTTGCGACTAATTGGCTTGGGTAAAAGGTGACGGCACCTCTTTTGGGGTCGAAGAGTGCTCTTTCTAAATTCATGCCGAGTCTTCCGATGTTTTCGTTGACGATTCTGAAGAAGCCCTCGGTTGCGGTTCCTTTCACGGAGCCAGCGACTTTTGAGAAGGCGATTTCTGCTGGGGAGCCGTCGCCGATACGGTTTCCTAACTGGAATAATGAGGATGTGAATTCTTTTTCAATGTCTTTGTATTTGTTTCTCATTTCTATGATTTCGTGGGTTTTTTCTTTAGCGGCTACGATGAAAATGATGGCGATTCCAGCTGGGATTGCGAGGCTCAAGAGTAGTGCGCCTGACCCGAACGGTCCGGATAGAGCTCCGGCAGAATCTTCTAGAATTCCGAATATTCCTCCGTTGCCTAAGAAGCCTAATCCTATTTGTGACCAGGCATAATCTCGGGATGTGTCTAGCCAAATTGGGACGGGGGTGTATCGCCAGAGGAAGGGAATTAGTCCGATGAGGAAGAGTGGTGAGGCTAGGAAAAATCCTTTCCAGTATCCGGCGTTGCTGGCGTATTTTGGGTAGAGTGGATTTTTTTCTAGCAGGTCACTTTCCCCGTAGCCACCGGGGCGTCTCATCATGACATTTCCTGTCATATAGACAACCATCATCGGGATAATGATATTAAAAATCAAAAGTACGTGGTACCATCTAATTGCTCCGCCAAGCATTGTGGAGGCGAGGGGTAGGATTGCTAGGGCTAGTGTTGGTAGGACGATGCCGAGCATGTAAACATTGGTTAGCGGTGCTTTTGCCTCGTGTGTGTATTTCAACATCTTGTCGTAAACTCCGTCTAAAATAACTTGTAAACTTTTTTCTAAAACTTGTATCCTCCGTGATTCGCTTGGCTCGAATAAACTCGACTCGATTAAATGGAACGCTTCGATAAATTCCATACTGTAATCTCGCCATCTTTCTAGATAGTGGTCGACGCTTTCTTTAATGGTTGAAAATCGTCCGACCTCAACATCCCAGAAAATTTTTCTAAAGTCTAGGCTTAATGGTTCGGATAAATGTTCTGCCGCAAAACTCATGGCTTTTTCGAAGTTGCTTGTGTGTTTCATGTAAATTACGATATACAAAATTGCCGGAACCATTTGACTTGAGGCTTTTAACCGCCATTTAATCGCCAATCGTTCCGGGGTTTTGGATGCGTAAAAGAATGTGAAGATTCCTAAAATGAAAATTAGGAATAGGAACATTAGGGAGAATGCTCCGGTTAATAGCCAGATGGCCGTGAAAAGTAGGCTTCCTCCGAATAAAATTCCGAACATTAATGCTGTTGCGAGGACTACAACTTCGCCTGGTGTTACGTTTAAGTGTGCGATGTCGATTGCCCGTTGGATTCGGGCATTGTCTTTTTCTCCCACCTTCATTTTTATGAAATTTCCAAAGGTTTTACACCATTTTTCATATCGGGAGAATTCTGGTATCATTGACCCTTTAAATTTTGCATAACTTTTTGAGAATTTTTGTGTTTCGCTGGAAGTGCTATGACTACCCATCTGTTTTTTAATCCGTGCTCCATATTTTTTTAAAATATCGTCTGTGCTAGGCGCCTCTTTTTTTGCCATAGGTACTATTATAGTTATTGTTGAATAGCTATTTAAATTCATCCAAATTTTAAGAAAGTTTTATTAAGTTTTCATTTCATTTCATTTCAAATGGAATCGAATAAGAAATCGAGTGAATTTAATTTTTTGGAGGCGGCGATGGTGAAGCGGACGGAGTTGTTTAGGGAGTGTACTAATATTGTTGTTGGAAAGGGGAATTTGAATGCGGATATTTTGTTTGTCGGTGAGGCGCCTGGTCGGAACGAGGATTTGCAGGGTGTGGCTTTTGTTGGGGCGGCTGGGAAGAATTTGGATAAATTGTTATTGAGTGTTGGGCTAAGTTTGGATGATGTTTATATTGCGAATATTTTGAAGTGTCGACCGCCTGAAAATCGTGACCCGTTACCGGAGGAGATTGTTGCGCATACGCCTTGGTTGTTGAAACAGATTCGGGAGATGAAGCCGAAAGTTGTTTGTTCGCTTGGGAATTATGCGACGAAGTTTTTTTTGGCTGGGGGGGATGTTGAGGGGATGAAAAGTCAGCTGGGGATTACGCAGGTTCATGGAGTTGTTAGAGAGATTGAGATGGAAGGAGTGGGATTTAAATTGATTCCTTTATTTCATCCGGCTGCGATTATTTATAATAGGACGAAGTTGACGCCGTTATGGGAGGCTGATATGGAAGTTGTGAAGAGAGAAGTTAGCGCCGTTTAAACGGGGCTGACCTTGGTGGTGCGTTTCTGATTTTTGAGAAGGTGTAGTGAGCGGAGTTTGTTTCTTTTGAGCATTTATCACAGGTGTCTTTGAGGGTGTAGGTTTTGCAGGTTGGGCATTTTTTGAGGTGCATTGATTTCTTTCTCTTTAGAAAAGAGAAATTTCTCGCAAGTAGAGAAACTTAGATTCCAAAACTGCGTTTTGATTTAATTTCATATTACTTATCTTCGGTTGCGTGGAATTCGCAGTTGTTTTCTTTTGCTCGTTTTTCTAATTCTTCTAGAATATCTACCATTTCTTTTTTGCCTTGCTTAAAGTCTTTTACGGTTAGTTTTAAGGAAAAGTTTCCTGCGGAGATGTAGGTTACTTTTACGTCGTCGTTTTTTAGGTCGAAGATTTTTTTGATTCGGGTTAGTCCATCGTCTTCTAGACATTTGATTTTTATGTTTTGGCGAAGTTGCTCGTTTTTTCTTTTTTTGTTGATGATTTTTTCTATTGCTGTTTGTTTCTCTTTTGGGATGTATTTTTGAAGGAGTTCTGGGGCTGTTCGAACTTCTGTCGTGAATTCGTAGAGGGTGTCAAAATCGTTTAGTATTTTCTTTTTGATTTTTTCTTCATCTTCTTTTAGAATTTGTTTAAAGGATACGTTGATTGATTGGGATTGTTTGAATTTTTGTAGCACTTCTTTTTTTTCTTTTGAGTTTACTCTTCTGAGGGAGAGGTGTGCGTGGTTGCCTTCGATTCTTAGGACTTTGCAGACGACTTGTTTATTTGGGACGACGTATTGCCTCATTAGTTTTATTCGTCCTGCGGCGATTTCGGATGAGATGATTGTGCCTTCTTGTCCGTTTGGCATTTCTACGAATGTGATTGTGTTTGTTACTTCTTTGACTTTGCAGAGTATTAGGTCTCCTTCATTCATTTTATTTTTAAGAAATTTGGTTATTTAAGGTTTGGTGTATAGTTGATGTAGAGGGTGTTTCATGCGGGACTATTGTTTATTATTTAGGTAGACTCCTTTCCTGGTCATGACAAATCCGTGTCCTTGCGCTAAATTTTCTAATCCTTTTTGTTGTCTTTCTATCTCTTCTGAGTTAGGATTCCCTTCAATTATTTCGTATAAATTGGGAAGGTAATTTTCTGAATCTGACAAAGCTGCCATTTTTCCAGAAAACTCTTTTTCTTGGGCGGCTTGATTAATCATTTTGAAGACAATCCTATTCAGTTCCCAGTATCTAATTCCGATTCTAGTTCCTTCTTCTTTTCCCTCACGATAGGACTCTTTTCTTATTTGGGCATCTTTTGCTCTTTCATCTTCTGCCATACTTCAATAATTTAAATTTAATTTATAAAAATATGTATGAGGGAAGATATATATCCGATTGGATGTCCTATAAGACTTCTTCAACTTTGGCTCGGATTTTCGCTTTGCCTGCGGATGGTAGAGCTAGAACTGTTTTGCATCCTAGGCATCTGACTTTAGTGGAGGCTTTTCCGAAAATGGTTTGCGTTTCTTTGCATTTTGAGCATTTTACCCTTATGAATTTTCCTTTTTGTTCCATGTAAATTTGTGAGGGTTTTGGTTTTTAAGAGTTTCGGATGCTCTTAAAAACCAAGGTTTTTACCCAGTAGGTGATCTGGTGATCTAAGTGTTTTTGGGGTGAAATATATTCTGGAGTATAATATTATTTAAAAGGAATTTTTGATGATGGGGTGTATGCAGAGGAAATATATTGTGGTGACTGGGGGTGTTCTTTCGGGGCTTGGTAAGGGAATTGCTATGGCGAGTATGGGGAATATTTTGTCGTCGTCGTATAAGGTTGTTCCGATTAAATGCGATGGTTATTTGAATGTGGACCCCGGGACGATGAATCCGATTGAGCATGGGGAAGTTTTTGTTTTGGACGATGGGGGTGAGGTTGATATGGACTTTGGGCATTATGAGAGGTTTTTGGGAGTGAGTTGTAAGTTCGATTGGAATTTGACGATGGGGCGTGTTTTTGATGAGATTAGGAAGAAGGAGAGGCGGGGGGATTATTTGGGGAAAACGGTTCAGATGATTCCACATGTTTCGAATTTTATTAAGGAGCATATTTTGAAGGTTGGGAGGGAGAGCGAGGCTGATGTTGTTTTGGTTGAGATTGGTGGGACGATTGGGGATATTGAGAATGAGTTGTATTTGGATGCGGTTCGGAGTTTGGCGAGAAAGGTGGGTCGGGATGATATTTTGTTTGTTCATTTAACTTATGTGCCGATTCCTCATGGTGTTGACGAGCAGAAGTCGAAGCCGACGCAACAGAGTGTGAATTTGCTTCGGCATCGGGGGCTTGAGCCGGATATTGTTATTGCGAGGTGCAGTGAGATGTTGACTGATAAGATTCGTCGGAAGATTGCGAAGTTTGGGAATTTGGATGCGGAGAATATTATTACGGGGATTGATGTTGATGATGTTTATAAGATTCCACTTAGTTTTGAGGAGCAGGGTTTGTCGCAGTTGGTTGCTCGGAGGTTGAATATGTCGATTAGTGTTGATTTGTCTGAGTGGAGGGCTTTGATTAAGAAGAAAGAGGAAGCTACTGAGGAGATTGTTGTGGGGATTGCTGGGAAGTATACTTCTTTGGAGGATTCTTATGCGAGTATTGTCGAGGCTTTGAAACATTGTGAGGCGAATCTTGGGGTGAGGGTTGGGATTAAGTGGATTGACACGGAGAAGGGTGGGCTTGATGTTTTGGATGAGGTTGATGGGGTTATTGTTCCTGGTGGTTTTGGTTCGCGTGGGACTGAAGGGAAGATTGATATCATAAGTTATTGTCGTAAGAATGATATTCCGTTTTTGGGGCTTTGTTACGGGTTGCAGATGGCTGTGATTGAGTTTGCTCGGAATGTTTGTGGCCTGAAGGGTGCTAATACGACGGAGGTTGATAAGGGGTGTGTTCACCCGGTTATTGATATTTTGGAGGAGCAGAAAGGCGTTAAGGATAAGGGTGGGACCATGAGACTTGGGGCGCACAGGGCTTTTATTAAGGAGGGGTCGAAGGTGTTTGATTTGTATGGGAGTGATGAGGTTTCTGAGAGGCATCGGCATAGGTTTGAGGTGAATCCGGCTTATCATGAGGCGCTGGAGGGGAAGGGTTTGGTTTTGTCTGGGATTTCGCCTGATGGGAAGTTGGTTGAGTTTATTGAACTTAATGACCATCCTTATTTTGTTGCGACGCAGGCTCATCCGGAGTTGAAGAGTTCGTTGTTGGCACCGGCTCCACTTTTTGAGGGATTTGTTAAAGCGATGGTTGGACAGAAGGATAGAGAGTAGATTAAACTTTTACAATTTCAACTTCCAGTTCTCTTTTCAGAGTTTCAATAAATGAAGATTCTTTTTCTTTTTCAACTAGGCAACCGGCTGCGAAGTGATGACCTCCGACTTCGGCAATTGTTTGTGGATTTTCTCCTTTGAATGTTGTGACGGTTTTTTCTAAGACTTCTTTTAGGTTTCGTCCTTCGTGTCCGACGATTCTTGCCGAGACTTTGATTTTGTCTTTGTTATATGCCATTCCGATTAGGATTGTTCCTTGTTCGTATGTTGGGGAGCTCGAGAGCATTGAGCAGATTGTTCCGACGATTGCATCTTTGATTTGGTCCTTGGCGTTTAGGATGACGAAACCTTTGCCTTTGATTTTGTCCATTTTTTCTGCGACTTTTAGTCCGGAGACGAGTTCTTGTTTGTATTTTGTGTAGATGTCTAGAGCTTGGGTTTTTGCTTTTTCATTTTCGAGGCAGTATGATATTGCGATGTCTGAGTGTCCGAGTCGGGAGCATGCGTTGACTAGGGTCGAGATTTCTCGGACGTCTTCTTTTGTGTTGAAGAATTTTAGAATGTAGAGGTTGCCGAGGATGTCTTCGGCTTTTCCGTGTTGGGCGCGTCGGACCATGACTGCGGTTATTAATTTTGACATTTCTTCGTCTGATAATTCTAAGAGTGTTTTGTTGTAGGGGATTCCTGTTTCGCGTAGGATTTCCATTGCTCCTGGTCCTGAGCCGGTGACTCCTGGGATGTATGGTGATGTTGACCATTCGAGTGCTCTTCTTAGCGGTCTTGTTGCCGGGTAGATTGCGATTCCTTTTTTTATTTTGAGATCTTGGGCGTCTGTGACTATTTGTTGGTTTATTTTGGAGAGGTTTGTTTCGTGTCGGTCGCCGATTAGTCCGATTATTGCTAGGGACGAGAGGTCTTGGTTTTCTGGGGAGATTGATTTTGCGAAAAGGTAGCAGAGTCCGGCTCCCGTTGCGGTGTTGTCTTCTGGGTTGGAAGTTAGGTGATGGTTGATGATTTTTATTTTGTCGTTTACTTTCGTTGAGTCGATTTCGTGGTGGTCTAGGATGAAGACTGGGTAATCGAGGTTTTTGAAATGGTCTAAACTTGAGGAACCTAGGTCTGAGATGAGGATGACTTCGTTTGGTTGGCGTTTTAGTTCTTCCCGGATTATGCTTTCTTCTAGTCCTTTGACAATTCGGATTGAGAATTTTTTGTCGAGGCGTTTGAAGGTTTTTGCGAGGATTGCAGCTGAGGTTATACCGTCGGTGTCGTAGTGTGAGATGATTCTTATTGGTTTGTCTTTTGAAAATTCTAAAAATTCCTTTGCGAAAGTATCAATCTCTTTTAGCATAGATGTAGATAATTTAGATTTGCTTAAAAACATTTGTGTAGTATTGGGAGTAGTGACAGGTTATTTTTTCTTTTTTCGGTCTCGGATTGGAATGCCGAAGTATTTTTTGATGATGTTTAGTCGAGATTGTGCGTGTTGTAGTTTGTGTTTTGCGCTTCGGTCTGTGATGTTGTTTTTTAGGTGTTCTTTCATTCGGTCTACCTTTTTTTCTGCGTTTTCTAGGTCTTCATTTCTTTCGATTCCTAGTTCTTTTAGGTAGGCTTTTAGTTTTTTGCCGAATACTTTTGTTGTTGGAATGCCGTATTGGTCTCTTAGAACTAGTCCGATTTGCGAGGGTGCGTATGTTTCTGAGAGTTCTAGAATTACTTTTTTTAGTTCGGGTTCTTTCATTTTTACCCATGTCGGTTTTTTCATTTCTGTCATTGTAGTTCTTGTAAAATTGGCTTTTTAAGATTAACTGTGGAGGAATTAGTAGAAAGGTTAAAAGAATCTTTTGAACCAGTCGATTATTTTTCTGATGAATCCTGTGCTTATACATTCGCCTGATACGCAGACGTTGCTTTCGCATTCGAAGTTGTTTTCGCATTCGATTTCTTCTTCGAATTGTTTTGTTAGGTTGAAGTTGTTCGCGCAGAATGTTCCGTTTATTCGATGACCTAGAGGGTAGCATATTTCATTTGATAGGCATCCGTTGCAGGGAGTTGGTTCTGGGGTGGTTGAGTGGTTTTCTTCCTCTTCTTCCTCTTCTTCTACATCCTCCTCTTCCTCTGAAGGCACCTCTTCTTCTTCTAAAATCTCATCCTCTTCCTCTATAACCTCTTCCTCCTCTTCCCCTAGCCATGTTTTTACTTGGTTGCTGTATGTTCCGCATTGCCCTCCTAGGTATTCACATACTCTCACGTAGTATTCTCCCGCTCCATTGAAATCTGTTAGGGTGTCTTCGCTTTTATTGGGGTCTGAGTGATAGTGGTATTTGTCTCCTTCTCGGGTTGGATATGTTGGGTTTTCGTTTTTAGACCAGGTGACCTTGAATCCTGAGGCTGAGGTTCCGTTTGTTTCCCATGAGATTTCACTTTCGTTTGCTTCCAGGGTTATTGATTCTACGTTTGATTCTGGCGGTTCTCCGCTTCCTGGTGCTATAATTGTTGGTAGGGATAGTAGGCAGAAGGTTAGGATTAGGAGTAGTGCTCTTTTCATTTTTGTTTAATGTTGTTGCTGTTTAAAAGGTTTTTGTAGATTCTTCGGGATTTGGTTTCAAGTCTTATAATAACTCCGCGAGGATTCGCCTTCGTGCCGCAAGGACACTCGGACACGAAAATCTAGCCCCGCTCTCATAATTCACTCTAAAATTTTTCTAATCGCTCCGCAGAGAAAAATTCGAGCAAATCATTCGGAATTCGACTTCGAATCGCAGAATAGCCCCGCGAGGATTCGAACCTCGGTTGCTGGGATCAAAACCCAGAGTCCTTGACCACTAGACTACGGGACTATTGATTTTATGAGATTGAGTTGATTTTTAAGGTCTTCCATAGGAAGACCATGAAGTCAATCAAAGATTGGCTAAAGGTCTTCAATGGGAGAATCATAAATTTAAAAAGATTAGTTGAAGTATTAGTATTTCTTAGAATTTTCGTATCTGTCGTAAAAGTAGGTGGCGAGTTTTCTTTGTGCTTCTAGTGTTATGGTGAATGGTCCGGTGAATTCTTTGTTTTTTCGCATGAGTCTTATTGTTTCTGTGATGGAGGCAGCTCCTTTTAGGTCATAGTGTCGCCCTATCTTTTCTCCGTTCCTTGTTAGTTCGAATATTCCTTCAATTTTGTCATCAGTACTTAGCTCCAGGGATTTTGCGTTTGTGATTTTTTTACTTGGCATTTTTAGAGGGAGGGAGTTTGGTTTAAAAGAATTTATGTGGTTTGGTTTGGATATTTGTGATTGGGTAAAAGGTGAGTAAATTTATAAGTAATAATGCGTTGAGATAATGGTATAAGATGGTGGATAAAATAGGGTTTGTTTTGGTGATTTTGGTTTTAATGGTTGGCGTTGGGTTTGCGTATGTTCAGCAGGTTCCGAGTCCTGGGCATGGGGGAGATATTGTTTTGATTTCAATAAATAATTCTGAAATGACCTTGCAGGGGGCGATAGATAGCGATTTGTTTTTGAATTTGCCTAGTCCAAGTTCGCCTTATATTCAGTCGGTTTCGAATCCGGGTCATTCCGCAAGTGAAGTTTGGATTTCTGTAAATGGGGTTGAGAATACGTTGCAGGATGCGATATCGATAATGGAACTTTGTGGGAATTCTTCACATGTTTATAATAATATGAACTATGGTCATTCCGCAAGTGAAGTTTGGATTTCTGTAGATGGTTCTGAAATGACTTTGCAGGATGCGATTGATTCTGGGGAATTTTGTTGTGTTTCTCATGCTTCGTCTGCCTGTTATGATGATGATGTTTATTGGTATGATTCTTGTGGCAACAGAGAAGAGAAGGGGGAAGAATGTGGGGCTCCGGGGTGTTCTGATGGGCAGTGTGGAATAAGAGAATGTAATTGGGCTCAGTGGATTGGTTGTCAATCAGTATCTGCAGCATATGTTAATTGGTTTGTGGGGGATTTTGATGATTGTGCAGATTGGTGTCGTGCGTATTCTTTGGGAACGGTGTGTTGTAGTTTTAGCACAGGGGCTCCAACTGGTTTTCAACAGTGTAGCGTTCATTATAGCTTGGCAACAAGAGCGTGGTACGGCACGAATAATGGATGGTGGCAGAATTATTGTATAATACCCGCGGGATAAATATATTGTGTAATTTAGTGTTTGTATCGGCCGCGTTTTTCTACTATCTTTAATCTGTCTACTATTTTTTTTGAGTCTTGCCATGTATACCCTTTTTTGAAGGCTTGGAAGAGTTTGTCGGCGTTTTGGAAGTGTTTTGCTTGGAGGGCTTGTTTGATTAAGTGAAGGTCGACGGCTTTGTCTTCGATTTTTGTTGAGATGTAGGAGAGGCCAAAGTCGATTAGGAAGATTTTGGAGTTGGAGAGTATTGTGTTGGAGGTTGTGAGGTCGGAGTGGATGATGTTGTTGGCGTGGAGTTTTGCGACTTGGCGGCCGAGTTTTTGCATTGAGGAGAGTTGTTTTTTTTCTGGGTAGGAGTTTAGGGTTTGGGAGAGGCGGTCGCCTTTGATGTGTTGCATTTGGATGTCGTGTTTGGATGTTTGGATTATTTTTGGGACGTTTATTTTGTATTGGAGGGCTTTGGTTAGGATTTTGGATTCGGAGCGGGTTCGGCGGGTTCGGATTTGGGTGTCGAGTTGGGGGTGGCGGTAGGATTTTGGGGTTCTGTTTTTTAGGATGATGTTTTTTGTTAGGTAGATTTTTGCTTCGGCGCCTTGGTGGATTGGGGTTGTCATCTGAGGTCTTTTGCTATTTCTTTTATTAAATTTCGTCCTTTGGGTAAATTATTGTCTATCAAGTTTTTTAGCTCACTTTTTAGCTTTTTGTTTTTTATATTATTCGCGTAATGAAGGGCGAGTCCAATTATTTTCATATGGTTTGATAGGAATTCAATGGTTTTTCTTTTTACTTCTTTGCTTTTGACTGCATATTGTAATCTTCCTTTGGAAGAAAATTTTTCCGAATTTTTGTTGTCTTCTAGTTCATCCAACGCCTTCATTATTTCATCACTTTTGAATTTTGGCGTAATTTTTTCTCCAAATTTTTCCGATATTTGTTTTACCATTGTGTCATCTATAACAGCTTGTATTGATGAATAGGAATTCATTATTTCTTCTATCCCCATAGAAATTCTGTCTAAGAATTCGATTTTTTTCTTAAATATTAATTGTTTTTTCATATAATCAATTTTGTTTTTATGTTCTTTGTTTAGTCTTCCTAGGTTTCTTTTGTGATTCATCCAATCGGCCAAGAGTGCTCCAGTAGTTTGTACTAAAATTGCTCCAACAAAAAATATTCCTGCAACAAGAAATCCTATTAAAAGTTCTGCCATTTTCAAAACTTCATCTTCCCTTTAAACTTCTTAGCCATTTTCTGCATCATCTTTTGGTCTATCTCCCCGTCAGCCATTCCGGATTGCATGCCCATCATTTCTTTGAGTAGTTTGTATTGCTTAAGGAGCTCGCGGATTTCTGTTGTTGTTGTTCCGGAGCCTTTTGCGATTCGTTGAATTCGGGTTGTTTGTTTTTCTAAAATTTCTGGGTTTTCGATTTCGTCTTCTGTCATTGAAGAGATTGCGGATTTCCAGTTTTTCATTTTGGCTTCTTGTTTGTCTAGGGCGTCTTTTGGGACTTTTGCGGCGGACATTCCGGGAATCATTCCTACAAGTTTGTCCATTGAGCCCATTTTGTTCATTTGTTCGAGTTGGGAGTAGAGGTCTAGGAGGGTGAATTTCCCTTCTTTGAGTCGGTCTTCGATTCGTTGGGTTTGGGTTTCATCTGTTGCGGATTTGACGTGTTCTAGGAGAGCTTGGAGGTCGCCCATTCCGAGGAGTCTTTGGATGAAGGATTCTGGGTTGAAGGTTTCGATTTCGTGGATTTGTTCGCCGACACCGATGAAAAATACTGGGGCTTTTGTTTCTGCGCATGCGGTTAGGGCTCCGCCGGCTTTTGAGGTTCCGTCCATTCTTGTGATTATTACGCCGTCGATTGAGAGGGCTTTTTGGAATTCGTCGGCTTGAGTTTTTGCGGCTTGACCTACGTCTGCTGGCATTACGAGGAGTCGGTGGGTTGGTTTTGTTGCTTTGTCTAGGGTTTTGATTTCTTTGATTAGCTCTTTATTTAGTCCGTCTCGTCCGGCGGTGTCGATTAGGATTAGGTCGTATTTTGTTAGGTCCTTTTTGTGTTGTTTGATGACTTCGAGGGAGCGTTTTGTGTGGGTTAGTTTTTTGTTTTTCTTTGCGTCTTCTTTGGATTCGATGAATGCTGGGAGTTTTGCTTTGTCGGCCATTTGTTGGAGTTGTTCCATTGCGGCTGGACGTTGGGTGTCGAGTCCTAGGAGTGCGACTTTGCGACCTCGTTTTGCGTAGTATTTTCCTAGTTTTGCGATTGTTGTGGTTTTACCGGCTCCGTATAATCCGAGGAACATGATGCTTGCTTTTTTTGGGAGTTTGAGTTCTTTTTGGTCGCCGCCGAGGATTTGAAGGATTTCGTCATGGATTAGTTTTACAAGTTGTTCTTTTTTGTCGATGTTTTGGATTGATTCGTCGTAGGCTATTTTTTTGATTTTCTGGGTTAGGGCGAAGACTAGTTCGATGTTGACGTCTGCTTCGATTAGGGATTTTTGGATGTCTTTTATGATTGCATCTATGAGTTTCTTGTCTACGAATATCGCGTTTGATATTTTTTTGATTCCGGATTTTAGGGTTGAACCTAGCTTTTCTAGTACCATGGAGATAGGGGGTTTTGGAGGTTTTTAGAGTTTATTATTGAGGTAATAGGAGTTTATTTAAAGCATAAACCGTTAGTAATATTAAAATGGTGAGTGTGAAAGTTGATTTAAAGAAGGGGGATTTTATTTGGGTCGGGTTGTTTGTAATTTTATTTGGAGTTAGTGTCGCTATTGCCTATGGGGGAGATACTCCTCCTGTAATGGGGCATAATTTGGGAGAACTGGATTTGCCTGCTTGTGCGAATGGTCAAATAATGGTGAAGAATGATAGTGGGTGGGATTGTGAGAATGCAAGCGTGGGGGCTTCTGATATTTGTGTCTGGAGAAATTCTCCTACTGCCTGTGTGTCGGGTGCTACCAGAGAGGAAACTCAATGTTTGCCTGATGAATATGTAAGATCTGTTAGGACCCACCAGCAGTGCCATATTTCAGATAGTACTTATAAAACTAAGACAGATTTATATTGTTGTAAGTTTGATTAAAAATTGTTAAAATTTTGGGTTTAGGAATATTTAAATGGATTAGTTTGTTTTTTATTGATGATGAAGCGATATTTTTTTTGGGCTTTCCTTTCGGTTTTTTTATTGGTGTTTATAGCTACTTTATTTTATTTTACTGGATTCTTGCAAAAGAATGGGATTGATTCGAGAGATGTTGAGTATTGGAATTATTCTGATGGGGAGATTTCGGGGACTGGGGAGATTTATCTAGAAGGGAATAACGGGACTTGTTGGCTTTTAATTCATAGTTATGTTGCTACGCCTCTTGAGATGAGGGAGCTTGCTTTTGAGGTTCATGGAGAGTTTGGTGATAGCGTTAAGGTGATGAGGTTGGTTGGGCATGGCGGTGTTCCGAGTGATTTGGAGGATGTTTCTTTTGGTGATTTGTATGCTGATGTTGAGAAGGAGTTTGTTTTTTTGGAGGAGAGTTGTGAGGAGGTGAATGTTGTTGGTTCGAGTATGGGTGGGACGTTGGCTGTTTATTTGGCGGAGAATGAGGATTTGAAGAATTTGTATTTGGTGAATGCTTATTTGTCGATTGTGTATGAGTGGTATTATGTTTTTTATCCTGGGTTTTATATTGAGTATTTGGGTCCTGGTTTGCATTATTCGAAGAAGGGGCAGATTGCTAGGATTAGTGACCCGTTGGGTAGGGCTGAGCATGTCGCTTATTTGAATATGCCTTATTATACTTTGAAGACGACTGAGGATATTTTGGCTGGGGTGAGGGATGATGCTGGGCTTGTGACGGAAAATGTTTTGGCTCAGCATTCGGTTAATGACCCTGTTGCTAATGTGGGGAGTGTGGAGGATTTTGTTGGAGCGGTTTCTTCTGAGAATAAGGAGATGGTTTTATTTGAGGATTCTCACCATGTTCTTTTGATGGATTATGATGCGGATTTTGTTATTGAGAATATTTTGGAATTTGAAGGGAAGTTTAGATTGGGGTAGGGGCTTGGGTGTAATAAAACATTTAAAGAAGGGTTTCTTTGGATTGATATGGATAGGATGGTTGCGACTGCTATTGTTGGAGAGAGAGGATTAAGGAGACATCTTGATGAAAAAGTTATTTTGAGGAAGAGGGGAGTTGAATATAGTGGTCCTTTGGGGGTTCATGGGGATAGGAAATTTTTTGTGGGAGTTGAGTCTATTTGGGAAGGTCCTGGCGAGGAGGATAGAAAGTGTGGGAATGATAACGCTAGGGTTTATATCAATGAGCCAGGGAAAGACATAATTCATCTTTTGGGGAAAAATTATCGTGTTGGTTCTGGTAAGAGAGTGGACCAGTTTAGGGATTTTATGTTTGTTAGTGAAAATCCGACTGAGTATAAGGCGAATAGAAGGCGACTTTCTAATTGGGCGCCTGTGATAACTGAGAGGGGGCTGGAGAAAAATTTGTTTAATTTTTGTGCGGTTAGAAAGCCCTCAAAATGTGGCGGATATTCTGAAGTTCAATCTGGGCTTATTGTGGGAGATAAAGAGAGGGGATTTGGTATTATATGGATGGGGAATGGGAAGTCTGTAGGGATTGAGGAGTGGGATAGAATAATCTTGACTCAGAAAGCTCGTGGCGGCGGTCGATATTATAAGAACTATACTTATAGGGAAAGGTTGAATCCTGGGGAAGAGAAAAAAAAATCAGCTTTTGTTTATTAAAAAAAAGCCGAAAATTGTTTATAGAAAAGATTGTAGTCCCAATATTTATAAAAACATGTTACTTTAATGTCTTATGAGAAAGAATTTGATTATTGGGATTATGGCCATTGTGAGTTTAGTTGTAATATTTGCAGTTTATTTTTCTTTTTCGGGAGAGGAATTGATATCTGAAAAAAGTTGTGATCGGGATGCGGATTGTGAATGTGGTGTTCATGTAGAAACGAGGGAGTGTTTTTATGGGAATAAAGATTATGTGGATAGTAATCCCGCTAAAGCTTGCCCTGATTTTTGTGCGGGGATAGATGGGAGTTTTGAGATTAGGTGTGTTGAAAATTTATGTAGGCAAGTTTCAGAATAAGGCTTTATAGTATAGTTCCAATTTCTTAATTAGTTTTTTCTTACTAAAAGAAAGCCGAAAATTGCTGAGAAGATTATTAATGCTAATCCAATGGCATCAGAGATGTTCATTGAGAGGTTTGCTATTGTGTTCCCGGTAATATTTGGGGATAGAAAGATTAAGCTTGTTCCTGCTGCGGCGAATAGGAAGATTTTTTTTAGTAGGTTTGAAAATTTGCTTCTTTTGACTTTTTTTCTGGGGATTTCTCTTATTCTTTTTTCTCCTAGCTCAGGCATTTTAACTTGCACATAGAGTTTTTTTGCTAATTCCCCTAATTCTTTTCCATCCTCTCCTCCTATTTTTTTTGCTGTTCGAATAATTGCTGCAGCATACAATAGATTTTTATCGGCATCTCCTCCGTAGCAGTCCCATTTAACTTTGTATTTCTGATTCCGATTATCTCCCCTCTCCATTTTTATTGCCTTATCTGTTAGCTTTATAGCACTCTTTAAGCTCGATGTTACTCTATCCATTTTTCCCCTATCAATCCAGCGGATATATTTTTTAGAATCTTTTTTTACTAATTTAAGAAAGTCATTATGTGATTTTATTGGGTGTGTACTTCCTTCAAAGAATTTCCTTTTCTTCCCTTTATTATATTCTGCACTAAAATCAGTATATGACATATAGCGAAGAAGCTTTTCATATTTAAAAATCTTTAGGAAAAAATCACAATCCCAATTTCTCAATCAGTTTTTCTTTATCAAAAATTTCCAAATCCTTATATTTTTGACCGGTTCCCAAAAACAAAATTGGTTTGCCTGTGACGTGTGCCACTGAGAGTGCGGTTCCGCCTTTTTCGTCTACGTCAGCTTTTGAGAGGATTATTCCGGTTAGTCCGATTGAGTCGTTGAAGGCTTTTGCTTGGAGGGTTGCGTCGTTCCCTGTGATTGATTCGCCTAGGAAGATTTTCATGTCAGGTTTTGTGATGCGGGATATTTTTTCGATTTCTTTCATTAGGGAGTCGCGGTTTTGCATTCGTCCTGCGGTGTCGATTAGGACTACGTCGATTTTGTTTTTGGCTGCGTGTTTTATTGCTTCGAATCCGACTGAGGCTGGGTCTGCTCCGTAGTCTTTCTTGATGATTGGGACTTTGAGTTTGTTCGCGTGTTCTTCTAGTTGTTGGATTGCGGCTGCTCGGAATGTGTCGGCGGCGGCTAGGCAGACAGAGAGCTTGTTTTGTTTGAGGTAGTGTGCCATTTTTGCGATTGTTGTTGTTTTGCCTGAGCCGTTGATTCCGGAGAATAGGATTACGAAAGGTTTTGATTCGGAGTTTTTTATTTCTTGGAGGAAGTTTGGTGGATTGATTAGGAGGGATTGGATTGAGGTTTTTAGTTCGTTGGATAGGTCGAGGTTTTTTGTTGGTTTTCCGATTAGGGATTCTTTTAGGGATTGTTCTATTGCTTCGACTGTTTCGTAAGCGACGTTGTTTTGGAGGAGGATTAGTTGGAGTTCTTGGAAGAGGTCGTCGAATTTTTCTTGGTCTAGGGTTTTTTGGAACTTGGAGAGGAAGGATTTTTTTTGTTTTGGGACTTCTACGGGGGTTTCTTCTTTTATCTCAGGTTCTTCTTTTCTTTCTTCTTTTTTGAATTTTGAGAAGAATGATTTCTTTTCTTTTGGCTCTTCTGGTTCTTTAGTTATTTCTTTTATTTTTTTCGATTTCTTTTTCGATTCTTTTTTAGCTGGCTTCTTTGTTTTTTTCTTTGTTGGTTTTTTTATGGGTTTCTCTATGACTTCTTCTGGTTCTTCATTTTTTGTAACCCATTTTTTGAGCTTTTCTTTTAGTGAGCCGAACATGGAAGGTCGAGGGTGTGGGGTTTTAAATTTGTTTGGGAAAGTGGGGTATAACAATTGTTTTAAAGAGGAAAGGGGTTTTTGTTTTATGTTGACGTTTAGTGATATTTATGAGGCTATGAGGAAGGAAAAGTATAGTGAGAATTTGCAGATTTTGTTGCGGAATTTTTTGGTCGAGGTGAGTGGTTATTTTGCTGAGAAGAAGGAGTTTTTGAATCGTGAGGATGATTTGTTTTCGGATGTTGCAATTAAGGGGAAGAAGAAGTTGGATAATGCGGTTTCGAGTTTTAGGGATTTGTTGAGAATTCGGAAGAAGAAGATTTTGAATTTGGCGTTTGTCGCGTCGCAGGTTGGGATTTCTAAGAAAGATTTTGAGAATTTGTTGGGGTTTGAGAAGGATTTGTTTGAGGAGTTGGTGAGGGCGTTGGAGAGGGCGGAGAAGAATCAGGTTGGGGAGATGAATGGTGGTGGGAAGGAGAAGGAATGTCGGCATCGATTGGTTCGATTTTTGGATGATTTGCCAGAGTTTTTGAATGCTGAGGGTAATCCGATTGGGCCGTTTGCGAAGGGTGAGGTTGCGAATTTGGAGTGTGAGATTGTTCCTGTTTTGGAGGGCGATAAAAAAATTGAAATTATTGATTATTAATTCTTACTGCTTTATACTTCGTTGAAAGAACACTCGCGTACGCTTGTACGCCACGCAACCTTTCGCCTTGCCTAAACCTAGTAAGAATTAATAATTTTTTGGAGGGTTGTTTTTTGAGCGTCGGAAAACTTAAAAATGGTTTTGTTGGTTAACTGTTATGCCTGCGTAGCTCAGTGATAGAGCATCTGTCTTGTAAACAGAGGGTCGAGGGTTTGACTCCCTTCGCAGGCTTTGGTCGTCGAACCAAACATTTAAAACAAGATAAAAGGATAAAATAATATGCCAGGAAAAAATAAGCCGAAGCGACTTGATAGGAACCGAGCTTGGAGAGTTGCGCGACGGAAGAAGAGAGTTGCGAAGTTGGTTAATGGGAATTCTAGGAATAGGAAGCCGAGGGCGAAGAATAAAGGGAAGATTGTTGTTGAAAAAGTTGAAAAGAAAACAGTGAAGAAAGTTATTAAGAAAAAAGAATAATTTTAAGTTGATTTTTTAAAATACGTGATGTTCGTCGGCTCTTTTGTAATCGCATAATTCGTCTATGGAGAACCAGAGGGCTATTTCGTGTTTTGCGTCGAATTCATCTGCTGATGCGTGGATTATATTTCTTACTGGAATTTCTTTTGCATCTGCGTGAGAGAAGCTGACATGAGAGAAGTCTCCTCGTATTGTTCCTGGTAGTGCGGATTTGGATTCTGTTGCCCCGGTGATTTTTCTGATGTTTTCTATTGCGTCGACTCCTTCGATAATCATTGCTACGACTGGTCCTTCCGTTATAAAATCAAGGAGCATGCTTCTGACTTTTTCTCCGCGTCTTTCTGTGATGTCTTCGGTGTAGTGTTGTTTTGCGTGGTCCATGTTTACTCGAACTAATTTTAATGCAACTAGTTTTAGTCCTCGTTGTTCGAATCGTTTGATTATTTCTCCGGTCAATCCTCTTGCTACTCCGTCAGGTTTTATTAGAACTAGTGTTTGTTGTAGTACCATTATTCTTTTTTTACCTCTTCTTCTTTTTCTGATTCAATTTCTTCTTCCGGTTCAATTTCTTGGATGTCTTCAATTTCTGGTTCTGGTAGTGCGATTGCTTTTTCCATATCTATTTTTTGTAGTTCTTTCGTTTCGAATACTCTAATGTCGCAGAAGGATAATGGGTAGACTTTTTTGAGTTTTGGGAGGAGTGTTTTTTGGAAGGTTCCGCTTAGGATTTCTTCTGCTAGTTCTACGAATGTTTTTTCTTTTGCGTATTCTGTTATGAATTCTTTGCAGGTGTTCCGGAGGTTTTTTCTGACTACGCGGGATACTTTTTTTCGCGTTATTAGGTGTGGTTTGAATGTCGCTCGGATGTCGGCGCATCGGGCCATGAATGAGTCTTCTACGTAGTTTGTTCTTTTTCGCATCATTCTTCTGATGTAGGAGGTTGCTAGTGTTAGGCTGTTTGGGATTCCGTAGAGGGTTTCTTTTTGGTTGAATATTCTTAGTTTGAGAGTTAGTCCTTTGCCGTGGAGTTTCCGCGTTAGGTCGAGGCTGATTGTTTTGTTGTGGAGTTCTTGAGGTGTTCCGAGGATTCGTAGATTTTCGTTTAAGAATGGGACTTGCACTTCGATGTATTTCTTTCTTTCTGCCATTATTCTAATACTAATTTACTTGTTCGCTTACCTTTCTTTTGGTCTTTGCCTTTGCCGCAGACCGTGCAGGTGTAGACGATAGCTGTTTTTTTAGTTGTTTTACGTTGACCTTTTGCTTGGTTTTTCATACGGGAGAAACGTCCTAGGTTTCCGATTCCTCGGTTTAGTCCTCGAAGTTTCGCTCTTTGTTTCGCTCCTCGTTTCAATGTGGAAGGTCTTCCAGTACTTTGTTGTTTTACTTTTTGCTCTGTTTTCTTTTTGCAAGAAGGGCAGTATCTTTGGATTTTCTTTGGTTTTTTCATGGTATTAGTTTTGAAATTTTGTTTTTAAAGTTTTGGGTGGGATGGTCCCGTAGTTGTTTTTATAAAGGTTGGAGTGTTGTTTTTATTATGAGGATTCGGTTTAAGAAGGGTGGACAGAGAGTGTTTTTGGATTTGGTGATTGAGAAGTTAAGGGCGCCGTCGCTTAGAGGGTTGTTGCAGTTTGGGTTTGATGTGAGGTATTCGACGTTGAAGAATTATTATGTTGGGGTTCGGTTGATGCCGAAGGGATTGGTTTTGGATTTTTGTGAGGTGGCTGGGATTAAGTTTGAGGGATTGGGGGTTGAGGAGGTTGAGGAGAATTGGGGGAGGGTGAAGGGGGGAAAGGTTTCTAAAATTGCATTGTCATAATATATTTAAAATAAGTTTTTCTAGCTTTTTTATGACAAAGAAGACTGTTAGGGAGTATGAAGAAGGAAAATTTAATGAAATTTCTAGGTTAGACTTGGGGGGTATCCATAAGCCTACAATTTATGTTGCAAGTATTTATGGTAGAGAGGATAGGCATTTGTTCGAGTGGGGTGTTCCAGGGAGTGTTGGCGGAATAGATAAGATAAAGATAAAGGTTTCTGAGTATCTTCAAAAAAACTATGATTTAGAAAATAATGCCTTCGCAATTTTGGCGTTTCCCCATGTTACAACTTTTTTCCGTCGTAAGAGTATGTATCCCCAATCGAATTTACACACTAGTTTATGGAATACTTGTGATATGTCCCCAAATTGTGGAATAGTTAAAGGAAGGAATGAAGTTTCTGAATGCAGTATTGAATCAAGGGTTAAAGTTGTTGAGAGTGGACTCTGGTTTCCCTCTAAAAACTTAGATGATTATTATTCTAAAGATAGAGTTGAGATTATGAAAAAAGTAGTTGATGCACTCGGGGGAGAGTTGAGATTGCATCCTGTCAATAAGTTCTCTTGAAAATTTTCTGATTCCGTCTTGTAAATCGTCGAAGCAATTTTGTGAAGTATTTTAATTTGTTCACAAAACAGCATCTCCTCCAATCGAACTAAGTTGTCCCATGTCTTGGAGAATGAAATACCATCTTTGATGGTATAATATGATCCCGCCAAGAATCGAACTTGGGCGTCATCGAAGTCAACGATGCGTTCTACCATTAGACTACGGGATCTTAGTGTTATATTGTGGGTTTTGTTTTTAAATTTTGGGACTTATGCGTTTGAATGAAATCATCAATTATATAAAGTCTGTAAGCTATTTTTTTGGTAGATTATGGTAGAAGGTGAAAATGTTGGTTTTGTTCGGCCGAATGGTGGTGGTGTTCAGGTGCAGCCGGCTCAGGACGCGGGTTCTCCTATTGTGTTTGAAGAAAGTCAAACGTCTTCCCGTCGGGGTTGGATAATTGGTGGTGTTTGTTTTGTTGTTGTAATAGTAGCAGTGTTTTTGGCAGTGATTCATTTGGGCTCTATGGAGAATCTTTCTATTGAAGATATTGAAATGGGTAAAGCTATCAGCCTTGAAGCTGGTAATAAAGTTATATTTAAATTTGCCGAAGAGGATCATAGCATTAGTGTGGGTTCTGTAGGGGATTCTTCGGTTGAGATAATTATTCAAAGTGAAATTATTCGGGCTACGTTGAATGTCGGGGAGAGTAAAAGTTTTGATTTGGATGGAGATGGGGTTGATGATTTGAGTGTTAAATTGGAAAGAATAGTTGATGGTGAGCCTGTTTTGTTTGTTAAGAAGTTTGTTGCTGAGATTACTGGGGAGAACTTGGGGGTAGAAAGTTCTGAAAATGAGACTGTGATTATATCCAATAATGAATCAAATGTAAGTGAGGTTCGGACTTGTGTGGGGGATGGGGGATATATTTGTAATAGTACTGAGGTGTGTGGAGGGAATTTGTTAAATGTTTCTGATAGTAATTTTTGTTGTGATGAGATATGTGTAGTTAAAGATGTAATTAGTGATTCTTCTGGGATACAATTAGGAATTACTCTTCCGAAAACTTCTTATGAGATTGGCGAGGTTGTATCTGGTGATTATTTCTTGAGTTATGAAGGCGAATCCTTTAAGGGAATTGTGCTTTATACTTATTCAAGGAATGAATGCAATGAAAATCAGTATGCAAAAGCCTTAGGGCTTATTAGCACGGGTAGTTTTGAGGATGGAACATTGTCAATGTTTAAAACGGCATTTCAGGCATTTAGATATGATAAGGTTGATGGTTCTGCTGGCTATTGTAGTTATATGGGAGGAACTGATTCTTTTTATGAAGAAGGAACCTATATTTATACACTTTCAGTTTATGATTGTTCTGTTGTTGAAAATGAGTTAGAAAAAGATTGTTCTGATGCGGATTCGGATGAACTGATGATCATTGTGCCTATAAAGTCTGTGTCTGAAGAAGTGATTGTGGCGGGAGGGGAGTCTTCGACTGAATGTGAGAATAATAATGATTGTACGGTATTATGTGAAGGGTGTACAGGGGGAAAGCAAATATGTAGACTTCCTTCAGGGATTTGCTCTGATTGTATTTTTTCTTGCAATGATGGTTATGCCTGTGAAGAGTATAGTTGTGTACTCTCTGAATAATCTAAATTAGTTTTTGATATCGTTTTTCTTAGTAAGTAAGTTACTAATTAATTAACTAAGTAAGTTAGTTAGGAAGTTTTATAAGTTGGATTTTCTTGGGGCTTTGAGAATGAAAAAGTATTTGTTGTTAGTCGAAGATGAAGAGTTGTGGGCGAAGTTTAAGGAAAGTATAGAAAAAGATATTAATAGTGAGATTATGAAGTTAATTAAGGAGAAAGTTGATGGTAAGTAAGAGGGCGCAGGTGACGATTTTTATTATTGTGGCGATAGTTTTGGTTGGGGGTGTTATTGCTTATTTTGCTTTCCGGGATTCTTTTGGGGTTAGTGTGCCTGAGGAGTTGAGACCGGTTTATGATTATTATATTTCGTGTTTGGAGGCTACAGTTGGGGAAGGGGTTGCTCTTCTGGGTGAGCAGGGAGGTAGGATTGACACGGGGGAGTTTATTCCGGGTTCTGCTTATATGCCGTTTAGTTCTCATCTGGATTTTCTCGGGCAGGGGATTCCGTATTGGATGTATGTTTCTGGGAATAATTTGTTGAAGGAGAATGTTCCTACGAGGGAGGATATGGAGAGGGAGTTGGAGGTTTATATTGAGGACAGGCTTGGAGATTGCGATTTTTCGGATTTTGAATCGGCTGGATTTGATGTTTATGTTGGGGAGGGAAATGTTGCTGTTGATGTGAATGATTTGAATGTTGGTGTTGAGATTAAGAATCCTGTGACGATTTTTAAGGGGGAGTCTTCTGTTATTGTTAGTAATCATGAGTTTAGGGTTTCTAGTAAGTTGGGGAAGTTTTATGATTTGGCGAAGGAGGTTTATGATTATGAGAAGGCGAATATGTTTTTGGAGAAGTATGCGCTTGATGTTTTGAGGATTTATGCTCCGGTTGATGGGGTTGAGGATGGTTGTTCTCCGATGATTTTTGTTGACTCGGAAATTCGTGAGGATATTATTATGGGTTTGGTTGCGAATATTGCGACGGTGAAGTTGGATGGGAGTTATTATGATTTGGGGTCGAAAAGTCGTGAGTATTTTGTTGAGGATGCTGGTTTGAATTTGGATGAGAGTGTGAATTTTATGTATTTGCCGGATTGGCCGACTCGGGTTGAGATTTATGGAGACAGGGTTGCGCGTCCGGTCGGGATGCAGGAGGGGATGGGTATTTTGGGCTTTTGTTATGTGCCGTATCATTTAGTTTATGATATTGATTTCCCTGTGTTAGTGCAGTTTTATGATGACGAGGAGTTGTTCCAGTTTCCTTTGGCGGTTATTATTTCTAAGAATCAGGCTCGTGAGGCGTTGCCAACTTATGCGGGGGAGAATATTGAATCGAAGGTTTGCGAGTTTATGAATCAGGAGGTTGATGTTTTTACTTATGATGTTGATTTGGAGCCTGTCGAGGCGCGGATTAGTTTCAAGTGTTTGAATAGCGTTTGTAATATTGGGGAGACAAAACTTAGGGGTGGGGATGCCGTTTTGAGTGGTGATTTTCCTCAGTGTGTTAATGGGTTTATTATTGCGAGCGCCGAGGGGTATAGTGATTCTAAGTATCAGATTTCTACAAATGAAGAGACTCTGGCTAATATTCTTTTGAATAAGGAGTATGAGGTGAAGTTGGGATTGGAGGGTGTGAAGAGTGCGCTTGTGAATTTTGTTTCTGATGATTATTCGGCGACGGTTCTTTATCCGGATATGAAGAGTGTGACGTTGGTCGAGGGTTATTATAATGTGTCGGTTTATGTTTATGATAATTCGAGTTTGAAGTTCCCAGCGACTAATAGGCGGGAATGTGTTGATGTTCCGGAAACTGGTTTGGCGGGTTTCCTTGGTATGGAGACAGAGAAGTGTTATGATATTAATACGCCAGCGATGGATGTTGATTTCGCGGTTGTTGGAGGTGGGAAGCAGTTTGAGTATATTACTTCTGAGGATTTGGAGAATGTTGTTAAATTAAATTTAGATGTGCCCTTGTTTGGTTTGCCGACGAGTATTGAGGAGATGTCGGCGAATTATAATAGGGTTGATGATGAGGTGGTTTTTTTAGAATTTGAATGATGAGAAGGATATTTATTTTGGCGAGTGTGTTGGTTTTGTTTTTTAGTTCGGGTGTTTTGGCGACCTTTGATAATCCGTCGAGTAATTGGCAGGCACAGCAACCGAATTTTAATACTCTTTATTCTGGTGAAGATATAAGTAATTATTGGCCGATTTTGAAGGACATGCAGGATGGGGAATGTGCCGAGGGTACGGATTTTGTGATTGGGATTCCGCCTGGGGGATGTAGTCCGACGGTTGTTCGGAGCGATTTGTTGGCTGAGCAGAATGTGCCAGTGTTTTGTCAGTTGTATGCGATTAAAGTGAATCCGTTGATTAAGGTTTCTGCGATTAAGTCGATTTCGTTTAAGGGGGACTATCCCGAGGGTGTTCGGAGCGTTGTGTTTCATCCGGCTAGGGCGGCGGTTAAGTCTTATTCGACTTTGCTTGGAGACCCCGTATCGACTAATATTGGGTATGTTGTGATTATTTTGAAGCAGGAGAAGGTTGAGGCAAATATGGAAGAGTGGGTTGCTGGGAATTTGACGGCGACGGTTAGGTTTGATGCGGAGGATGTTTATGGGACGGGGAAGGGGGAATATTATTTGCAGGATGTGAGCGATAAAGACTGGGATAAACATGCGGCGGTTTCTTCTTTTTGGAATGGGAGGGGTTATTTGAGGGCGTCGGATATTGATGGAGGTAGTGCGAAAATTGATGTTATGAGTTCGCCGGATAATGTTGTTAGGAGTTTTGATTTGGAAGTTGGGGAGACTAGTTCGCTTACTTATTTGCCTGGGTTTTATTGTAGGGCGGGGTTGAAGGTGAAGTTGAATAAGATTGTTGGTCCGGAGGATATGGCGTTGTTGAATGTTGATGGCGAGGAGATTTGGGTTAGGAAGGGGAGTAAGTTCTTGAATGGGAAGTGCTCTGTGAGGAAGTTGGAAGTGAATTCGAATAATGAGGGAAGTATTGAGATTAAGTGTTCAGGGACGGGGAAGAGTGTGAAGTTGGAGCTGAAAGGGAAAGGGGGACAGTTTAAGATTAATTCTATAGATGAAGAAGTGAAGTTAGATGAAGAAGTTGATGATGGTTGGTATTTGGCTTATGTCGGGCATTATCCGAAGAGTTTTGATGAGGAGATGGGGGAGATTGCGGTTTTAGTTAAGGGGGCTGGATATTCTGGTGCTGTTTATTCTGCAGTTGATAAGGTAGCGGTAGGGACTGGGAATAAGGGTGATTTTAAGGCGGAACTTAGGAAACTTGTGAAGGATTCAAATGGGAAAGAGAGGGAGCTTGAGGTTGTTGAAGCTGGGTCAGGGCCCGGGAATATTGTTTTTTCGGGTGCTGACGTATCTTTGGAGGATGCGCCTGCTGGTGCTGTTGTTGATAAATATTTTCAGAAGTCGGTTGATGTCGTTGTGGATGAGTTGATTGAGGATTATCGACTTGAGAAACAGGAAAGTGGGGAGCCTTATGGTGAAGGTGAGTTGTGGGAGGAGATTGTTTTGGCTGGGAAGTTAGGGAAATTTAAGACTCAAGGTGATTTGTTGGATAAGTTTACGGAGACTTATCCGTTGTCTCCGATTATTGATGAGGTTAGGAAGATGAGACAGAAGTTGGATGGGGCGGATTTTAGTGATTCGTTTGCGAGTGTTTATGTTGGGGATTCTTTTGAGTCGATTAGTGTTGTGGATTTTAAGGTTGCCGACGAAGGAGAGAGGAAAGTTGATTTGAGAGTTGGGGCGGTGAATTTTAATGGTTTGGTTGAGGGACAGAATAAAAGCATGGGCGACAAGAAATTATTGAAGATTCTGGAGATTAATCCTGGAAATGTGAAGATTTATTTTAAGAGTGATAATAAGAAGGTGAAGGATAAGACGGTGACGATTAAGGAGGGAGGGACGGAGGTTTTTGATGGGGTTGAGGTTTATGTTGATGGGGTCGAGGTGGATGAGGTTGCGTTTGTGGATTTGATTCCGGAGGTTAAGAATACTAAGAGTGATGCGAATTTTACTTTTAGGATTGGGATTGAGCAGAGGGCTATTGAGTTGACGCCTGAGAAGACGAATGAGATGTTGAAGAATTTGAATGCGTCGATTAAGAAATGGGAGGAGAGGATTGAGAAGTTGGGGAAGGTTGTGAAGGGGCTTAAGGCTGTGTGTTTTGCGACTTCAGCGGTTTTGATGATTAAGAATATGGCGAGTGGGATGAGTGGGGGGGCGGTTGCTAGGCAGAAGGTGATGGAGAGGTATAAGGTTGAGTGTGATACTAATTATTCTGAGATGTCGAGGACGGAGTGTTATAATCATTTGGAGAGTAATATTGAAGATGATATTGAGGCGTTGACTGCGAGTTATGATGCAGCGAATAGTAAGATAAAGAATGCGCAGGAGGATAATATTGTGTCGAGTGGTGGGCTGTTGGGGGGAGAGGCTATTGGGGATGATAATAAGTATAAGGGTGATTTGAGGGATGAGATTGACGAGAGTCCGGTTCCTGTTAATGCTGGGGGGAGTAATCCAATTATTAATGTTCCTAAAAGTGATTTGACTACAGAATCGCAGTTGCGGGCGGTGATTTTATGGGAGGATGCTAAGAAGAAGGGGGGGGTTACTGAGGAGATTGCGGAGGCGGAAAAGGACGCGGCATTGAGGAATATTGCTTTGACTTTGAAGGAGAGAGAGGATAGTAAGATTGCTTCTGCTGAGTTGGAAAAGATGGGAGTTAAAGATGCGGATGTTATTAGTTATGTTAGTAAAGATGCGGTTTTACTTCAATGGAAGGGGAAGTATGATGATGACGGGAAGACAAAGATTCAGGATATTAATTATGATGGTAAAACGTATAGGTTGATTTTGGATGGAGCAAGAGGTGGGAATTTGGGGGTTAAGAGTGTTTTTGTGCGTTCCAATGTGGGGGGTTCATATAGGTGGGTTTATTTTACTGACATCGACGATGAAGACTATGATGCTAATGATGAGAGCTATAATACTGGATATGATGAGGATATGATTACAAGAAGGAAGCTTGGTAAACTTATTTTTTCTTCCGAGGCTGTGATGAGTTCTGGGGATTGTGTTAACCCGTGGCCGAAGGGGAAAGCGAAGGTTAGTTATTATGAGTCTGGGGGGAATAAGGGGTTGCCTGCGCTTGTGCCGTTTGATTTGGATAAGGGGTGGTATGCGATGGTTGCGAATTCGGGGGGGACTTTTATTGATGATTCTCCTGCAGGATATGAAGCTTCGGGGAATGTTAATCATTTTAAGATTTGTAATATTGGTTCTAATGGTGTGATGCAGACTGGAACGGGAGATGATTTGTGTCAGACTTTTAATGCGAATACTGTTGGGAAGGTAGATAGATTTGTCCCGTGTCCGACGATGGATAAGAAGGCTGTTGATAATCTTTATGGGAAGGCGCGGGAGGCGATTCGTAGGGCGTCACAACAGTATGGGAAGAAGTCGGTTAATATTTTTGATAAGATGATTGAGGTCGGGAGACCGATGAGTGAGGTCGGTGGGTTTGAGTGTCAGGATTTTATGAGTGCTACGGATTGTAAATTGATGTTTAATGTTTGTGACCCGGTGATTTGTCCGCCGTCGCGTTGTGATTTGGGAGGGAAGTATCCTGTGGCTGATGTGATTCAGACGGGAGTTATTGGGAGTTTGGTTTTGTGTTTGCCAAATGCGAGAGATGGGGTTATTATTCCGATTTGTTTGAGTGGGGTTCATGCTGGGTTGGATGCTTATTTGTCTATTCTGAAAAGTGAGAGGGATTGTTTGCAGCATAGTTTGGATACGGGGGAGTTGGTTGGAATTTGTGATGAGATTAGTGCTATTTACAAGTGTGAGTTTTTCTGGAAGCAGTTGTCGCCGTTGATGGACCAGGTGTTGCCTGCGCTTGTCGGGGGATTTTTTGGTTCGGGGGACAAGGTTCGGGGGGGTGGGGAGTATGCTTCGACTGAGCAGTCCTGGGAAGTCGTGGGACAGGGGATTGATTACTATAAGGATTCTTATGCGAAGAATGCCCTTAAGGCGTTTAATATTAAGAGCACGGAGGAAGTTGGAAGTACATTTTGCAAGGCGTTTCTTGGGACAAGTGTGCCGGGCTCTGCAAGTTTTTTAGATGCCTTGTTGGAGCCGGAGAGTCCAGACCAGTTTTTTGCGAGTTTTAGCGAGAAGGTTTTTAGTGATGCGACTGTTCCGGCGACTTCGCAATATAAGGTTTATTTTCATATTTATGCGGGGAAGGATGAAGGGGCACAATATAAAGTTTATTTAAAAGACCCGCCTGCGACGAGTTATTATAGGTCGAATCCGACGGTGATGGTAAAGAATGGTTATATTGCTCGTGGGGAATCTGCGGATGAGTCTATTGATTTTACGGCTCCGGCTGGGTATAAGGAACTTTGTGTTGTTGTAAACACGAAGGAGGAGTGTGGGTTTAAGTCGGCCACTACAGATTTTGGGGTAAATTATGTTAAGGACAAGTATGTTGAGGACCAGGCTGAGGAGGATGATATTAAGACTGAGAGCGATTGTATTTCGGGGACTCCTTCGGCTTTATCGATGCTTGATTTGAATTTGCAGGATGGGGTAGAAGATACTTTGAATCCGGAAATTGCGATGAGTGGGATTGTAAGGATTTGTGCGAATGCGAACCCCGAGGCCGGGGTGACTTCTGAGGATTTTGTTTTCTGTAAGGGTGATGATTATGTGCCTGAGAAAGCTGGAGATAAGGAGTGTGGGGAAGGATTTGTTTGTGAAAATGGGAAGTGTAAAGGTAAGAGTGATGGGGAATATGCTGGGACGTTTCAGAAGAAGGGGTCGCGATGGAAAGATGTTGGTTATTGTGGGGACATTAATCTTAGGTGTTGGTTAGATACTGATAGCGTGGAGGATAGTTTGTTGAATCTTGAGGCGATTGACGGGACGACTAGTTCTATTTTGAATGAGAGGAGGGGATTGATTGATAATGAGAGGTTGAGCTTGGAGGCGGTGCAGGTGTTGCTTAGTGGGGTGCGGTCAAGGATTAAGGCCTTGTTGCCTAAGGATTTGATTGTTGTTAATGATACATTTAGTGTAAAAGTTAAGGAAATTATTGATGATTTGGATAGGGTGATTGGGAAGTCGAGTTTGGATGAGGGTGTGATTGAGGATGTTGTCGGGGCGGGGACGAATAATGATAGGGCGGAGGCGTTGTCTTTGGAGGCGAGTGTTTATCGGATGTTGGTTGGTGAGGGGTTGAGGGAAGGGAAGAAGGCTATTCCGGAGAAGACTGATGAGTATTTTGATGATGAGTATTTTGATTTTGATGGTGATAAGGACGACGACAACGAACCGGAAACAATTGGCGAGCGTGATGAGAATTGTAGAGACGAGATTGGGAAAAGAATTATTGAGCTTGCTAAGGAGGTTAAGGCAGAAAATGGGATTAGTGATGCGTCAATTAAATCGGATGGCGTTGCAGATTGTTTTGAAGAGTTGGCGTTGATGATTGGGATGCAGGAGAGTGGGCTTAGGCATTGTGAGGATGAGAGTAATGGTTGTTTTGATTGTGGAGGGGGTAAGTTGATAACTGGTTCTGATGGAAAATCAACAGGGGTGATGCAGCTTAATATTGATGCGCATGATGTTGATTATAAGGATTTTGATAAGAGTGTGACTTATGCGCTTGAATGGGTTTTGTGGAAGTGGGGTTATAAGTTGTGGAAGAATGGGAAGGAGTTTAATGGGGTGACGTATAAAGGGTGGAAGGCTGCGATTCGGTCTTATAATGGATGGGGTGTTGGGGGGGATGATAATTTTGTTGAGAATGTTTTGAGGCGGAGAGGGGAGATTGAGGGGATGTTTCCTGATGCTTGTGAGGAAGGTGGAGTGGAAGAGGTAGATGAAGAGATTCCTGTTCCAAAAACTGATATTTCGGAACTTCGTTCTTTTGATGGAATTGTAGGGATGAAGGTGACTTTTAGAGAGGGTGTGGATGATTTTTTCGAATATAGATGGAAGAATGGGGATGTCGAGGCTAAAATAATAACTAGGGGTTCTTTTGGTGTTGGGTATAGGACTATTTGTGATTGGGGACCTAATTGTGATATTACGGGGGAGGATGCTGATGGAGTTGAGATTTTGATGCATAAGGGCATTATGGAGCAAGAGTCTTGGGAAGATGCTGTTTCGTATGCGAGGATGAAAGGGGCTCTTTCCGAGAAGAATAATTTTGTGATTGAGTATTTGAAAGTTTCTGTTTCTTAAAATTATGTATGAGGGAAGGAGGATTTGAACCCCCGTAGGAATAAACCACTAGGTCCTAAGCCTAGCCCGTTTGACCGCTCCGGCATTCCCTCTTGGAATGTTAATGGTTGATTTTTTTGGTATAAAAGGCTGTTGGTAGAATTATTCTTGAATCTTCTTTTTTCGTCGTTCGTTTTCTTTAATCTTAAGTTTGTCTTCTAAATCCAATCTTTCCAAAAGTTCTTTATACCTATTTCGGATTGTTACTTCAGTGATTCCTGCTACGTCGGCTACTTCTCGTTGCGTTTTCTTTTCGTCGTTAATTAATGCGGCGACATAGAGCGCTGCTGCTGCGATTCCGGCTGGTCCTCGCCCTGATGTTAGTTCGGAGACTTCGGCTTTTCTTAGTATTTTTAGGGCTTCGTTTTGAGCTTGTGAGGAAAGGTGTAGGGTTGAGGAGAATCTTGAGATGTAGTCTTTTGGCGAGGAGGGTGTTACTTTTAGTCCGATTTTTCTGATGATGAATCTGTAGGTTCGTCCGATTTCTTTTCTTTCGACTTCGGAGGCGTTTGAAATTTCGTCGAGTGTTCGTGGGATGTTGTAGGACCGGCATGCGGCGTAGATACAGGCTGCTATTACGGATTCCATGCTTCGTCCTCTTACTAATCCTCTTTGTAATACGAAGTTGTAGATTCTTGCGGATTCGTCTCGGACTACGGATGGGAGGTCTAGGAAAGATGCGACTCTTCGGAGTTCGGACATTGCTAGTCGGAGGTTTCTTTCAATTGATGTTGATACTCGTTCTTGCCATTTTTTTAGACGTAGGTATTTTCTGGTTTGTTGTGTTGAGTCGAGTCTGTAGATGTCGGAGATTTCTCCTACGTTGGTTGTTAGTCCTTTGTCGAATTTTTGGAGGGAGATTGGTGCTCCGCCTCGGGATTTGTTTCCGGATTTGTTGAAGCTTCTAAGTTCGTGTGAGGTGTCGACCATGTTTTCTTCTACAAGGAGTCCGCAGGACCCGCAAATTACTTCCCCTTTTGTTTCGTCAGATATTAGTTTAGAACTATTGCACTCTGGACATTTTTTGACCGCCATAGTAAGGTTTAAAAAAGGAATGCTTTTTTAAAGGTTTCGGTTGGGGTGGTTTTGCACAAATCAGCGTCGGTGCACAATTTTTTGGAATGTTGCACAATTAAAAATACAATTAGTCCCTAATATAACCTCCTTAACAAATCATACAAAATAACCAATGTGGCAAAAAAAGAATTTCTTTATCAACATCAAGCTGATTTCCACATGCTACAATTCCAAATATTTTATATTTTTTACAAAAGGATTTAAGCCCATTCAAATCTGATGTATTTGGAGCATCGGCTTTTTTTACCTCAATGCCTATTTTATCTATTCCACTTTTTAACACTATATCTACTTCTTCGCCTCGTTTATTTTTCCAATAGCTTACACGTGAAGTAGGATTTATCTTATATAATAGACGAACAGCATGATCATATATCACTGTTTCAATTGCATATCCTGTTTGTATTTGATCCTTAGACAACAAGTTATTCATTAGTCCCATCAACATATTTCTAACAGCGACATCTATTAAATATATTTTAAATGAATTACTTGTCTTTGATGCTGCATTTGTCATAAGATGGGATTCTTTAACAAGAAAAGAATATTGTAAATGATATAAATATTTTTTCAACATTCCAGTATTTGTCGTAGCTCCACTTTTTTTCATTAGGGCGGTATAATTTGTTTCAGACGAAGATATTGATGCTATATATTCTACAAGATTGCCCATTCCTTGTGGGTCCCCAATGCCTTTTCCAAGCATTAAGTCTTTATGAAATCCTAGCCTAAATGTTTGATTGAGTTCCGTAGAAGCACTCATATAATCTGCTTCTAGAAACCCAGGATAACCTCCCCTTATTAGATAGTCTTGAAATAATAATTCTATTTTTGTTTGCCAAGGTTTTAAGTCGTTATAGAATTGTAGAAAGGTGTCATATATTTTTGATATATTATTTTCTTTTATAGCCTCGAATAAGATGTCCCTTATTGTTTTTCCATATAGGATAAATTTTTCTAAATCTGGATCGTTTGGAATTTTGAATCTTAAGAAGTCACAGAATTTTAGAGGATGCATAGAATAAAGATAAAATCTTCTAGCTCCCTTAGAGGCTTCGTCCACCATAGACACGCTAGAGGATCCACTAACTACAAATTTTATGGGATAATCTAAATCTTTTATTACCTTTAATTGGTCCCCCCAACTTTTAACATTCTGAATTTCATCAAAAAAGACATATATTTTTTTATCTAAATTTGCGATGTCTTCCTTAAGGATATATTTTGAATACATTTTAAGAAGATCGAGTAACTCAATTTTATTAATACTTGGCTGTTCAAAAGTTATGTATAATATTCTTTTTTTATCGACAACTTCTGGTTCAGTAGTATTTATTAAATCTTTCATCATTTCAAAAATCGTCGTGGATTTTCCTACACCTCTTGGACCTACTAGAACTAGAACTTTTTCATTTTGGGTACAATTGGAGTTTAAAAAATAAAAGTCGCTCCTTCTTATATCATAAGTCTTACTATCTGGGAAGTCTTCTTTCTTGTACCACCACTTATTTTGAAGTGATAGAAAATCAATTACTGTTTTTTCGTTCATTATACTAAACTAAGTTAGTAAGCACTTATAAAGGTTACTAATCTAGATTAGTAATAAAGATCTAATTTACTAACTTAGTTTAGTGTCGCATGGGTTAAAATTTTGTCTTACCACTTAAAAAAACTATAATAGAACTTCCAGAGAGGATTATTTAAACTTCTATTTAATCTTCTAATCGCTTTTTCCAAATCTTTCATACTTTTCATTGTCCAGAAATATTCATCATCTTTTTTGATTATATGCTTCTTCTCGATTAAACTATTCCTCAATCCTTGCGCTAAGGGGTCGTCCAAATTCACATCTGTCCCGTGTAATTTTGCCATTTTTATCAATTAATATTTTTCCAATTTTCTTTATATTTAAAAAGTTTACTTAATGAGATATTGTTTTTGAATTTTTTTAAATCTTTGGCTGGAATTACATAACAAATTGCGCTTTCCTTAGCCATTCCAATTAATAAATCACAATCATTTTTATTTAATTTTCTTTGTCTGCTTGGAACATTTCTGTTAATTTGTCGACCAGCTCTACCGCCACAGGTTAAATCCAAACTGTTTCCACCAGTTGCCTTTATTTGAACTCTTAAAAGTTTCCCATCTCTATCTATTACTGCATCATATTTAGAGTTTGTAACATCAACTCTTGAGCAATTAAATCCCATCTTAATTAATTTGCCAACCACAATCATTTCATCTGCATTTCCTTCCATTGTTCTATAAGAGCCAAGTTCGATACCTAATAAGTTTCTTGTAAATAGTGGACGATTATCAAGAAATATCACGATTTCTCTTAGAAGGTCAATTTCTTTTAGATTAGAATTCTTTTTTTTCTTTATGGCTTTAAGAAGTTCTTTTTTTTCTGATGATGGTAAATTTAAATTTGGTAATACTTTTGTAATATAGTTCCTTATCTCACTAACTTTTGTAAATTTTTTATTTATTGGCATGCTATAACCAATTAAAAATAGTTTAAATAAGTTGTTTTCTTTATTTTAGTATGGAAAAAAGGATTTATTTAGATCAAGATGAATATTCTAAATGTAAAGATTTTTCTGAACAATCGGCAAAAACACAGAGAGAAACTAGATCTGGCGGGAGTGATTTTAGAACAGTTTATTTAATAGAACAAGATACTATGAGAGGTAAAGTAGCTGAAGTTTTAGTCAAAAAATTTTTAGAACAAGGGGCGTTGGGTTTTGGGGATATAAGTTTAGATTTCGAGATTTATCCAAGGGGGAAATGGGATGATCAAGACATAATATTAAACAATAAAAATATATCTATAAAATCAGCAAAATGGTTTTCTAATTGGCTATTGCTTGAATCTAAGGATATTGTAAGAGGAGATGTTTATGATTATTATATTTTTGTTACAGTGGATAAAGATAATATGGCTGGAAATATTAGGGGCTTTGTGAGAAGAATAGAGATATTAGAATGTCCAAAAACATATAAGATAAAGAAAGGTAATTTTATACCAAATACTAGAACTGTATTAGATGCGGATAATCATGCGAGACATGCTTCTGATATGAACAACATAGAATCGGACTGGATAGAATTTGTTAAGGAAGTAAATAATTAACCCTTTAATGCTTTCTTTATTTCTTTGGCTATTCTAGCAACCACTGGAACTGTTACACTATTACCTGCCTGGTGATAAAGTACGTTGTCTGATAATGGCGGTAACTTAAATTTTCTTGGAAAACCCTGTAATAGAAAACATTCTTTTGGAGTTAGTTTTCTAATCCCTTTGTGATTTTTTATTATAGGAACATTGTGTCCTCCAAGTCCCATATTAGCGGTGAGAGTCGGGCATACACCTTTTTTGTTTGCTCTAACATATTTTCTTCTCCATTGATAAACTGTTAGTTCTGAGTCAATATCATTTTTTATTCTTTCATAGAGAGGTTTGTCGTTATAATAATATTTGTCCTCTGCTTCATTAGATGTAAATTGTCTAAAATTTCTAGTTAACTTGATTTCTTTTGGGAATGTAAATTTTTTATAACTTTTCTCACTTAAAAATCCAACAATAAATATTCTTTCTCTGTTTTGTGGCATATTCCCGTGCGTTGTGCTATTTAGAATTTCGTACTTGATATGATATCCAAAACCTCTTAGTGTTTTCTTTATGATATCGAAAGTTTTACCTCCATCATGTCCCTTAAGATTTTTCACATTTTCTAATAACAGCGCCTTGGGTCTTTTTCTTTCAAGAATTTCAGCTATTCTAAAGAATAAATTTCCTTTATATTTATCCTTAAAGCCTTTTCTGTAACCAGCGATAGAAAAGGCTTGACATGGAAATCCTCCAAGTAATATATCAAATTTTGGGAGAGTATCAATATCAACTTTCCAAATATCTTCAACTAATAGTTTCGGTTTCGGAAAATTTAAATCATAGGTTTCCTTGCATTTTCTTTCAAAATCATTAGCAAAGACAGTCTTAAAACCAGCTTTTTCAAATCCAAGTCTAATTCCACCAACACCTGCAAATAAGTCAATTGTTTTTAATACCATTTATCACCTCCCTACGCACCACTCGCAGGTATCTTGAGGGCATTCACTATTTAATAACTTAATGGCATTTAACCAAATGTTTTCGGCACTTTCAACATCAGTCCTCATTTTAACCAATTCAGTATCAAAAACAACTTCACCAGTTACTGTAACTTCTTTTGGAATATAGAAAAGTAAGAATCCATAGTCTTCCGTCTCGTACCCATTCTTTCTAAGAAGAAAATTATAAGTGTCCAATTGATTTTGGGAATACTGTGCAGTATCTTCTTTTAGTGGATAGCCACGAGTTTTATAGTCGAGGACAACAAGTTTTTCGTTCTTTACTAAAATATTATCTACAGCTCCTCGGAGCATATTGCCATCCTCATCCGTGAATTGGATTCCTTTAAAATTATTCTGCCAAACTATCATTTTTTCTTTATCATCAAATATTTTCATATTAGTACATTCTATATTTTCACATAATTCTGGAGGCATTTTACCTTGTTCCATGAATTTGTCAAAATGAATTTTTAGAATTCTGTCCATTCCACTTGGAAGACTTGGGAATATTCCAGAAGGTCTTTTCCAAACCTTATGTTGATGAAGCCAAAAGCATCTAGGACATTCTTTCATCAGGTTTAATGCACTTGGTGATAATTTGTATGTTGCCATGAATTAAAACCCCCTAATTACCCAATGTCTTCTGCCATTGAATGTTTTTGTAGATACAACTTTTTTCCTATGTAGTCTCATCAATATATGCTTCGCAGTATTCCAGCTCATTCCATCTGCCCATTGCGCAATTTCGTTTGCGGTTGCCCACCTATTAAGTCTATACATAGCCCTAATTACTCTTTTCTCTGTGCCTGTAAATGTCCTAGCAATTTTCAGATACCTCGAATGTGATTTTATGATTTTCCTTGTCCAGCACCACCTCTACTTTTATTTTTTTCTTATCAAATTCTAAAAAATCTGCGAACTTTTTTGGTACGTTTATTTTATACTGATTCACTTGTTTGCCGCCTGACTTATAGATGTTTTTTACAAGCGGAACAATTTTTGTTTCCGTCGCTGGGTCTTTTATTTCTTTCTGAATTTTCTTCAGTTCTTTTATTTCTTTGTCAGTTAATTTATCAGCCATCTTTTATGTTTAATTAGTACTTATAATTAAGTATCAGTACTAATATATAAACTTATCTATTATTAAAAAGTACTAATAATTATTCTTTAGTACTAATAGCCCATAACTTTATAAACTACGATGATGTTTAATTAGTACTAATAACTCATTAGTGCAGGAGATTATGGGGCTCTTGTTGGTGGTCGGTATGGGACGACCGCCAATTAAACTCATGGAGAAAAACAAAATGGAAGAATACCAAAGTAAATTATACGACTACAAAGAAACGGGCATAAAGCCGTTTGACTGGGGCAACTATAACGAGAGTCAGACTAAGGAGAAATTTTTATTTTTCCATTTATTGAAAGAATTACTTGAAACCGTCGATAAAACCTCAGACCAACACCTAAGCAAAGCGGGTACAGCGAGGAGTTATTATAATCAAATTTTTACCATGTGCCTCAAGGTTTACACTCAGCAGTCTTCTAGGAGATTAATATCAGATTTGAGAATATACAGGCAGTTAGGATTTATCAATAAGAGTTGCCATTTTAATACTATCACCAACTATTTTAACAATAGAGATTTGAGGGTTGTCTTGCAATATTTAATAGAATTGTCAGCAATTCCATTAGCACAACTAGAAAGAAAATTTGCAGTAGATGCAAGTGGAATCGGGGCACATCAATATGAAAAGTGGAGTGACATCCGTTCAGTTCATAAAAAACATAGGATGTATAAAAAAGTCCATATTATTTATGGAGTGCTAAGTAACGTCGCTGTTTCTTGTAGGGTGACTAAAGGAACTGCGAATGATTCTCCGCAGTTTGAAACTTTGTTAAAGAGATGTGCAGATAATTTTGATATAGAGGAATGTTCGGCTGATATGGCGTATAGCAGTAAAAAGAACCTTCAAGCTGTTATAGATGTTGGCGGAATGCCATATATTCCGTTTAAAAGTAATGCAGTTGGTGGAGGACTTGGAACATGGAGGAAGATGTACAAATATTTCAAGCGAAATCAGGATGAATTTTATAGGCATTATCATCTTAGGTCAAATGCTGAGACTGGATTTTTTATGATTAAGAAAAAGTTTGGGGAATTTGTAAGTTTCAAAAGTGAGATTGCACAGGAGAATGAGATTTTATGTAAGGTTTTGTGCCATAATATTTGTTGCTTGATTCAGGAGATGTTTTTGCAGAAATTAGATGTAGATTTTTTATCTGCTATCAAGAAGTTCTCTGCACAATCCCAGCGTTAATAATTGTGCAAGACTGGTTGGGGTAGCTTTGCACAAATCAGCGTCGGTGCACAAACAGATGATATAGTAAATATTTTTAGTTTTACTTACAGCATAGATAAGCCCAACGGTTAGTTGCTGGATAAGTTCCGGAACAGCCGCCACCGTAAGCACCTTGTGGCGCATAATAACTGTATATTCTTCCTGAAGGAGTAGGCCATAAGCCACCGCAGCTGAGGCAAAATGTGCAGGCTTTAGATATTCCTCCTCCGCCGGCAGCAACAATCTGAGCCGCAGTCAAACAACTCCCATCCCCATCCAAAAATTGATTGTTCGGACAAGCAGTCACAGCGTTAGTATTAGTATCAACAATTTCCAATTCCCCAGCACTATGTCCCATAATAGCAGGATTACCACCGCCATAAGCATACCCAAAACCAACACCCAACAAAACCACAATCAACCCAACCCAAATAAAATCTTTTTTATTCACTTTAATTTTTAAACTTACCACAGTAGCATTAGCGATATAATATATATAAATCTTGCTTATGGCTTGAATTTGTGCAATTTTTTGTTAGATTTCAGATTATGCTACTAAAGTCGCTTGGACATTTCCTTCTTGGGAAGGTCGATTCGTTATCCTTGCCTTTCCTAGTTCTGTTTCTATGATTGCTCCTTTTACTAGGATATTTTGTCTTGCGAGAAAAATATTGGATGGTGTTTCTAAGACGTTTTTTATTGTGGATTTTTTCCCTTTCCCTTTTATTATAATGTTTGCCTTGTCGCTTAAGAAAGATACGAGTTTTGTGGTTTTTCCTCTACCTTTCAGTAGCTTGGTTTTTCTATTTCCGATTTTTACGGTTCTTGTTTGACCCTGTCTTCCCGACAGTTTCTTTTTCTTTGGCTTTTTGTATCTACCACCGGATGTTTTTCTTCCTGATTTCATAACGAGGGAAGAAAATTTTGGTTTAAATAGGTTTGGTTCGAGAGGTTGGTGGGTTCAAATTACCTAATTCTTATTCTTTGTTTAGGGTAAATCTTGGTTGGAGCTATTTTCGGATTGAGTTTTTTGAGCTCCTGTTGTGAAAGATTGTTCCTTTCCCCTATATTCCAAAAGGTGTCTCCTCTTTTTACTGTGTGATAACTATTTGTTTTGGAGGTTCTTTTAGTTTTGGAGGTTTTTCCGTCTATAATTTCTCTTGCGCTACAATCATATTCGTTTCCTAAGTCGTCTAAGGAAATTTTTTCCATTCTGTCTACGTATTTATGATAAAAAATTAGTTTGCCGTCATTTCTTTTTCCTACGAAGGTTGCTGTATGAGTATATCCTGCCCCTTCTTTTTTTGCTTTCTCATTGTAGTCACTGTGTGGGTTGTAGAATCCGACAATCATCCCAGGTTCTAGTGTTTTATCTGCCAGTTCCCTTAGGTCTTTATTCCCGTTAACTTGGGCTATAACTTTGTTTTTGTCTCCAAGCTTCCAGGCTTCCGCATAAATCATATCTTTTTTATTAAATGCGTCTATTGCAGCAAGAACTGAATAGCCTGTACAGTTGGCTCCATATCCTTCGTATCTTGTATATTGCGGTGCTCTTCGGAATTCCTCTGCAGGTTTTTCCCTGTTTGTTGATTGTATTAGGGGTTTTTCTACATATCTTTCGATACCTGTAGGGGCTGGCTGTATTCTTATTTGTCGATAAGGGGAACAACTTAGAAAAGTCGCAGCTACGACAGGGATTGCCAGTAGAGATAATAGCTTATTTTTCATGTTGTTATTAGGGGCTTCTAGTTTATAAAGTTTACTATTTGTTGTCACTCTGCTGTAGTATCTTTTAAATAAATTTTGTGGAACAACTGATTTTGAAAAGTTATTTTTTATGCAAAAATCCGACGGGAGTAATAATGTTTATAAGTTGGTTGTTCTACAAATTTGTAGTCTTATGAGTTATAAAAGAGTGGTGAAAAAAAATGGGAAAGTTTACGGACCTTATGTTTATGAGAGTTATCGGGATGAGGATGGGAATGTTAAGAAAAGGTATTTAGGGAAGCAGAAAGTTAAGAAGAGTTTTTCTTTGGTGAGTGCTTTTGTGGTGGGTGTTTTTGCTTTTTTGCTTTTGCTGGGGGTTGGTTATACCACAGATTTTTACTTGAATGATGGGCAATCTTTTGGGAGATTAACGGGGTTTGTTGTTGATACACCTGAGGAATCTATTATTTCAGAAGTTGAGCCTGAGCCTGAAATTGTTGGAGTGGTTGAACCGGAATTGGATGAAGAGGTTGTTGAGGATGAGAGCGGAGAAAGTTCTGTTGAGGATGTTGTTGAAGAAGTTGAATCGGAGACTGTTGAGGCGTTGCTTGAAAATGGGAGTGCTGATGAAGAAGTTAATGAATCTGTTGAGGTGATTGAAAATGTTTCAGAAGTCGTTGAGGAAATTAATGAAAGTGTTGTTCCTATTGTGAATGAAAGTTTTGTGAATGAAAGTTTGGTAAATGAATCTGTTGAGAATGTTTCGGAAATTAATGAAAGTGTTATTCCTATTCTGAATGATAGTTTGATGAATGAAAGCGTCTTGAATGTTTCTGTGATTTCTACTTTGCAATATAAGGCTGTGATTGGGCGGCCGGTTAAGTGGATTAAGAGGGTTGATGTTGATGGGGATTTGTCGGTTGAGTTGCCTAAGGGTTCGATTAATATTTCGGTTTTGACTGATGAAGAAGTTGAGGAGGCGGAGAGGGAACTTGAAGATTTTGAAGGCGTTGTTGAGAAGGTGAATCGTGAGGATTTGAGCGAGGGGGTTGTTTTAACTGGGAATGTTGCTTTGGATCTGGAGGAAGGCGATGGGATTTTGGTTCGGTTTTGGGAATGGTTGACTGGGTTTACAATTACTGGGAATGTTGTCTTTGAAGAGGAGCTCGGGGATGATATTGTGGAATTAGAAAATGTTACGATTGTGGAGCTTGGGGGGGTTGTCAATAAGACAAATGCTAGTGAGGTTGCGGTTGAGTATTATACTCCTGGTCCTGTTGCGAATGAGAGTGTTTTGGCGAATGGGAAGCGGATTGTGGTTTCGGGGAATGGTGATTTTAATTATACCGAGATTTTGGCTTATAGTTTGGTTGATGCTGAGATTGGGATGGATGATTCGAAACTTAGGCTTTATTGGTATGAAGGTGAGGACGAGGATTATGATTTAGTTGGGTTGTTGGAGAATGGGGTTTCTGGTGATAGGAAGGCTGTTGATTTTGTTCGTTATGATTTTGATGGTGATGGATTTGTTGATTATGTTGAGTGGGTTGTTCCGCATCTGTCGGCGCAGGTTTATGAGTTGATTTATATTGTGAAGGCTGAGCATTTGGATGAGAATCGGAGTTTTGTCGCGGATGTTTATGATTGGGTAAAGGCGCAGGATGATAATTATACTAATATAGGGGATGGAGAGTTTTTGAGGGTGACGTTCGAGAGGGAGTTGGATAGTTCTAGGGATATTACTTTGTATGCTCGTGGTTCTGAGAATTCGAGTGTTGAGGTTTTCGTCGTTGATAGAAATGAGAGCTTGGCTGTTTTTGGGAATGTTTTTGAGGAGGATTGGTATAAGATTTATTTGACTGAGCTTGTTGGGGTTGAGGATGTGTTTGACTTGAGAGTGAGTGGGGATGTTTGGTTTGATTATGTTGTTGATCCTACATATACTTGTTCTAGCTGTTCTTCTTGTTCTGAGTATATTCAGAATTCTTCTGCTGGTGATATTGTTAGGCTTACGGCGAATATTTCTGGGCAGGATGGGCATTGTATAGAGTTTGCTGGAAAGGATAATATAATTTTTGATTGTGATGGATATGAGATAGTTGGGGATGGGGATAATAATGGGCGTGGGATTTATCTGGATACAGATTCAGATAATAATACAATCAAAGGTTGTACAAATGTAAGTGGTTTTCAAACTGGCGTTTTTGTTTATTATTCTGATAATAATACTTTAACAAACATCGCTGTGAGTGATAATTCTTATACTGGTTTTTATTTCATTTATTCTGATAATAACAATTTTACAAACAGTGTTGCCAATGATAATAGTTTTAATGGTCTCTATTTCACTTATTCTGAAGGTAATAATTTATCTAATCTAACTTTGCAGGAAAATGGTCAGAATGATTTTCAGATAAGTGCCAACGTGGTTTCTTATTGTAACAATATAGTTGAAAATATCACGGGCTCAGGAGGTAGAGCAATTGAATATTATAATTATTCTGTTAATCTTCAGGATAAAGTTTTATCCCAGCTGATTCTTTGTAATGCAGACTCATCCAATATCACCAATGTAACGGTTATCGGTTCAGACACTCTTGATAATAATGGGATTATTCTCTCTTTAGTGGACGATGTAAACTTTACAGATATAAATTCCTCAGAAAATTATGATGGCATTTATACATATGCTTCTGACAATAATATCTTTACTGATATTACTACCAACTCCAATGCTCAAGATGGTATAGATATGACTTCTAGTCATAATACCCTTATTAATATTATTGCTAATAATAATGATATGCGTGGAATTTATCAAGGCCCTAACTCTCTAAATAATACCTATATTAATCTGACTCTACAGGAAAACACCAATTATGATTTTTACATATCTACCAATACAGAAGCCAGATGTAACAATATAGTCGAGAATATCACAGGCTCAGGAGGTAGAGCAATTGAATATTATAACTATTCTGTTAATCTCGAAGACAAAGTGTTATCACAATTAATTCTTTGCAATGCAGATTCATCCAATCTTACCAATATAACTATTAAAGGCTCAGATAGTCTTGATAATAATGTGCTTTCTCTTGTTCTAACAGATAATGCAAACCTTACAAATATTAATTCTTCAGGAAATTATCATGGTTTTCATTTCTATCATTCTGATAATAATATCTTTACCGATATCATTACTAATGATAATTATCATGGTCTTTACTTCGATTCTTCTGATAATAATACCTTTACCAGTGCCACTGCTAATGACAATGATTACTATGGTTTCATGTTAACTCAAAACAACAACAACAACATTTTCTTTGATTGTATTGCTAATGATAATCGCTACGGTTTCTATCTTTCTTCTTCTTCTAATAATAATATTACTAATGCCACTGCCAATGATAATACATATCATGGTATTAATTTTTGGGGGGGATCTCAATATAATATAATAAATGATTCCCATATAGAAAGCAATTCTCAATATGGAGTTTATTTGCGGGTAGCAGGTTCAAATTATCCGAGGTATAATACTTTTTATAATAACTATTTTAACAACACGGTGAATATTTACTCTGATAATATTAATAATAGTAATTACTGGAACATAGAACATAACGTGGTCACGAATCCTAGTTTTGAGTCGGGGGCGGGTGCTATTGCTGCTTCTTGGACAAATAGTACTGCGGCGGAGAGGGCAAGTGATAAGTCTAAGGTGGATTCTTATTCCATGAAATTTGTGGCACCGACTTCTGCTCAGGCCACTACGCAGGCTGGTATTCCGGTAGATGCTAGTACAAATTATACGCTTTCAGGTTGGGCCTGGAACAGTCTGAATTCAAGTACTTCTGCATATCTTGACTTGGCTGATATAGCGGAGGAATGTCATGCATTTTCAACTCAGGGAAATGACGATTGGGAGTATGTAAGTTGTGAGTTCACGACAGGTGTAGCAACAACTTCTCTTACTGTGAGGATGGTTACTGATGGGGGGAGTATAGGGAGTAATACGGGCGATGTTTGGTTTGACCATATTAGAATTGAGCCAAAACTTGATTGTTCTTCGGGTCCTAATATTATAGGTGGTTCTTGCATAGCTGGGAATTATTGGACTGACCCTTCGGGTGGGAATTTCTCTGACACATGTAATGATTTTAATGGTGATGGTATTTGTGATTCTCCTTATACTCCGACTACAAATAATACAGATTATCTTCCGTTGATAAATGATGTTGATGCTCCGTTGATAACTTGGGAAAACCCTACTCCTTCTGATGGCAACATAACTACTAACGATTGGGTTTATCTCAATGCGACGGTGACGGATAATTCTATGACGTCCGGTTTTTTTGATTGGGATTATTCTCTTGTTGGTTATTGGCCGATGGATTATTATAATTCTTCTGGGGTTTTTGATAATTCTAGTTATGGTCATTTTGGAACTTTTGAGGGAGAGGTGGGTGTTGACAATTTGACGGCGGGTAAATATGGCAAGGGATTTGAGTTTGATGGGACTAGCGATTATCTTTCGGTAGCTGACCATTCGTCGTTAGGTGGTATGAGTTCGTTGACAGTTATGGCATGGGTAAATTATGGTGGGTTGACTGCGGCACACAATGATGTTGTCCAGAAGGAGAATACGTATAATCTTAGGATGAGTTCTACGGAGATAGAATTGTATGTTTATGATGCTGGTGGTTGGGTTAGGGTGGCTTATGCTCCTATAAGTGCGCTTTCTACAGGCGAATGGGCGCATGTCGCGGCTGTTTGGACTGCAAATTCTGCGGGGAGTATATATGTGAATGGTGAAGATGTGACTTCTGGTGGGACTTCTCAAGAAGGACCTGCAGCGGATAATTCAAATGCATTTACGATTGGGGGCAGGGGTGGGACTGAGTTTTTTAATGGTTCTATGGATGAGGTTAGTGTACATTCTCGTGTTCTCTCTCCAGAGGAAATCAATGCTTCTTACAACAACAATGTTTATCGTCTCGAGGGTAATATTACTGGGTTAGCAGGGGGAGAATATAATTATTCTGCTTATGTGATTGATTCTGCGGGGAATTTGAATATTACTGGTTATCGGGAGATTGAGGTTTGGGACCTTGATGCTTTTAAATCTCAATGGAATACGAGTAAAAATTCTACGGGTTCGTCTAATGTTACTACAATTAGTTTGCCGTTGGAGGATGGAGGAAATTATAATTTTACTATTGATTGGGGAGATGGGAACATTACAACTGTCACCGCATACGATAGTGTGAATGCGACGCACGATTATTTGACGGAGGGAGTTTATGATATTTCTATTTCGGGAGTTATTGAGGGGTTCAGATTTTATAATGGGGGGGACAAATTGAAGATTATAGACATAAGTCAGTGGGGGGCGTTGAGGTTGGGGAATGGTGGTGACTATTTTCGTGGTTGTGGGAATTTGGATTCGAGTGCGACGGATGTTTTGAATTTGAGTGGGACGACTGATTTGAATAATATGTTTGGTTCCGCTACGACTTTTAATGGTAACATATCAAATTGGGATACATCAGATGTTACAGACATGGGTTATATGTTTCATACTGCCTCGTCTTTCAATAGTGACTTATCCAACTGGAACACATCAAGTGTTACAGTTATAGATCACATGTTTACTTATGCCTCAGTTTTTAATAGCGATTTGTCAAATTGGGACACATCAAATATTATAGATTTGGGTGGTCTGTTTAATTATGCCTCGTCTTTCAATGGCAACATATCAAGCTGGAACACATCAAATGTCGTGTACATGGATTATATGTTTGACCATGCCTTTGACTTTAATGGCAGTATGTCCAACTGGGACACATCAAATGTTGCAGATATGTATTATATGTTCGGTTATAGCTCGGATTTTAATCAAGATATATCAAACTGGAACACATCAAATGTTATAACTATGGGGTCTATGTTTAGTAATGCAGAAAATTTTAATGGTAATTTATCCAACTGGGATACATCAAACGTCGCAACTATGAGTTATATGTTTCGTTCTGCTTCAGATTTCAATGGCAACCTATCAAACTGGGACACATCAAATGTTACAACCATGTATGGTATGTTTCGTTCTGCCTCATCTTTTAATAGTAGTCTAGCAAGCTGGAACACGTCAAAAGTTGAGACCATGGCTTACATGTTTTCTTCCGCTTCAGACTTCAACGGCAATATATCAAACTGGGATACATCAAGTGTCATGAGTATGAGTTCTATGTTTTCTTCCGCCTCAGATTTCAATAGAAACCTATCCAACTGGAACACATCAAGTGTTACAAGTATGTATATTATGTTCGAATCCGCTACATCCTTCAACGGCAACATATCAAACTGGGACACATCAAACGTCACAGATATGAGGAGTATGTTCCGTTCCGCCACATCTTTCGGTGGCGACCTATCAAGCTGGAACACATCAAAAATTTGGAGTATGAGTTGGATGTTTTATTCCGCTTCTTCCTTTAATAGCGACCTATCAAATTGGGACGTCTCGAGTGTTACGACTATGGAACGTATGTTTAATTCTGCTTTGGTCTTCAATAGTAACCTATCAAATTGGGACGTCTCGAGTGTTACGACTATGGATTATATTTTCAGTTATGCTTCGGACTTTAATGGCAATATATCAAATTGGAATACATCAAATGTTGAAGACATGAGTACTGCGTTCTTCCGAGCCACATCCTTCAATGGGGATATATCCAACTGGAACACATCAAGCGTCACAACTATGTATTATATGTTTCATTCTGCCTCATCCTTCAATCAAGATATAGGGGACTGGGACGTTTCAAATGTCACGACTATGGTTCGTATGTTCGATAATGCTACGTCCTTTGACCAAGACATAGGGGATTGGAATGTTTCGAAGGTTGGAGATATGAGTTATATGTTTGAGGATATTGCTTTATCGCCGGAGAATTACGACTCTTTGCTTATTGGCTGGGAGGGTTTGTCGAGTTTGCAGAGTTCTGTTGTGTTTGATGGTGGGGATAGTCAGTATTGTTTAGGAGAAAGTGCCCGGACTAGTCTTGATACTGGGGCTTATGATTGGACGATTACGGATGGGGGGCTGAATTGCACTTTCCCAAATATTACGGATATTATTGTTATTAATGAATCGGATGTTACAGATGGAATTATTATGAGGGGGGATAATGTGACGATTAATGTGACCTTGGAGGATGATTATGGGATTGATAAGGTTTGGGTGAAGGTTTGGGAGGGAGTTGTTGGGGCGAGTAGTGTGCTTTATGAGGGGTTCTTGACTTTGATTGGGGCGATTTGGACTGTGACATTTGGGACGAATTCGAATTTTAATTTTGGGGAGGTTAATTATACAATTTATGTTAATAACAGCGAGGGGGAGGAGGTTAATGAGAGTGGGAATTTTACTCTTAGTGACTCATCGATTACTTGTGTTAATTGTTCGGATTGTAGTGATAAGATAGCGAGTGCGGGGGCGGGAGATACGGTTAGACTTACGGCGAATATCACTAATTATGCAGGACTTGACGATGATACCGATCCTGGGGAAACTTGTATAAAATTTGGAGGAAAAGACAACATAACATTTGATTGTGATGGGCATGCTATAAGTGGGGATGGGGATAATGACGGATATGGTATTTGGTTGAATGAGTCTGGTGGGGGCTCAAATGGAAACACGATTAAGGATTGTGTTGATATAAGTGATTTTGATAATGGGATTTACGTTCGAGAGTCTGATAATAATAATTTAACGAATATAAATACTTCAGATAATGCTTATTCTGGGGTTAATCTTTATTATGCGGATAATAGTAATTTAACGGATATAACTTCTGATAGAAATGTTTATGGGTTTTATCTATATCAGTCAAATGGAAATACACTGAAAGATATAAATGCTTCGAATAATGATCCTTATGGAATTTCTCTTGCTTATGGCTCTGGAAACAATAGTATAATTAACGCAAATATAACTCCTGGATATAGAGAAGAAGGAATCCACACGAGTCTTGCTTCAACGATACAGCGTAATAGTGTAGCTAGTTCTGTTTATGTAAATAATAAACCAGTTCAATATTTTGATGGATATTATAAGGTTTGCCCCGACAATCAAATTCTTGATTATAATGATACTTATTCCCAAATTATGTTTGTTGGTTGTAATAATATAACTCTCAATTCGGCGGAGCCAGGAGATGGGCTTAAACTTTGGCATACTGATAATTCAAGTATAAATAATATAAATTCGGTGGATGCACGTTACGGCTTAGAATCTTATCATTCCGACAATAATAATTTCTCCAATTTAACTTTTCCGGGCGCTGAGTATGGATTGGCGTTAAGTTATAGTGAAGGAAATATATTTAGCGATATGACTTTAACTTCTAATGTTTTTGGGATAATGATTGTCCGAATTAATGATAATTCTTTTAGTGATGCTATTATTTCGAGCGCTAACAGTAGAGCAATTACTTCTCAGAATGCCCCATATAATAATTTTACTAACTTTACTATTTCAAATAATGAGTATGGAGTTTATTTTTTAGGAAATTGTAGTTGGAATTACTTGTCTGATTCTGTTATAAGTGGCTCTACTGCGGCAGGGATTTATTTTTATAAGAGTAGTGGGATTTCCCCTCTTTATAGTAGATTTTATAATAATCATTTTAATAATAGTGTGAATGTTCTTTCGAATAATGATTCTAATGAGAACTACTGGAATACTACTAAAACTTTGGGAACGAATATCCTCGGGGGAGCTTATGTTGGTGGGAATTATTGGACTGACCCTTCTGGTGGGAATTTCTCGGATGATTGTTCCGATATCGATGGTGACGGTATTTGTGATTCTCCTTATACTCCGACTACAAATAATACAGACTATTTGCCACTGACTGATGTTGCTCCGGGGCATCCTTGTGATTCTTGTGATTCTTGTTCGGAATATATTCAGAATTCTTCTGCGGGGGATGTGGTTCGACTTGTCGCAAATCTTACTGCTACCGGTTCTTGTATAAATTTCAATGGTTCGGATGAGATTACATTAGATTGTGATGGTTTTAAAATAGTTGGGCCTAATATTAATACTGACCCACCTCATAAAGGTATTTATTCTAATATTACTGACGGTGCTGACGGTTCCACTATTAGAAATTGTCTCAATATATCTTACTTTGAGAATGGTATTGAGATTCAATATACGGATAACTTTACTATATTCAATACTTCGCCTTCTAACAACGCAGTAGGAGGTGGTTATGGAATTCTTCTCAGGCACACAGATAATTCGAATATCACAAATATAACGTCTTTTGATAATCGTTATGGTATCAGAACCGACCAGTCAGATAACAATACTATTAGTGAGAGTAATTTTTCTTATAATAATTATTATGGGGTGTCAGTTGAAGTTTGTGAAAATAATATATTTACGGATATATTCTCACAAGAAAATGGTTTTGGGGATTTTTCTACGTTAAATTTTGCGGGGGATGACCAATGTAACCATATCCTGACAAATGTTACTGGTTCAGGTGGAAATCCGATAGCGCTTTATAATTATACTGCGACTATTGAGGATGAGGTTTTTTCTCATTTAATACTTTGTGATGCAGATAATTCAACGGTTGATAATGTTACGATAGAGGGGTCGGCGACTCTCGACAATAATCGATTTTATATTAGATATACAGAAAATGTTATAGTTTCAGACATTATATCGAGTAATAATAATTATGGAATATATCTATCAAGCAATGAAAATTTGACGATAAGAGACTCAATGCTTTTTGATAATTATAACTATGGAATCTACGCTTCCAGTTCAGACAATGGTAAATTTATCAACGTAACTGCTTCGGAGAATAGTAGGGGTATTTATCTCTCGAATGCACATAATAATACGCTTATTAATATAACAACTAATTCAAACTCGGGTTACGGAATCTTTGTTGGTTATTCGGAAAATAATATAATCACGGGTGCTACAGCCAAATCTAACGTAAATGGCATAGGTCTTTATTCGTCTGCTTATTATAATACTATAAATGATTCCAGGATAGAAAGTAATAGTCAATATGGTATTTGGCTTGACTGGACAAGCAGCACTAATTATCCTCACGATAATACTCTCTATAATAATTATTTTAACAATACCGTGAACGTCTATTCGGATAATGACTCAAATGAGAATTACTGGAATACTACAAAAACCTTGGGGACAAATATTATTGGGGGAGCTTATGTTGGTGGGAATTATTGGACTGACCCTTCTGGTGGGAATTTCTCGGATGATTGTTCCGATATCGATGGTGATGGTATTTGTGATTCTAGTTATAGTCCTGTTACGAACAATACGGATTCTTTACCTCTAACTGATGTTACTCCGGGACATCCTTGCGATTCTTGCGATTCTTGTTCGGAATATATTCAGAATTCTTCTACTGGTTCTTTCGTGAGACTTACGGTTAATATTACTAACTATGCGGGGCTTGATGATGATACTCATTCTGGGGAGACCTGTATAAGTTTTGGGGGGAAGGATAATATAACATTCAACTGTGATGGAAAGATTATTTCTGGGGATGGGAATAACTATGGATATGGTATTTGGTTGAATAATTCTGATGGGGGTTCCAATGAAAATACGATTTTGGGCTGTGTTAATGTAAGCGAGTTTTATAGAGGAGTTTATTTAGAATATTCTGATAATAATACTCTTATTAATATAACTACTTCAGATAATGCTTACTCGGGAGTTATGTTAAGTAATTCCGACGGGAACGCTTTAACAAATATAACTCTTTCATATAGTATATGGAATTTATATTTGTCTGGTTCCCATAAAAATAATTTAACAAATATAATTACTTCAGATGCTAGTCAAACCAATATTGTTTTAAGTGCTTCAGGCAATAATACATTAGACGATATTGCCATTAGTAAGGATATTTCTCAAAGGCGGGATGGTCTTCGTACTACTTTATATTCAACAATTCTTCGTAACAATGTAAGTAATAGTGTTACTGTAAATGGTAAACCGATTCAGTATTTCGATGGATATTATAAGGCTTGTCCAGATAATCAAATTCTTGATTATAATGATACTTATTCTCAGGTTACTTTCGTTGGTTGTGATAATGTGACTCTTTATGCTACGGAAGCTACAGACGCTACTCATATTTTACATACTCACAATTCAAAAATATATGATATAAATTCAAGTAATAATTATTGTGGTTTTAGGGTTCAATATTCCGATAATAACACTTTTTATAATCTGACCTCTTCAAATAATTATTTTGGCTTCAGTACTAGGTATGTTGATTATAATAATTTCAGTAAAATAATATTTAAAGAAGGGTCTACTCCTATAACCTTAGATAATTCCGATAATAATACTTTTGCAGATATAATTTCATCAGAATGTACTTCTTCTGGAGTATATTTAGATGCTTCCGATAATAATACTTTTATTAATTTAACCCTATTAGGTCTAAGTTATGGGTTTAATTTTTATACGGCATCTTATTATAATATAATTTCTGATTCTAAAATAGAGGGTTCTTCTTCGCGTGGGGTTAATTTTTATGGGAGCGGAACATCATTACCTCTTTATAATAAATTTTATAATAATTATTTTAATAACACAGTAAATGTTTTTTCTAATAATGATTCCAATAAGAATTACTGGAACACAACAAAAACTTTAGGGACAAATATTATTGGAGGGAGGTATATTAGTGGTAATTATTGGACTGACCCTTCGGGTGGGAATTTTTCTGATACATGTACTGATAGTGATAATGATGGTATTTGTGATGCCACCTATACTCCTACTACGAATAATACGGACTACCTTCCTCTTTTCCCAGATGTGATTTATCCTCAATTAAATTTCACACCACCGACGTCTGATGATGGCAAGACTACTACAAATACAAGTGTCGAGATTAATGTGACGATAGAGGAATTGAATTTGGATGAGGTTATTTATAATTGGAATGGGGCGAATTATAGTGTTATGAATGATTCGTTGGTTTTGATGTATAATTTTGATAATGTGTCGGCGTTGGGGGAGAATGATACGTATGTTGTGGATGTGAGTGGGAGTGGGAATGACGGGACGGTTTACAATGGGACTGTAATGAATATGACAGGTGGAAAATATGGTGGGGCATTTGAGTTTGATGGGACTGATGATTATATTAATTGTGGGAATGATTCAAGTTTGGATATTACTGACGAGATTACGATTAGTATGTGGCTGTATCAGGAAGCCGAATCAACTGCTGGTGGAAATGGGGTAACGAAAGAAGCTGCGTATAAGGTTGGTCCCCAGAGCAGTGGGAAATATATGTTAAGGATGGAAACTACGGGGGGAAGTTGGGCGGACCAGAATATAACAAGTAGCTCGTCGACGATTCTTGATGAATGGGTTTATCTGGCAGCAACATATGATTCGGTGATAAACAATTCGAGAATTTATATAAATGGAGATTTGGATACTGAGAGTAGCATACTAATAAATGGGACAATAGAGACAAGTAGTGATATGCTGTGGATTGGTAGAGGAGGGGCTCCGTATTTCAATGGCTCAATTGATGAGGTTCGTATTTGGGACCGTTCGCTATCGGCAGACGAAGTCTATCAGCAATATGTTTCAAACTTAAATAAATACGACACAGACAAATGGTTGTTTTATGTTAATCAGTCAAAGAATTCGACGGAGGGTTTGGGCGCAGAGACTTATACATATCAAGTATTTGCGAGCGATGGGAGAGGGAATTGGAATTCGACGGAGGAGAGGAGTATAACCACAAATACTTCTGTAATTAGTTTGAGCAATTGTAGTGAATTAGATGAACCCGGGAATTATCGTTTGACTCAAGATATTGTTAATTTTACTTTAGATGTTTGTATGAATATTACGGCTGATAATGTGACTTTGGATTGTCAAGGGTATATGATTGATGGAGATGATAATGGTGACTATGGTATATATACGAGCCAGGCTGTCCAGGCTTATAGAAATTTAACGATTAATAATTGTTCTGTTAGTGACTGGGATACTGGCATCTATGCTTATAGGTCCAATTATATCCAACTTGATTATTCCAATTTTAGTTCGAATGTTTATGGGATACATCTTTACTATGCTGATTATGCTACGATTACGGATGTTATATCGGAGAATAATACGGATTTTGGTCTTTATGAGGTTGCTTCGGGATATCAGAATATTTCGGATTCTAAATTTAGAAATAATTTAGGGGATGTGAGGTATTCATGGGGAGTAGAGTGTAATTCGAATTTTAGTAATGTAACAGGAACTGGGGATTTGCCAATTGTATATTATAATTCACAAGTTACTTTAGAGAATTGGGATAATAATTTTTCTGAGATGATTTTATGTGGCGCGGACAATTCGGTTTTGAATAATATTTCGTTGAGTAGGAATAATAATCTTGGGTCGTCGATATTTGTGTATACTTCAGATAACGTAAATGTTTCGAATGTTTCTATTAATAACGTAGGGACTAGTCTTCGTGTATATGATTCTAACTATTTGAATCTGACAAATTCTACGTTTACAAATATGTCGTCGAGTCGTGGTGTTTATGTGGCTAGTTCTGATGATTTGTATGTAGATAATATAACTGTTTCTGGTTCATCCGGACTCATTATATCTGATACAAATGATGCCGTTGTTAAAGATAGTTATTTTATTAATAATACCGATACTGGACTTGATGTTGTTTCGTGGGGTAGTAGTTTTAATAATTCAATTTATAATAATTTTTTCAACAATAGTGATAATGTGGATTTAGCGGGTAATGAAAATTATAATTTTTGGAATACTACGAATCAAATTGGAGCGAAAATTTATGGGAATGGGGCGAACATCGGTGGTAATTTTTATGCTGGTTTAAGCGGGATTGGATTTTCGGAAACATGTCAGGATTTTGATAAAGATGGTTTTTGTGATTCGGCTTTTAATATAACTAATGAAGTTGAATGTACGGCGGGGGTTGATTGTTTTGTTAATGCTACGGATTATTTACCTTTGAGTTCGTATGATAGTGATAGCCCACTTATAATTTCAATTAATGAAAGTGTTTCTACTTATACGGCTATCATTTCTGTTGTTTCTAATGAGTATGTTAATTTGACGGTGTCGTATGGGAAAACGGTGAGCTTGGGGGATGTCTCTAATGATTCTGAATTTAGTTTGAGTCCTGATGCTTCGTTAAGTGACCTTGAGATGCTCACGCTTTATTATTATAATGTGACGATTTGTGATTTATATTCTAATTGTAATGAAAGTGGTCCTCATAATTTTACTACGGAGAATTCTTCTTTGACGGAAGGGCTGATTGTCTATATAGATTTTGAGGAGGGGAATGGAAGTCTTGGGGCGACTTTTGAGGATAAGAGTGGACATGGGAATAATGGGACGGTTACTACGTCGAGTGTTCCGATAACCACGGGGATGGTAGGAGATTATGCCTTGGATTTGTTGCCGTCGGGGTATGTGAATATTCCATATGATAGTTCTCTTGATTCTTCAAATATGACCCTTTCTGTTTGGTTGACTAATAATGATAGTGCTTCCAACACGTATGCCTATTTGAGAAAGACTGGTGAGTGGCATTTGAGAAAGGGAGGTGGGGATTGGGATTTTGATGGGGAAGGTGGGTTGTCGAATTATGCTCCTCATGATTGGGATTTTACGACTAATCAGAATGAATGGCATATGCATACCATTACTATAGATAGCACGAATTTGGAGTTGAGATTTTATGTTGATGGTGAGCAATTGGGTTCGACAAACACAATGAATATTGCTAAGCCGATTAGTAGCGATGGGATAATGATTGGAATGTTCTCTTCTAGTTTTAGATGGATAGGGAAATTGGATGATGTGAGGGTTTACAATAGGAGTCTTTCTAATGCGGAGGTGCTGGAGTTGTATGAATATAGTATTGCTGATTCGGTTATTCCGAACATAACGTTTGTTTCGCCGACGCCTGAAAATGACACGATAACTCCAAACACGAGTATTGGAATTAATGTTTCGATAATTGAGGCTAATCTTGACGAGGTTATTTGGGATTGGGACGGGACGAATTATAGTGTTATGAATGATAGTCTTGTGGGGATGTGGAACTTTGATAATGTATCGTCGCTGGGGGAGAATAATAGTTATGTTGTTGATTCGAGTGGATATGGAAATGATGGGACTTGGGGAAATTCGACTACTGGGGATATTAATTGGACAACGGGGAAATATGATTTGGGAATTGAATTTGATGGGCTTGATGACTATATTGATTGTGGGAATGATTCAAGTTTAAGTTTACCTATTGCTTATACTATTTCAGCATGGGTCAAACCGGAAGATTTGTCTCCAAGTGGGGCGATAGCTGGGAAAGGTGAGGAGACTGATTCCCCATACGCAGGTTATGGTATGCTTATGGATGCTGATGGGGGGGAATTTAGATGTGTGACTATAAGTAGTGCTGGTATAGGCTCAGCTTATGGCGATGTCGTAAGTACGACTACTTTTACAAATGGAATATGGTATTATGTTACTTGTCGTTCAACTGCTTCATCACTTGAGATATATGTTGATGGAGTAAGTGAAGCAATAGATAATACGCAAGCAGCTAATACTGGTTCTGCTTCTGGTTCTGAGTGGATTGGATTGACAGTGCAAGACGGAACTTCTTATTATCTTAACGGTTCGATAGATGAAGTTAGAATCTGGAATCGTTCGTTGTCGACGGAGGAAATCCAACAGCAGTATATGGCTAATTTGAATAAATACGATACGGATAAATGGTTGCTTTATATTAACCAATCGAAGAATGCTACGGACGGTTTGGATGATGGAGCGTATACGTATCAGGCATTTGCGGGGGATGAGAGTGATAATTGGAATTCGACGGAGGAGAGAGAGATAATTGTTAATACGTCGATTTGTACGACCTGTTCAAATTGTAATAGTAAGATAGTTAGTGCGGGGTCGGGGGATACGGTTAAGCTTGCGGCGGATATTTTTGGGCAGGATGGGAATTGTATAAATTTTAGTGGTAAGGACAATGTGACGTTTGATTGTGATGGGTATGATATAGGGGGGGATGGGGATGATACTGGGTATGGAATTTATCTTTCTAGCGGATCGGATTATAATACAATTAAAGATTGTACGAATGTTAGTGGGTTTGGGAATGGGCTTCGTGCTGTAGGTTCGGATAGCAATACTTTAGTTAATAATAGTGTGACTGGCGAGGTGTATGGGATGTATTTTGGTTCTGCATCGAATTATAATAATTTAACTAATAATTTAATAAATTGTACAGGAAGTTATGTTTCGGGGAGAGCCGGAATTAGATTGGATAATGCTGATCATAGCAATCTTACGAATAATATGATAGATGCGGCTAACAATTATGGAATTTATTTTTATAATGGAGCCACTGGTAATACGTTGGTTAATAATAGTGTGACGACTGTTTCTAGAGCGGGGGTTTATCTTTATTCTGGATCTGGTGATAGTAATTTAATTAATAATACTGTTATAAGTACTTCGAGTAATGGGATTGTTGTTGCTTCGGATGATAATACGTTAATTTCTAATATCGGCTGGGTTGCTGGTTCGGGTGGCGGGATTTATCTTAATGGGGCTTCGAATATTAATTTAACTGGTAATAATGGAACAAGTAATTTGGGTTCTGGGATTTATATTAGTTCTTCTTCAAATTATAATAATTTGACTAATAATGTTGGGGTTAGTAATTCATCTGTTGGGATAAGGGTTTATTCTTCTTGGAATAATACTTTAACTAATAATACTGGAATGAGTAATTCAAGTTCTGGGATTTATATTCATTATGGAGGTGGCCATAATTTAACTGATAATATTGTAAGGTCGGAAACTAATGTGGGGTTACAAATTCGAGACGCAGATTATAATTCGATTTCGAGATTGAATTCAAGTGTGACTTCTGGAGGTTTAGGGATATTTATTTATGATGGGCTTTATAACAATTTCACTGATTGCGTTTATTTGGATGCAGAAATAGATGCCCATATTGACGATTCTATTTTTGATGGCTATTCTACTGGTAATATTTTTTTAAATTGTTCTTATGATAGCGAATTGGTAAATGGAACAGAAAGTAGTTTGATTCGTAAATGGTATTTTGAGGAGAGGGTTAATAACTCGGTTGGTTATTTGAGTGGGGCTGGTGTTAATGTTACGAATTCTAGTTCGGTGAATATTTTTTCGGAGTTGACGAATTCGAGTGGGGAGGTTTCTAGGGCGGAGTTGGTTGAGTATATTAATCTTGGGGGGACTAAGACTTTTGCGACGCCGCATGTTGTGAATACGTCTAAAGCTGATTATACAACGAATTCTAGTTCGTATAATTTGAGTGTTGAGGAAAATGTTTTTGTGTGGGTTATTTTGGGGGAGTATATTGAATGTGTTAATTGTTCGGATTGTAATAGTAAGATAGCGAGTGCGAGTTCGGGGGATATAGTTTATCTTGCAGAGGATATTGTCGGACATGATAGTACGTGTCTTGAGTTTAATGGCGCTGATAATTTCACGTTTGATTGTAATGGACATATAATAAATGGTGATGATTCTTCGGGTAGTCGTGCAGTACGAAGTAATAATTCAAATGGTGGCTCGGATAATATAATAATTCAGAACTGCCATAATATTTCAAGCTTCCGAAGGGGGATGGTTTTTGATGATTCGCAGAATATAACAATTTACAATGTTACTTTGTCGGATATGTCTGATGGTATATGGGGTTATGGAATAGATATCGAAGATAGTAGTTCTGTGACAATAAATAATTCAAGAATATATAATGTAGGGGATGGTTTAAGTATCGATTCAAGTTCACAGAATGTTGAAGTTTATAATTCGAATTTTTCGGGTAATTTGGCCCAAGCTGTTTCTATAAGTTCTTCAGGCACAAATTGTTATCATAAGTTTGTTAATGTTAGTGTAGGTAGTGGCAATCCGTTAGTATATTATAATAATACTCAGGGATTGTTAATTGAGAATAATGATTCTATTGGTCAACTTATTTTATGTGAAGTTGATAATTCTACGATAAGAAATATCACGATGCAGAATCAGGATGGTATCACACTATCGTCTTCGGATAATAATACAATAAATGATTCGATAATTAATGGTAGTGGTTTTACAAATCTTCATTTGGTAAGATATTCTAAACTGAATAATATTACGGATTCTTACTTTGGTTATGCATACAGAAATATGATACTTGATAATTCAGAGAATAGTACATTTGATGATTTGATAATTGATAGTGCAACTAATTTGAATGTTGAAATATTAAGCTGGAACGATGGCGGTGAATATAATTTATTCGATAATGTAACAGTTAAGCATGGTACTTTCAATATACAGGGATGTGATTATAATACGATAAAAAATTCTAGGTTTACAGATAGCACGATTTCTCTTAATTCGGCGGGGAGTTATGACCCTGAAAATAATACTTTTTATAATAATATTTTTAATAGCACTAATAATGTTGAGAATCTAGATAATATAACTAATTTCTGGAATATATCGAAGACTGCTGGAACGAATATTATCGGCGGAGCATATCTTGGGGGGAATTTTTGGACAAACCCTGTTGGCACTGGCTGGTCGGATAATTGTACGGACAGTGATGGGGATGGGATTTGTCAGATTGAGTATAATATTACTGGTAATAATACTGATTGGTTGCCTCTTTATTTAGATGCAATTTATCCTCAATTAAATTTTACGCCACCGACGCCTGATAATGACACGACGACGCCAAATGCAAGTATCGAGATTAATGTGACGATAGAGGAATTGAATTTGGACGAGGTTGTTTGGAATTGGGATGGGACGAATTATAGTGTTATGAATAATAGTTTGGTTCTGATGATGAATTTTGATAATGTTTCGGCGTTGGGGGAGAATGATACGCTTGTTGTTGATGTTAGTGGGAGTGGGAATGATGGGACGGTGACTAATGCTGTAGTTAATACAACTGATTGTAAGTTTGGGAATTGCTTTAGTTTTGATGGGAACGAGGATAGAGTTGATTTAGGTTCATTTGATGAACAAGAAAATATAAGTGAGTTTTCTATTAGTCTTTGGATTAAGCCATTTACTACTATCCCTTCCGAAATAGTAGATACTATATTTTATAAATCTGGCTCAGGAGATGATTGCATGTTTTTGAGGTGGGAAGATAACCAGAACATTGAGTTTAGAGTGTATGCCCCAGGGAATGTGGCTTATACGGGATCTTTTACAGATGGTATAACAGATACAAATTGGTATCATGTTGTAGGAGTATTAGACGGTACGAATGTTTCTATATATGTAAATGGTGTTAAGGGAGACGTAAGTCCTGCATGGCCAACTGGTAATAAAACCCAAACATGTTCACATAATCTTATAATTGGGGAAGAAGGAACTGGAGGATTCAACGGTTCTATAGATGAAGTCAGGGCTTGGAATCGTTCTTTGTCGGCATCAGAAATTCAACAGCAGTATATGTCTAATCTAAATAAATACGACACAGACAAATGGTTGCTTTATGTTAATCAGTCGAAGAATGCTACGGACGGTTTGGATGATGGAGCGTATACGTATCAGGCATTTGCGGGGGATGAGAGTGGGAATTGGAATTCGACGGAGAAGAGAGTGATTACGATTCAGGAAGATATAACATATCCCCAATTAAATTTTACGCCACCGACGCCTGATAATGACACGACGACGCCAAATGCAAGTATCGAGATTAATGTGACGATAGAGGAATTGAATTTGGACGAGGTTGTTTGGAATTGGGATGGGACGAATTATAGTGTTATGAATAATAGTTTGGTTCTGATGATGAATTTTGATAATGTTTCGGCGTTGGGGGAGAATGATACGCTTGTTGTTGATGTTTCGGGGAGTGGGAATGATGGGGCTTGTAGTAGCAATTGTCCAGCGTTGAATAGTTCTGGCAGATTTGGTTCTTCGTTTGAATATAGCAGTTCATCTGGAACAGCTATCTCAATTGACCATAGTAGTTCTCTTAACATCACAGATAACATCACAATATCTGCTTGGATATATCCTGTGGGCTGGGGGGAGAATGAACAGGGCAGTATAGTCGATAAAGCATATGATACAGCATATGCTTTTTACATGGATAACAATACGGGCGGAGAGAGAGTTAAGTTTGCTAGTGATAATATCGGAATCGCTCAAGTGTCTACATCCAATTCTATTGACCTTAATGAATGGCAGCATGTAGTTGTTACATATAATCGTTCATATGTGCAGTTTTATCTTGACGGAGAAACCAATGGTGGCGGAGCAGAAACTGCAGCTATGGGTACAAATAGTATAGACCTGTTAATTGGAGCTGATATTAATGGATATTCATATGGGTTTGACGGCCTGATAGATGAAGTAAAGATTTGGAATCGTTCACTGTCGGCAGAAGAAGTTAGGCAATTATATTTTATAAATTTAAATAAATACGACACAGACAAATGGTTGCTTTATGTTAATCAGTCGAAGAATGCTACGGACGGTTTGGATGATGGAGCGTATACGTATCAGGCATTTGCGGGGGATGAGAGTGGGAATTGGAATTCGACGGAGAAGAGAATGATTACGATTCAGGATGAGTCAAGTTATTTTAATTCTCAGTGGAATACTGCTAATCCTGGCACGTCTAATAGCACTACGATTGAGTTGCCTTTGGAAGTTGATGGGAATTATAATTTTACTGTTGATTGGGGAGATGGGAATAGTACGACTGTTCTCGCATATGATAGCGTGAATGCGACGCATGATTATTTAGTGGAGGGGACATATAATGTTTCCATATCGGGGACGATTGAAGGATTTAGATTTAATAGCGGGGGAGATAGGCGGAAAATTATAGATATAAGTCAGTGGGGGAATTTGAATGTTGGGAATAATAGTGCTTATTTTTATGGTTGTAGTAATTTGGATGTGAGTGCGACAGATGTTTTGGATTTAACTGGGACAACTGATTTGAATTATATGTTTGGTTCCGCCTCGGCCTTTAACGGCAACATTTCAACTTGGAATGTGTCAAGTGTTACGGACATGAGTTTTATGTTCCAGTATGCCTCGTCTTTCAATGGTAGTTTGTCGAGTTGGGATGTATCAAGTGTTACAACTATGAATAGTATGTTTTATGCTGCCAATTCCTTTAATAGTAGCTTGTCAAACTGGGACACATCAAGTGTCATAAATATGAATAATATGTTTACCAATAATCCAATCTTCAACGGCAACATATCAACTTGGAATGTTTCGAGCGCCACAATCATGAGTGGTATGTTCTATAATGCCGATGCTTTCAATGGTGATATGTCAAACTGGGATACCTCGAGTGTTACGACTATGGCTTCTATGTTTCACTCTAATTCAGGTTTCAATGGAGACATATCAAGCTGGGATACCTCAAGCGTCATAGCCATGAATTCTATGTTTCAGTCTGCCTCAGCCTTCAATGGTAATTTGTCAAATTGGAATACGTCGAATGTTTCAACCATGCTTTCTATGTTTGAATCCGCCACAGCCTTTAATGGCAGTTTGTCAAATTGGAATACGTCAAATGTTACAACGATGTATAGGATGTTTTATGGCACTCCGGTCTTCAATAGTAACATATCAAATTGGGATACCTCAAAGGTCGAGAACATGGATTCTATGTTCCGCTCTACTTCAGCATTCAATAGTAACATATCAAACTGGGATGTATCAGGTGTCACAGATATGGATTATATGTTTTATTCTGCCTCAGCTTTCAACGGTGATATATCAGATTGGAATACTTCAAGTCTTATGTATATGAGCGGCATGTTCTATAACACCTTGGTCTTTAATAGTAGTTTATCAAACTGGGATATTTCAGGCGTTGTAAACATGAATGATTTATTTCGTTCTACCTCAGCCTTTAATAATAACATATCAAGCTGGAATGTATCAAAAATTGGAAGTATGCATTCTATGTTTCGTGATGCTACGGCCTTTAATGGTGACATATCAAATTGGGACACCTCAAGTCTTACAACCCCGGGCGCCATGTTCTATGGCGCTACAACCTTCAACGGCAACATATCAAATTGGAATATGTCAAAAGTTGGAAGTTTTGATTATATGTTCTATGGCGCTACAACCTTCAACGGCAATATATCAAACTGGGACACGTCGGGTGCTACAGGTATGAGTTATATGTTTCAATCTGCCACGGCTTTTGACCAAGACATAGGGGGCTGGAATGTTTCGGGGGTTACAACTATGACAAATATGTTTCTCAATGTCAAGTTGTCTCCTGCTAATTATGACTCTTTGCTTATCGGTTGGGACAATTTGTCGAGTTTGCAGAATACTGTTACATTTGATGCTGGGAATAGTCAATATTGTTTAGGGAATGATTCTAAGCAAAATATTATTGGGAATTATAGTTGGGTAATAACAGATGGAGGGATGAATTGCACTCTTCCTAATATCACGGATATCATCATCATCAACGAATCGGGTGTTGTGGATGGAACTATTGGTAGAGGAGATAACGTGACGATTAACGTGACTTTGGAAGATGAGTATGGGATTGATAAGGTTTGGGTGAAGGTTTGGGAGGGAGCTGTTGGGATTTCGAGTGTGCTTTATGAGGGTTTCTTGACTTTGATTGGGGCGTTTTGGACTGTGACATTTGGGACGAATTCGAGTTTTAATTTAGGGGAGGTTAATTATACGATTTATGTTAATAACAGCGAGGGGGAGGAGGTTAATGAAAGTGGGAATTTTACTCTTAGTGATTTGTCATGTGATTATTCTTGTGTTAATTGTTCAGATTGTACGGCTAAAATAGCGGCAGCGAGTGCGGGTGAGACGGTTTGTCTTTCTCAGGATATTAATGATGCGACGACTTCTGATTGTATTGATATTGATACTAATGGCATAGAATTTAATTGTCAGGGTAATTTGATAGATGGTAATGATGCGGCTGACCGGGCGATAAATGTCCAGAGGGGTTCAAATGAAAATACAAGTGTTACTATTGCAAACTGTGTGTTTTCTGGCTGGGATACTTCAACCATCCAACTTTATTATGCGTGGAATAATACCTTGAGAGATATCGATATTATTAGGCAGGCAACGACTAATTATGAGTATGGGATATATCTTTATTATGCCTGGGATAATTTGATTGAGGATTTTGATATTAATGAAACATACGGGGGAATCAGTATCACACGGAGCGAAAATAATGATATTAGGAATGGAACTATCAGGGATTCGGGGGCAGGAATAGGAATAGGAAGTCTTTCCGACTACAATAATATCACGGATGTCTCATTTGAAAATTGTAGCGAAAATGGTATAACAATATCTAGCGGTTGTGATTATATTAATATTGTGAATGCAACGATTAGTGATAGTCAGCAGTATGGTATTAATATTGCGTCGGTTGGTTCGCTAATTGCTAATTCAACGATTACCGGTAGTGGTTGGGCTGGAATCAGAAATGACCCAGGTGCTTCGTCGAGCATTTATAATAATTATTTAAACAATTCCAATAATATTTTTAATTATGATGGATCGGCAGTAACCAATTATAATAGTAGTGGGGCAGGAACAAATATTATTGGCAATTCGGGTATAGGTGGGAACTTTTATGCGAATCCTTCCGGGACAGGATTTTCGGAAACATGTAATGATAGCAATAGCGATGGTTTTTGTGATATTGCGTTCGTTCATGAATATAATAATTATGACTTGTTGCCGTTGACTTCTGTTGGGAATAATCCTACGATTAATTATTCTGTTGATGGATGTTATGTTGTGAGCCAGTCTGGTTATTATAATTTGACAGGAAATATAACTAATTCGTATTTTTCAAATTGTATTAATCTGCAGTCGGATAATGTGACGTTTGATTGTAAAGGTTTTTATGTGAATGGAAATATTGGGGCGCAATCTCGTTATGGAATGCTTTTCGCAAGGGATAATTATGATTATGCGAATGTGACTATAAAGAATTGTAATTTCAGTGGATGGGCTGTGAGTGCGATAAGGATAGTATATATGGGGGGGGTAGAGATTGAGGATTCAAATTTTTATGAACCTGCTAGTGGCGATATGACAATAGATTTACGGTATGGGAATAATATTACATTTGATAATGTCTGGGCTGAAAACCAGTGGTATCCGCTCTATTCAGATTATGCTGATAACATAGTTATAAGAAACAGTAGATTTAATTCAAGTAGCTCTGGACTTAGGTTTAATAGTGCTGATAATTTGACAATAGATAATACGACTTTCTATGATTCGTCTAGGGGAATATATCTAAGTGGCGGTGATAATATCATTGTGAACCATAGTAATTTCACAAATTGCGCAGGGAATGCGATAGAAAAAACATCGGGCAAGATTGAAGTTCATGATACGCATTTTGAAAATAATGGGCGTGCATTTAGAACAGGAGGTGTGATGGAGGGCTCAATCTTTGAATCCAACCATATTCTCAACAGTACTTTCCAGGGGGTTAGTTATGGGACAACCAGCGGAACGCAAGATTCATGGCATAATAATTATTTTAATAATTCCCAAAATTTTTATTTTACAAGTTATTCATCGGAGTTTCAATTAAATACTTCTAACCAATCGAAATTAAATATTATAGGAAACATGAGTTATGGGGGGAATTTTTGGGCCCAGCCAAATGGTCTTGGATTTTCGGAGACTTGTAGTAATTTGGATGGAGATGGTTTTTGTGATGATGATTATTGGATACAGGGCACTGCGGTGGATATGTTAGCTTTAGTAAATAAGTCCCAGAACCAGACGACAAATTTGACGGGGTGTATGGCGATTCAAACTCCAGGTTATTATACCCTTGCGAATGATATAGATAGTGATGCGGCGGAGATATGTATTGATATTGCGTCTGATGATGTAATATTAGATTGTAAGGGTCATTCCCTTGATGGAAATGGAGTTGGGCTGAAAGGAATTTATGCGTCAAGAGCGGTGCAAGTTTCGGCAAATATTACAATTATGAATTGTACTTTATCGTCATGGACGCAAGAAAATATATATTTAGGAAGGGTAGATGATGTTGGAATTTTTGATGTGGTGAGTGCCAATACGTCGGGGGGTTCTGATGAGTGTATTTATTTAGCATTTTCAGATAACCTTATTTTAGAGAATGTAGATTTGGATGATTGTTATATAGGTCTGCTTACTCAGTATAGTGAATCGCAAAATATTACTAATGTCAATATTAGTGCAACTTATATAGGATTATATCTGGCATCACCCTCGACAAATCATTATATCGATTCGGTTAATACTGAAGGGGGGACATATGGTATTTGGGCCTATGGGGATAATCATGTTCTCAAGAACGTCAAAATAAATGGTTCGACAACTGGTTTTAGGATGCAAACAGCAGATAATATTTTGTTGGATAATCTGACGATATACGATTGTACCACGGGGTTATATTATTATTCTAATATTGATAATGCAACGCTTGCGAATAGTACGATAATGGATTGTTCTTCGTGGGGTGTTTACATAGCTACTTCTGGGGCGACTAATCCGAACATATTTACAAACAACTTTTTCAATAACACTAATAATGTTCAGTTTGCCGGAACAATTTATAATAATACATGGAATCAGAGTAAAACTTTAGGAACTAATATATTTGACGGTCCTTATCTTGGGGGGAATTATTATGCGACGCCTAGTGGGACGGGACATTCTGAGGTTTGTAATGACACTAGTCTGGTGGATGGTATCTGTGATGAGTATTATAATTTGTCTGCTGGCGGGAATAAGTCGATTGATTGGTTGCCGTTGACTAACTATACTAACGTTCCTCCGAATATTACGGATATCATCATCATCAACGAATCGGGTGTTGTGGATGGGACAATTTTACAGGGAGACAATGTGACGATTAATGTGACTCTGGAGAGTGAGTATGGAATTGAGAAGGTTTGGGTGAAGGTTTGGGAGGGGGTTGTTGGAGCGAGTAGTGTTCTTTATGAGGGGTTCTTGACTTTGGTTGGGGCATTTTGGACTGTGACGTTTGGGACGAATTCGAGTTTTGGTCCTGGAGAGGTTAATTATACGATTTATGTTAATAATAGTGGAGCGGAGGAGGTGAATCAGAGTGGGAATTTTACTATTAGTACTGATAATTTTGCGCCGAATGATGTGACACTGGTCTTAGTTTCTGTTGATGATTTAAATTTGACGACGAGTGATTTGAATTGTTCTGGGGTCGTTAGCGATGATGATGGTGATAGTTTGAATGTTTCAGTGAGGTGGTATAAGAATTCAGTTTTGAATTTGTCGGTTAGTTATAATAATGATTATACGAATGGGACGGAGTTTAGTGCGATTTTGAATTCTGGGAATACGAGCAAGGGAGAGGATTGGAATTGTTCTGTTCGGGTTTATGATGGAGTGGGATATGGTAATTGGAGTAATTCTAGTGAATTGGAAATTTTAAATACTTTACCGACGGTGAGTTTGGATATTCCTGATGATTGGAATTCGACAACGAATAGGACGCCGGAATTTAGTTGGATGGGTTATGATGCGGATGGGGACAGTATGACTTATGAGATTAATATTAGTGAGCATTTGTTTGCGGGGGCTAAGTTCTGTAATGACGATAGGTCGAATGATAGTTTAAGTTCGGAATCCCATATCCCTTCTAGTGATTTGCTTTGTTTGCATGATAATGGTTATTATTATAATTGGTCGGTTAGGGCGCATGATGGGACTGGCTGGGGAGAGTGGTCGAGTATTTGGCATCTGAATGTGACGGCTGAAATTGATGTGAATTTGAGTGTTAATGATGTTAGTTTTGGTTCGTTAGATTTGGGGGAGATTGAGAATACGAGTGATGATAACCCGGGTCCTTTTGTGTTGGATAATGATGGTAATGTCGTCGTGAATATTTCTATTAATTCGTCGCAGTTGTGGAGCACTCAGTCTAGTGATAGTTCTTATTACCAGTTTAAAGCGGATAATGTAACTGGGGAGGAAGGGGCGTTTAGTTGGTTGCTTTCGATTGTGAGTTGGTTTAATATGCCGATTACTGGCGAAGTTGTTGCCGTGGGTGAGTTGAATTATGCCGACGGGGATGATAGTGTTGAGGCTGATATTCGGTTGGAGGTTCCTCCTGCTGAAGCGCCTGGGGTTAAGAATGCGACGATTATATTTACGGGGGTGCTGGCAGAATGATGCGAAAGCTTTGCTTTTTTATATTAGCAATTGGATTAGTAGTGGGTTTTAGTGGGAGTGTAAATGCCGTTACTATTAATTTAAATGTCTCAAAAACATCAGGAGTTGCACCCTTGGCGGTTTTTTTTGATGCGGTGAATACAACGTCCATAATTACAGATAAACCATTTCATCATTTGGATTATACCTGGGATTTCGGCGATGATGATTCTGTAATTTGGGCAATATCTGGAAAAAAGAAAAATTTCGCAAAGGGAGCTATGACTGCTCATGTTTTTGAAGAGGCTGGAACCTATAATATTTTATTGACGGTCAAAGATGCGGATGGGAATATTGATACGGAAACGGTTCAGGTAGTTGTTAGTGACCCTGAGGTTGTGTTTGCTGGGACTAAAACTATTTGTTTTTCTAATGATTTGGATTTTACTGGATGTCCAAATGATGCACAGCAAGTTACAACTTCTGATTTTGTAACCGCAATGTCAAATGTTGGGACCGGGAGGAGGTTATTGTTTGCTCGAGGAGATACATTTACTGCTACGGGTAGGGGCTATATTAATGTCGCTGGTCCTGGATTAGTTGGTGCATTTGGAGGTTGTACTTCTCCAGATGGTCGTGGAATTTGTCAGAATGCTCCACGTATACTTTCTAATCATGCCGGAGATGGGATTGGTGTGACTTCAACGGGGGATGCTCCTGATTGGAGAATTACTAATCTTGAAATAACTAGCTTGGGAATTACTGGTTCAAGAGGAATTAGTGCAAGGGGAATTCAAAATCATCTTTTAATTTCCCGAATGGAACTTATTAATTTCCATGGAGGAATATATAATTTTCAGGATTCAAATAATTTCTTTGTTTATAATTCTGTTATTAGGGATAACGCTGGCGGACAAGGAGGCAATCTCGCGTATTTGGGAGGATATCATTTGGCTTTGTTGGGCAATAGCATGAGAAATTCTACCCAAGTAGAGCATGTTTTAAGGCTTTTTCATATTGACAATTCCATTATTATTAATAATTATTTTGGAATTCAAGCCACAGATAAACATGTGGTTAAATTACATAATGGTCTATGGACTTATGAGCCGGGTAATTATGCAGAAAATATTATTCTTTCAGACAATGTAATTGAAAATAGTGATATTTCTGGTGCATCTTGGACTGTTGGCATAGGTACTTCCTCCTCTTCTAGAGATGAAGAATTGCGTGAAATTATTGTTGAGAGAAATCATTTAATTCAGGGGACGGGGGGGCAAGTATTGCTTAATATTTGGTCAAAAAACACTACTATTAGAAATAATATTTTTGATGTCTCAAGGGGGACTTCAAATTATGCAATTTCTGTCACGAGGAGAGGTCCAGTTGAGAGTCCAAAGAATGTTGAAGTGCATGGGAATACGGCTTATGGATCTTTGAGTGGTATTGATTCAGGGGTTAGATTTTTAGGAATAGGTGAGGATGCTAGGAATATTATTGCGAGAAATAATTTAGTAACCTCTGATAATGTGAATGAAGCCACGCTTTTTTCCGGAACTTCTACATTTTTAACAGAGAGCAATAATCTAGTTGCTGATACGTCTGTTTTTGTCAACTTAAATCCCGTCGATGTCGAAGATTTTATATTAGTGGAGGGGAGTAGTCCTATTGATACGGGAGCGGCAGTATCTGTGTTTAATGATTTCGCGGGTAATAGTATTCCCCAGAATTCTGTTTGGGATATTGGAGCATATGAATATATCCAAACAGGTCCAGACACGGTTCCTCCAATTCTCTCGACTCCCTTTCCAACCGCTAATCTGTCATCGGGAACAACAAACACAACAATATCTTTAACAACAAGCGAAATAGCAAACTGTAGATATTCAACAACTTCTGGGGTTTCGTATTCATTAATGTTAAATACTTTTTCGGCAACAGATTCGATAGCACATTCTGAATTAGTTACAGGACTTCAAGACGGAAATAATTATAGTTATTATGTAAAGTGTAATGATATTTTTGGGAACTATAATGAAGATGACAGCTTTGTGATTAGTTTTGGCGTTGACTTAGTTTCAACAACTTGTGGAGCAGCAGACCTGGATTCGGATGGGGATATCACTGTTGAAGAAATTACAGATTATATTGCCCAATGGAGATTGGGGGATGTTACGATGGGGGAGATAATGATTGGAATTAGGGAGTGGAAAGATGGGTGTTAGGAAGTTTTTCAGGGATGGGGACGGAAGGGCTTGGCGATTAAACATTGAGGAGATGGAAAATGAATAAACATATTTTGGGTCGCTCGGCAGACTACAGATTGCTTGATGGCTCTGCGCACCCCAAATTGCGGAGTAAGGGGGCGAGCTCTGTGGCCAAGATTGATGTGATTGTCGTCGTCGTTAGTTTGGTGGTTTTGATGGGGTTAGTAGGCTATGCTCGACCGTTGGTGATCGCGCCGATTAATGATTTCGAGAGTTTGGATGGGAATATTTTATTTAGTTTTGAGCGGGCTGATATTTTGTTGGTTGATGATAATTTGGATTTTACGACGCCGGATGAGTATCGAGTTGTTGCGGGTGAAAAAATTAAGTTGGAGCCTGGTGTTTATTATTGGAAAGTAAGTGGGGTCTTGGGGAGTGAAATTCGTAAGTTGACGATTAAGTCTAGGGTTGAGCTGGAGTTGGTTGAGACAGAAGAGGGGATGGCGGTTGTTAATTCTGGGAATGTCAGGTTGAATGTGGATGTTTATGATGGGGACGAGTTGGTTGAGAACAAGAAGCTGGGTGTTGGCGAGATTAGTGGCGAGGGAGATAAATTTGTTGGTGAGATGGAATGAGGGAGTTTTTGATTTTGCTGATTGGGATTTTTATGGTCGGAGGTGTTTTGGCTTTAGGTATTACGCCGGCTCGGACGACGCTTGATTTTGAGAAGAAGATGGAGAAGAGTGTTGGATTTGATATTTTGAATGCTGGTGGGAATGATATTAAGGTCGTGTTTTCGGCGCAGGGTGATTTGGCTGAGTATATTTCGTTGCCGGTGAAGGAGTCTGAGATTTTGGGGAGCGAGAAGAGCAAGAGTTTTAGTTATGAGTTGAATTTGCCGTCGGAGCTTGAGCCTGGACTTCATACGGGTGAGATTTTTGCGATGCAGTTGCCAAGTGGGGCGAGTAGTGAGGGGTCGCAGATTTTAGCGACGCTGGCTGTTGTTACGCAGGTTCATATTTATGTTCCTTATCCTGGGAAGTATGCGAGCGCGAAGTTGTATGTTTATAGTGCGAATGTTGGCGAGGAGGTTAAGTTTGTTATTCCGGTTATTAGTGCGGGGAAGTTTGATTTGAGTTCGGTTAGGGCGAATGTTGATATTTATAATAAGATGGGGGAGAAGTTGGAGAGTTTCGGAACGGATTCTGTTAGTGTTACGAGTGGGACTAGGAAGGAATTGGTGTATAACTGGAGGGCGAATGTTGCGGTTGGGGAATATCTTGCTAAAGCCGTGATAGTTTATGACGACGGGACGATTTCGTTGGAAGAGAAATTTAGTGTTGGAAGCGAGGAGTTGGAGTTGCAGGAGATTGTAGTTGGTGGGTTTAGTTTGGGTGAGATTGCGAAGTTGGAGATGTTGGTTGAGAATAAGTGGGGAGAGACGATTAGTGGGGCGTATATTGAGACAAAGATTAAAGATGATGAGGGGGATGTTGTTTCGAGCTTTGAATCGGCTGCTCAGAATATTGCGGCGTTGAGTAAAGAGATTTTTGTTTCGTATTGGGATACTGCGGGAGTTCGTGAGGGAGATTATGATGCTGAGGTTTCGATTAATTATGGGGAGAAGACGAGTAAGAAGAATTTGAGGTTTGAGGTTAGTGAGAATGAGTTGATTATTATTGGTTTGGGTTATGTGATTTCTGCGGATGGAAACGGAAGTTCTGATGCGATTATTGTTGTCTTGGTGATTGTCATCGTGTTGTTGGTTTTGTTGAATTTACTGTGGTTCTTTTTGCTGAGGAAGAGGCTGAAAAGGTAGGAAGTTATTTAAATGAGTTTGCTCTGAATTTGATATGGCGAAGAAAAATGATTTGGTTGTGATTGTCCTTGTTGTTGCTCTAATCTTGACTATTGGATATATTGGTGTTGATAAATATAGTGCTTGGAAGATGGAGAAAAATTTAGAGGAGAATAGGGCGATTTATCAAGAGGGTGCGAACTATGGGTATGAACAGGCGATTATTGGGGTTGCGAGTGGGGCCGTTTCGTGTCAAGAGGTTCCTTTGGTCGTTGGTAATGAGACGATTAATGTTATTTGGACGGAATGTTTGAAGCAGGTTGGTTAAAGTATATAATGGATTTTGATATATTTTATAAATAAGTTTTTATTTGTTTAGGAATGAAAGAGCGTGGATATTTTTTGTTATTTGTAGGGTTTTTGTTGGCTGGTTTGTTGTTCGTTTCTGGTGGGATTAGTAGCACTAATTATAATATTGATTCTTTGGTTGTTTCGAGTGGGGGAGATAATGTTTCTTCTAGTGGCTTTAGTTTGAAAACGATTGTTGGGATGATTTCGGGGGCTTTGAGTTCTATTAATTTTTTGAATGATATTGGGTTTTATTATGCGACTACTATTGCTGGTGGTTCGGGATGTACTAGTTGTTCGGGTTGTAATAGCGAGATAGCTGCTGCGGGCTCGGGGGATACGGTGACGCTTGGTGCGGATATTTCTGGGCAGGATGGGAATTGTATAGAATTCGCGGGGAAGGATGATGTGACGTTTGATTGTGATGGGTATGCGATAGGGGGAGATGGGGATGGCAGTGGAGTGGGCGTGTATTTTGATTTTAATTCGGAGAATGATACTCTTAAAAATTGTATAAATATTAGCGGGTTTTATCGTGGAATCCATTTGTATGGTTCCCCAAATAACACCCTAATTAATAACACGGTAGCAAATAATTCGGGTCATGGAATCTATGTTGAAGGTTCTTATGACAATATTCTAATTAATAACACAGTAACAAATAATTCGGGGCAGGAGATTCGTCTTGATTCTTCTCAAAGGAATAATTTAACTAACAATACTGCTATAAGTGATTCAAGTATTGGAATCTATCTTTCCTCTTCCTCAAACTACAACATTTTAATATCTAATACCGGAACAAGCAATTCAAACTATGGAATTTATATTTATTCTTCCTCAAATTATAATAATTTAACCAACAACATCGGGATAAGTGATTCAAGTTATGGAATTTATGTTAATTCTTACTCGAATTATAACAATCTAACTAATAACAACGGAACAAGCAATTCGGGTCGTGGAATTACTCTTGGTACCTCCTCAAATTATAATACCCTAACCAACAACACCGGAACGAGTGATATAGATTGGGGGATCTATCTTTATTCTTCTTCAAATAATAATCTGACTAACAATACAGGTATAAGTAATTCAAATATTGGGGTTATTCTTTCTACTTCTTCAAATAACAATATTTTAATTGGCAATAATGGAACAAGTGATTCAAATATTGGAATTTATCTTTCTACTTCTTCAAACAACACCCTAACCAACAACACCGGGATAAGTAATTCAAGTCATGGGATTTATCTCTCTACTTCTTCGGATAATAATTTAACGGATAATAATGGAACGAGTAATTCAAATAGTGGAATCTATCTTGCTACTTCTTCAAGTTATAATAATCTAATCAATAATACCGGAACAAGTAACGCAAGTTATGGAATTTACATTCGAAGTTCTTCAAATTACAATGTTTTAACCAATAACACCGGAATAAGTGATTTAAATCATGGAATCTATCTCGAAACTGTTTCAAATAATGTATTGTTTTCTAATACGGGAAATTGCACGGGAAGTGTCTTTGCTGCGAAAAGTGGGATAAGATTAAATGGTGCTAATTATAATAATCTTACAAATAATATTGGGGATACGGTTGATAATCAGGGAATATATATTATTGGGTCTTTGAATAATACTCTAACTAACAACATCGGGAGGGCTGATACAAGCTATGGAATTTATGTCCATTCCTCTTCGGGCAATAATCTAACTAACAACACCGGGACGAGCAATTCGGGTGAGGGAATTTATCTTGCTTCATCTGCGAACGACAATATCTTAACTAATAATACCGGGACAAGTGATTCAGATTATGGTATTTATATTCTTTCCTCTTCGGGCAATGTATTAATTGATAATGTTGCAAGGTCGGAAAGTTATAGAGGATTAGGACTTTCAGTTTCAGATTATAATTCAATTTCAGGATTAAATGCGAGTGTGACTTCTGGAGGTTATGGGGTATATTTTAATGATGCTGCTTATAATAATTTTAGTGACTCCGTTTTTATTAATGCGTCGACGGATGTTTATGTTGAGTCTGCTGCCTCTTCCGTTGATAATATTTTCCTGAATTGTTCTTATGATACGGAGTCGGTAGCTGGGGCGGCGAATTCTTTGATTAGGCAGTGGTGGTTTGGGGTTTATGTTAATGATTCAGTTGGGGCGGCGGTGAATGGGGCGAATGTTAGTGGGTTTAATTCGAGTGAGGATTTGCAATTTTCGGTTTTGACTAATTCGAGTGGCTGGATAGATAAGTTGGGGATTACTGAGTATGTTAATATTGGGGGGAGTGTTTCTTCTTATTCGAATTATAAGATTAACGCGTCGGAGGGGGCGAAGACTGGTGAGTTGACTGGGTATAATGTGAGTGAGGTTTTGAACAAACTTGATAACGTGATTACGATTGAGGACCTTTCTGCTTATTTTAATTCTCGATGGGATACTACTGAAACTTCTACGGGTTCATCTAATAGCACTTCGATTAAATTGCCGTTGGAAGATGGGGGGAATTATGATTTTGTTGTTGATTGGGGAGATGGGAATAGCACGACCGTTACTACGTATGATAGTGTGAATGCGACGCATGATTATTTAGTGGAGGGAACGTATAATGTTTCTATTTCGGGGACCATTGAAGGATTTAGGTTTAATAATGGGGGGGATAGGCAGAAGATTATGGATATAAGTCAGTGGGGGGATTTAAGGGTGGGGAATAATAATGGTTATTTCTATGGGTGTGATAATTTAGTTGGAACTGCTGAAGATGTTTTGAATTTGAGTGGGACGACAGATTTAAGTTATATGTTCTGTGGCGCATCAATCTTCAACAGCAATCTATCAACCTGGAACACATCAAATGTTACAAATATGAATTATATGTTTGCTTCTGCCTCAGCCTTCAATGGCAACATATCCAACTGGGATGCTTCAAGTGTCACAAATATGAGTTATATGTTCTATGGTGCCTCAGTCTTCAATGACGATTTATCAACTTGGAACACATCAAGTGTTACAGAGATGGATTATATGTTTCGTGGTGCCTCAGCCTTCAATGGTAATTTATCAACCTGGAACACATCAAGTGTTACAACCATGCGAACTATGTTTTATTTCGCCACAGCCTTCAATAGCGACATATCAACCTGGGACACATCAAGCGTCACAACCATGAGAGAGATGTTTCGTGGTGCCTCAGCCTTCAACGGCAATATATCAAACTGGGACACATCAAGCGTTACGACTATGAATCAGATGTTTGTTTCTGCCTCAGCCTTCAACGGCAATCTACCCAACTGGAACACATCAAGTGTTGAAGATATGTATGCTATGTTTTATTTAGCCACCTCTTTTAATGGCAATCTATCAAACTGGGAGACATCAAGTGTTGAAGATATGTATGCTATGTTTTATTCCGCCACAGCCTTCAATGGCAATATATCAAACTGGGATACCTCAAGTGTTATGACTATGTATTATATGTTTGGTTCCGCCACAGCCTTCAATGGCAATATATCAACCTGGAACACATCAAGCGTCACAAATATGGATTATATGTTTCATTCCGCCACCTCTTTCAATCAAAATATTAGTTCCTGGGATGTCTCGGGTGTTACAACTATGTCTTCTATGTTTTATGGCGTTACTTTGTCCCTAGAGAATTATGATTCGTTGCTTATTGGTTGGGAAAGTTTGCCTTCTTTACAGAATTCTGTGAATTTTCATGGTGGGAATAGTCAGTATTGTTTGGGGGCTGATGCGAGGCAGGGGCTGAATGACAGTTGGGATTGGGTGATAACGGATGGGGGGATGAATTGTACGCTTCCGAATATTACAGATATCATTGTTATTAACGAATCAGGCGTCGTGGATGGGGATATTGTTAGGGGGGATAACGTGACTATCAATGTGACCCTGGAAGACAATTACGGGATTGATAAGGTTTGGGTGAAGGTTTGGGAGGGGATTGTCGGGGCGAGTAGTGTGCTTTATGAGGGGTTCTTGACTTTGATTGGGGCGATTTGGACTGTGACGTTTGGGACGAATTCGAGTTTTAATTTGGGGGAGGTTAATTATACAGTTTATGTTAACAACAGCGAGGGGGAGGAGGTTAATGAGAGTGGGAATTTTACTATCATTCCTGTTTCTTGTGTCAATTGTTCGGATTGTAATAGTAAGATAGCTGCTGTGGGCTCGGGAGATACGGTGACGCTTGGTGCGGATATTTCTGGGCAGAATGATAATTGTATAGAGTTCGCGGGGAAGGATGATGTGACTTTTGATTGCGATGGGCATAAGATAGTAGGGGATTGGGATAGTACTGGAAATGGAATTTATTTGTCTACTGACTCGGATAATAATATTATTAAAAACTGTGTCAATATCAGTGGATTTCGGCGTGGAATCTATTTTTATTTTTCCGATAACGGCACCCTAACCAACAACACCGCAACAAATAATTCAAATATTGGATTTTCTTTTTATTATTCCGATAACGGCACCCTAACCAACAACACTGTAAATAATTCAAATACTGGAATCTATTTTGGTTATTCTCCAAACAGCACTCTAACCAACAACACCGTAATAAGCACTTCGGGTTATGGAATTAGTTTTGTCTCTTCTTCAGACAGCACTCTAATTAACAACACCGCAACGAGTAATACAAGTTCTGGAATTTATTTTTCCACTTCTTCAAATATTATTTTAACCAATAATATCATAACAGGTAATTCGGCAAGTCCTGGAGTTGGCTTTACCACTTCTTCAAATAACACTTTAATCGACAACACCGTAACAAGCTCAGGTATTGGGATTCAGCTCGCTACTCCCTCAGACAGCACACTAACCAACAACACAATAGACAGTTCAAGTTATGGAATTCATTTTACTAGTGCTTCGAATGTCACCCTAACTAACAATATTGTAACAAGTAGTTCAAGTTATGGAATTCTTCTTCAAACTGCTTCAAATATGACACTAACCAACAACACCGTAACGGCTAGTTCGCAAGCAGGAATGTATCTTGACGGATTGTCTGACAGTATCCTAACCAATAACACCGCAACGAGTAATACAAATTATGGGGTTTATCTTATTTCCTCCTCAAATAATGTATTAGTTGACAGCACTGTAAAATCGGAGAGTAATCATGGATTTTTAATTCATGCTTCAGATTATAATTCAATTTCAGGATTAAATGCAAGTACAACTTCTGGAGGTTTTGGAATATATTTCCAGGATGCCGCTTATAATAATTTTACCGATTGTGTTTTTATTAATGCGTCTACGGATGTCTATATTGATATTACTGCTGGTTCTAATGACAATATTTTTCTGAATTGTTCTTATGATACAGAGTCGGTGAGTGGGGCGGCGAATTCTTTGATTAGGCAGTGGTGGTTTGGGGTTTATGTTAATGATTCAGTTGGGGCGGCGGTGAATGGGGCGAATGTTAGTGGGTTTAATTCGAGTGAGGATTTGCAATTTTCGGTTTTGACTAATTCGAGTGGCTGGATAGATAAGTTGGGGATTACTGAGTATGTTAATATTGGGGGGAGTGTTTCTTCTTATTCGAATTATAAGATTAACGCGTCGGAGGGGGCGAAGACTGGTGAGTTGACTGGGTATAATGTGAGTGAGGTTTTGAACAAACTTGATAACGTGATTACGATTGAGGACCTTTCTGCTTATTTTAATTCTCGATGGGATACTACCAAGGTTGGTGTGTCCAATAGCACTACAATTAAATTGCCATTGGAGAATGGCGGGAATTATGATTTTGTTGTTGATTGGGGAGATGGTTCGGATGATACGATTACTGCATATGATCAGGCTGAGGTTACACATAATTACGGAGTGGAGGGAACGTATAATGTTTCTATTTCGGGGACAATAGAGGGATTTAGATTTAATAACGGGGGGGATAGGTTGAAGATTTTGGATATAACCCAGTGGGGAGATTTAAGGATTGGAAATAATAGTCGTTATTTTTATGGTTGTAGTAATTTGGATGTGAGTGCGACGGACGCTCTTGATTTGAATGGAACGACTGATTTGAGTTATATGTTTTATTCTGCCACATCTTTCAATGGTAATCTATCAAACTGGAATACATCAAAAGTCACAGACATGAGTTATATGTTTTATTATACTCTGGCTTTCAATAATGACATATCAGGTTGGGACACCTCAAGTGTTACAACTATGAATCATATGTTTTATATTGCCGCAGCTTTCAACGGAGATTTATCAAACTGGAATACATCAAAAGTCACAGACATGAGTTATGCGTTTACTTCTGCCACATCTTTCAATGGTAATCTATCAAACTGGGATACTTCAAGCGTCACGACTATGAATTCTATGCTCCGTGATGCTCCAGGCTTTAGTGGTGATATATCAGGTTGGAACACATCGAAAGTCACAGACATGAGCCGTATGTTTTATTGCGATCCTTCCTCATACTTCAATAGCGACATATCAGCCTGGGACACATCAAGCGTCACAGACATGAGTTATATGTTTTATAAGGCCGACAGATTCAATCGCAACCTATCAAACTGGGACACATCAAGCGTCACGACCATGACTGGTATGTTCAATTCTGCCTTAGTCTTCAACGGTGATTTATCAAACTGGAGCACTTCAAATGTTACAACTATGTATGCTATGTTTTATGATGCTGCAGATTTCAATCGCAACTTATCAAACTGGGATACTTCAAGTGTTGAAGATATGTATGGTGTGTTTTATGGTGCCTCAGACTTCAATGGCGACGTATCCAACTGGAACACATCAAACGTCACAAGCATGAATCGCATGTTCGGTCAGACTACAGTCTTTAATGGTAACTTATCAAACTGGGACACTTCAAATGTCGTAGATATGCGATGGATGTTTTATCTTGCTACATCCTTCAATAGTAGTATATCAAATTGGAATACCTCAAATGTTGCGTATATGAGCTATATGTTTTCTTCTGCCGTAGCTTTCAGTAGCGATTTATCTAACTGGAATACCTCAAATGTCACAAATATGGATTCTATGTTTTCTTCTGCCACAGTCTTCAATGGTAATATATCAAACTGGGATGTGTCAAACGTTGAAAGTATGTATCAGATGTTTCATTCTGCCATAGCTTTTGACCAGGACATAGGGGATTGGAATGTTTCGAAAGTCACAGCTATGACCAATATGTTTAACAGCGTTGCTCTGTCGACGGAAAATTATGATTCGTTGCTTATTGGTTGGAATAACTTATCTCTTTTGCAGAATGATACCGTTTTTAGTGGCGGAGATAGTTACTATTGTTTGGGGGGTGATGCGAGGCAGGGCTTGAATGATAGTTGGGATTGGACGGTGACGGATGGGGGTTATAATTGTACTCTTCCCAATATTACAGATGTTATTGTTATTAACGAATCGGGTGTTGTGGATGGAACTATTATCAGGGGGGACAATGTGACTATTAACGTGACCCTGGAGGATGAGTATGGGATTGATAAGGTTTGGATAAAAGTTTGGGAGGGGGTTGTCGGAGCGAGTAGTGTTCTTTATGAGGGGTTCTTGACTTTGGTTGGGGCATTTTGGACTGTGACGTTTGGGACGAATTCGAGTTTTAATTTGGGGGAGGTTAATTATACGATTTATGTTAATAATAGCGAGGGGGAGGAGGTTAATGAAAGTGGGAATTTTACTATTGAGAATTTTGCGCCGGTTATCAATTCTTCGAGGATTTATTCTGTTTCGAATACGACGACTCATGATTTGCTTGGATATTGTAATGGGTCGGATCCTGAAGGTGAGAATTTTACATATTATTATAAGTGGTATAAGAATGATGTGGTCAATACGACGGGGGATGTGATAAATGATTCGGACTCGGAGGTCAATGTTGATAATATTTCGTCTAGCTTGCTTGGCATTGGTGATAATTGGACGTTGTCTTGTCTCGTGGGAGATGGTTCAGAAAATTCTAGTTGGCTTAATAGTTCGGAAGTTCATATTCATCAGGGCTGTGCTGTGTTCAATGAACCTGGAGTGTATGCGCTGACAAAGAATCTTAGTTCGTCTGGGACGTGTTTTGAGATAAATGTTAGCAATGTAACGCTTGACTGTCAGGATTATGCTATTGCTGGGAACAGTACGGGGTCAGCAGTTTGGATGCATGGGGTGTATGGGAATAATTTGTTTAATGTAACAGTTAGTAATTGTCTTATGGAGAATTTTAGTTATGGACTTAGGGTTGATTATACTAATGATTCGTTGGGGGAATTTATTGATGTATCTTCTATGGATTATCCTATTTATTTGTATGCTGGTGGCGACAATAGGATAGTAAATGTAAGTTTGAATGCTAGTTCGTATGGTATCCAGATTGGTTCATCCCGTAGCAACAATATTACTAATATGACATGTTATGGTGCCAGTGCTACTTATGGTGTGTATTTGAACGGTGCTGACCTGAACAGATTTAATGGGATAATAATGATTGATTCGTCGAGGGGGTTGTTTATATTCGGAAATTCGGGACAGAACATATTTGAGAATTTTATAATTTCCGATGCTACTGTATATGGAATTAAGGTAGATGCTACTGGTAGCACGCAGAATATTTTTAGGAATGGTACTATCTTAAGGGCTGAATGGGGTATAGCTATCGATTATCTGGCAAATGAGAATGAGTTTTATAATATAAATATTAGTGACAGTACTGGCTATGGGGTATACTTTGAGCATCCTTCTTCGGGTGATAATATATTCTATAACAACTACTTCGAAAATGATTTCAACTTCAGAATGGTCTCTGGTTCGGACCATTACTGGAATACATCAAACACAACAGGACCCAACATTGTTGGCGGTGCAAATATCGGGGGGAATTATTGGACGGTTCCGGGTGGATTAGGATATTCGGATGTATGTGATGATGATGACAGCGACGGGTTTTGTGATAACCCATATGTTATGGAACAAGGGGAGACTGATTATTTGCCTTTGGCTGGCACAGGGGATACTAATCTTAGTAGTTGTACGATAATTGCGACACCCGGATTGTTTAATCTTACAGATGATATCGATAATGCATCAGATACCTGCATGATAATAAGGAGCAGTGATGTTGTGTTTGATTGTCTTGGGCATTATATTGATGGAGAGGATACAGGAGATGGTATATTCGTTGATGGAGAGTACGAATCCGAGTGGAGTAATATTACTATTGGGAATTGTGAGATTAGGGAATTTAGTAGGGGTATGTACGTAGAATATGCTCAGGATTCGAGATTCGAGAATATAACTATATATGATAATCCGTCCCAGGGTCTATCAACATCAAGTACAGTTAATGTAAACTATACTAATATTACAGCTAGCGGAGGTTCATATCCAGGATATTTCACCGCTGATTCGAATATTATAGTGAGAGAATCTGAGTTTTATAACGGGGGAGGTGCAGCTGTGGTCATCACTTCTGACGATTCAGAATTCAGAGATTCTACGTTTAAGAGTTGTTCAGGCACATGCTTAACTGGCAATATCTATCTAAATAGTGCAGATGGTAATTTGTTTTACAATATTACTGTATCGAATAGTACAGACAGAAACTTTTATTGGTTTGCTTCAGATAATAATAATATGACCAAGTCATACATATCCGACGGGGCGGACGGTATTTATATGAGGGGCGGTTCCGTTGGTAATAATTTTTATGAGAATAATTTTTCGGACCACAGCTCATATTCGATTGAGTTTAGGAATGAAGGTAGTAATGATAATAATAAATTCTACAATAATTACTTTTGGAATACCGGTAATAATTTTGTTTATGCTCCGATAGCTGGAAATGACAATGATTGGAATGTGAGCAAACAATCTGGTACAAACATAATGGATGGAATTTATATTGCTGGTAACTTCTGGGACAATTCAACAGGTGGATATTCTACATTATGTACGGACAGCGAAGGTGACGGCTTGTGCGATGATTCCTATTTACTTGATAACGACCAGACTGATTATTTGCCGTTGACTTATTATACTAATAGTCCTCCGAATAATGTAACGGTGAGTTTACTTTCAACGGATGGTTTGAATTTGACGACGAGTGATTTGAATTGTTCGGGGGTTATTAGTGATGAGGATGGAGATGATTTGAATGTTTCTGTGAGATGGTATAAGAATTCGATTTTGAATTTGTCGTTTAGTTATAATGATTCTTATACGAATGGGACGGAGTTTAGTGCGATTTTGGATTCTGGGAATACGACTAAGAATGAGGTTTGGAATTGTTCGATTCGTGTTTATGATAGTCAAGTGTATAGTGGTTGGGGGAATTCTAGTGAATTGGAGGTTTTGAATAGTTTGCCGACGGTGATATTGGTTGCTCCGACTGACTGGAATGATAGTACGAATCGGAGTTTGGAGTTTAATTGGAATGGGAGTGATGATGATGGGGATAGTTTGACTTTTGAAATTACTATTGGGGAATATAAATTTGAGGGGAGTGATGTTTGTAGCGATGATAGGTTGAATAGTAGTTTGAATGAGGAGAGCTATGTTCCTTCGAGTGATTTGTATTGTTTGCATGATAATGGGTTTTATTATAATTGGTCGGTTAGGGCGCATGATGGGGTCGGATGGGGAGTGTCGTCGGATGTTTGGCATTTTAATGTGACGGCTGAAATTGACATAAATTTAGATATTGACGAGGTTAATTTTGGGTCGCTTTCGCCTGGGAATATTAATGATAGTAGTGATGATAATCCGAGTCCGTTTGTGATTGATAATAATGGGAATGTCGTGACGAATATTAGTTTGAATTCTTCGGCGATTTGGAATACGGAGTCTGGTGATAGTTCGTATTATCAGTTTAAGGTGGATAATGTGACGGGGGAAGAGGGGGCGTTTGATTGGTTGCTTTCGATTGTGAGTTGGTTTGATGTTCCGATTACTGGTGAGGTTGTTGCTGTGGGTGAGTTGAATTATGCCGACGGGGATGATAGTGCTGAGGTTGATATTAGGTTGGAGGTTCCTGGTGATGAGAGTCCTGGGGCTAAAAATGGGGCGATTGTGTTTAAGGGGGTGTTGGCGGAATGATGAGAAAGTTTCTTATTTTGTTGGTTGGGGTTTTTATGATGAGTGGGGTTTTAGGGTTTGGGATTAGTCCGGCTCGGACTACTTTAGATTTTAAGGCTGGGATGGAGAGAGATGTTTCGTTTGATGTTATTAATTCGGAAGGGGAGGATATTTCGTTTGTGTTTTTGGCGCAGGGAGATTTGGCTGAGTATATTTTTTCGGATGTTAGTAGTGGGTCGATTTTGGCGTCGGAGAAGAGTAAGAGTTTCAGTTATAGTTTGAAGTTGCCGGAGCTTTTGGAACCTGGGCTTCATAAGGGGGAGGTTGTTGTTATGCAGTTGCCAGATGAAGGGAGTGGTCAGGGGTCACAGGTGTTGGCGACGCTGGCTGTTGCGACGCAGATTTATCTTTATGTTCCGTATCCCGGGAAGTATGCGAATGCGAAGTTGTATGTTTATAGTGCGAATGTTGGCGAGGTGGTGAAGTTTGTTATTCCGGTTAGTAGTGCTGGTGAGTTTGATTTGACTTCGGTTAGGGCGAATGTTGATGTTTATGATAAGGCGGGAGAGGTTGTGGATAGTTTTAATGTTGGTCCGATTGCTATTCCGAGTGGACAGCAGAGGGAGTTGGTTTATGATTGGGATGCGGATGTTCCTATCGGGGATTATGTCGCGAAGTCGACGGTTGTTTATGGCGATGGGACGGTTTCGCTGGAAGAGAAGTTTAGTGTGGGGAGTGAGAAATTGGTTTTGCAGGAAATTTGGGTTGATGATTTTAGTTTGGGCGAGATTGCGAAGTTGGAGATGTTGGTTGAGAATAAGTGGAGTGAGAAGATTGCTGATGTTCTTATTAAGACTAAGATTTCGAACGAGAGGGGAGGAGTTGTTTCTGAGTTTAAGTCGTCGGATTATGATGTTGGTGGGTTTTCGAAAGAGGTTTTTGTTTCGTATTGGGATACGGCGGGGGTTATTGAGGGGGATTATGATGCGGAGGTTTCGATTAAATATGGAGATAAGGAGAGCAGGGAGAATTTGAAGTTTGAGGTTAGTGAGAATGAGTTGGTTGTTATTGGTTTGGGTTATGTGATTTCGGCTGATGACGGGGTTGGTCCTGATGCGATTGTTGTTGTGTTGATGAGTGCTGTTGTGTTGCTGATTTTGTTGAATTTGTTGTGGTTTTTGTTGTTGAGGAAGAGGTTGGGGAAGTAGTGGTAAAATATTTAACTAGCTGAGTATTATGATTTGAGATGGGAAAGGTGGTATTATGACGAATGTAAATAGTAAAAAGTCATGTGTTACGATAATTCTTTTTTTCTCATTTTTTAGTTTGTCTTTTGTAGCGGGGGATTGCAGTCTGATTTTTTACGAGTCGTTTGAGAGCGAGGTGGGAGTAACAGAAAACACTGGCTTATATTCGGATACAGAGATTGTTCAGCAGGGTAAGAATGATAAAGGCATTTTAATTGATGGGGAGGATACTCTTTCTTATTCTAGAGATAATAATCTTGATCTTGAAAAAGGTAGTATTGAGATGTGGGTAAAGCCAGAGTGGGATGGCAATGATAATGAGAGGCATTTCTTTTTTCACTATTGGGTTAGTGACGAAGCGATGTTGGCTCTGCTCAAGGGAGAAAGCGACAATGAACTTGCATTTTACATGTATCATAACAAAGCAGGTGACCCAGACGATGCTATTGAGTACGTTATTGATGACTGGAATGCAGGAGAGTGGCACCATGTTGCTGCTACCTGGAGAACGGATACTAGCAACTCAGATTTTTTGAAGCTTTATATTGATAAAGAATTGGTTGCAGAACTGACTGGTCAGGATTTTCCTTCACTGAATTCCTCATCTGAATTGTTTAAGATTGGCCATGAAGATTATGGTTGGACACAGCAGGCTAGAGCTGATTCTGTAATTGATGAATTGAGGATTTTTGATTATGTGATTGATTATGAACAGGCGCAGCCTGGGTTTGATGATAGTTTTGATGGATATCCTTTTGGAGCAGTCCCAGCATCTATTATATCTGAGATGAGCTTATTGGATTTTAGTCTTGCTGAGGAGGTAGGAATCAAGAGAACGAAAGGAGATTTATCTTGGGGCGATATTGAAAAGACAAAAGGTGTATACTCCTGGGATGATGATACTAGTGGTATACATGGTGGGCTTTTTGACACTAATATATTAAATGCCCAGTCAAAAAACATAATAATGGACCATTTGACTATTGGGGCTAGGAAGCCGTATTATCTTGACTGCAAAGACCCTTTATGTCCATCAGAGGAATCTCCGACGGCTGAAGTTGGATGTCTTTATGAGGATAAAAATAAAAATGATTTTAAGAGATTTGTCTATAATGCAGTTGAACGATATGATGGTGATGGTATCTGCGATATGCCTGGTTTGCAGGAGGGGATAAGATACTGGAGATTTGGCACAGAAATGGGGGAACGCACTTGGTGTGGTACCGGCGAGGAATTCCTTGTTGTTTATGAGGATATCTATGATGCTGTTAAATCTGCTGATACCAATGCGAAACTGATTTTTGGGGGGCTACATGGTGGTATTTTTGGCTGTGTTGTTGATCATGAGTGCAGTGATTGGATTCGTGATAATGCTTGGTACGGTGTTGAGTTGTTTGATTACATCTACTCTAACATCGACAGTGAGCACGTTGACGCCTTTGGCACACATCCCTATGACAAATGGTATCAGAATCCAGGAAAAATCGATGCCATGAATAATTACCTTGCAGGCAAAGGTCTTGATAATAAACAGCTTTGGGTAATAGAAGAAGGTGAAATTCTGGAGCATGAGGTAATAAATGCAAAATCAGACCAAAGACAGGCAGAAGAGGTCATAAAGAGATTTGTAATTTCTATGTCAAGAGGGATAGAGCACATATATTGGTTTGATCTTTACTGGTACCATGGATGTCTTAATGTGGATTGTTCTTGTGCCTTAGGAGAACCAGTTGGAGGTTGCGAGCCTGCTCCTTGTTGTTATGGTCAAGATGATAGCGGTAAATATGTTAACTGTCCGATGCTGGAACAATGTGAGGAATGCGCCTTTGCAGGCTATCATTGTTACGGTCCGTATAACGATCCGTGCGGAGAAACTTGTATTGGAACTAAAAACAGTAACCATGAGAATATGGCATTATTGGAATATGATGAGTTTGAATCACCTCCTGAAACAAATAAGTATAAGAAAAGACCGGGGTTCTACACTTACAAACTTATGACAGAAAAACTTGGTGGCTATGATTCTGTTGAGGTAATTTCTGAAAATCTTGCTACTTATTACGGGTATAAATTTTTAGTTGACGGCAAGCCTGTCTGGGCTTTGTGGACTAATGGTCCAACTTATGAATTGAGCTTGGATACGGGGACTGATGTCTTGGTTAGCCACATTATTACCGAAAGGGGTTCGACTGAACCAACAGAGCAAATAATACCTAATTCTGCCGGAAGTGTTTTATTGTCATTAAATGAAACTCCAATCTTCGTTGAAGAAATATTGCTAGTCTGTGGTGATGATATGTGTGAAGGGGGCGAAACTTGTGATAGTTGTTCGATTGATTGTCAGCAGGTTCATGTGTCGGATGATAGTCCGTGCAATGGAGAGGTGTCTTTAGCTGAACTTGTTTCGCATATTGATAGATGGGAAACGGGTTCTGTTGGGATGGATGATTTGATGGATGCTATTGGGATATGGAAGGCAGAGCGCTGAATTTTTTTGATGGAAATTATTTTATAGAAGAGTGAATGTTGAATGGCGACTAAATAGAAGATTATATAAATTATAATTATGATTTATATAAGATGAAAAGAAGTGTTGTTGTTTTTTTATTTTTGATTATTGTGTTAGGAAGTATTGGTTTTTATTATAGGGGTGGAGATAATATTACGGGGAGTGCTTTAGACCCTGGAGATTCTTCTGGTGTTTCTAGGTCTTTTTCTGGAAGTTCGGTTGATGAAGATATTTCGGTTGTGGTTAGTGTTTTGATTGATTCTGGTTTTGTTCATGAAGTTTATGTGGTTGAGGAGAATGTTCCGAGTGAATTTAGTGTTGTTGATGCTGGGGGGGCTGTTCAGTCTGGGAATGTTTTGAGGTGGTCTGATATTGATGATGTTAATGGGGTCGATTCCGTTGATTTGACGTATGTGGTTAGGACTTCGCAGGAGGGGATATATCCCTTTGATGGTTTTTATGGTTTGGATGGGATGGACTCGGAGGAATTGATTAGTGGTCCGAGTTTAATAGTGGGAGAGGCCAGCGACGACGAGGCTCCGACTTTTAATTATACTAGGAGTGGTCCAGTGAGTTATTCTGATTCTTTTTTGACGGATATTGATTTTGGTTGGGTTGATAATGTAGGGGTCACTCAAAGTTTTGTCGAGAATAATTTTTCGGGAGGTTTTGTTAATTTTTCTGGGTCGAGTTGGTCTGGTGTTTTAGGTGCTGGTTCTTATAGTGTTCGAGGTTGGGCTAGGGATGCCGTGGGGAATTGGGGGGTTACTCCTGTTTACGTTTTTAGTATCTTGAAGAGGGATGCTGATTTGAGTTTGAGCTTGAATGAAGTTGAAGGTGATGTTAGTATTGGGGTTGGTGGGAGCGTGAATGTTGAGGTTGAAGCTTTGAAAGATTTTGTTTTGTATGCAGATGGTATTGAAATAGAAGAGGGATTAATATATTGTCCTAGTAGTGGGTTGTTCAATTTAACAGCGGTTGTTTTAGAGGATGCGAATTATACTGGTGATAATTTGACTAGGTTTGTGAATGTTGAAGGTGTTTTGGAGGTTGTTGTTACCCTGAATCCTTCTGGCTGGCTAGAGGGGACCACAGATTTTAGTAATGTTAATTTGAGTAATTTTTTGGGAAGATTTGTTAATGAGTTTGGGGAAATCTTATTTTTGGAGAATTTGAATGTTTTAAGAAGCTTGAATTTAGATTCTAAGATTGTTGTCGAAGATAAGAGGATTTTTGTTGATTCTGATTCGTTACCCGAATTTAATTTTTCTTCTCGTTTGAAGTTTTTTAATGTGAATTTTACTAGTCCGATTGTTTTGAAAGATGGAGTCTTGTGTTCCTCTTGTACTGTTGTCAGTTATGTTGATGGGGTTTTGGTTGTTGATGTTGATGGGTTTAGTGAGTATCTTATTGTAGAGGAGGGTTATGAGCCTGACCCTGAAGATTGTGTTTCTGATTATTCTTGTGGAGAGTGGGATTCTTGTTTGAATGGGGTCGGAAAAAGAATTTGTGTTGATTTGAATGGGTGTAGCGATGATAAGGTCGAGGAGGTGAGTTGTGGGAGTAGTGAGGATAAAGAGGACAATCGGCCGATATCTAATATTAGGTATTTGATTATTGGTTTTTCAATTTTGGGACTTATAGTTTTGTCTATTTGGACTTGGGTTAAACTTAAGAAGATTAGAAAAGTGGAAGAATAAGGAGTAAAATTTATTTTAAAAATGAAGAGATGTGTATATTTTGTGATTTTGGTTTTTTTATGTAGTGGTGCTTTGGCTCTCGAGGGGGTTGTGCCTGGGAGTTATGATGTTGAATTTGAGCCTGGGCTTGAGAGGGATTTTGTTTTTGATTTTGTTTTAGATGGCAAGGAAGAACTGTGGGTTGAGGGGGATTTGAGTGAGTATGTTGAGTTAGATAAGTTGGAGATTATGGGGAGGGGGGATGTTGTTGTGCATATGAAGTTGCCAGAGAGTTTGGAGAAGATTGGTGCGAATGAGGTTTGGGTTGTTGCGGGGGGTGTTAGAGGTTTGATTAGGGTTAATGTTGCTTATCCTGAGAGGTTTGTTGGGTTGGAACTTAGTGCGCCTAATGTGAATTTGGGTGAGGATGTTGAATTGAAATTGAAGGTTTTGAATTTAGGGAGGGAACGGGTTTTTGTGAATCCTAGTATTTTGATTTATAATCCTGACGGGGGATTGATTGAGGATGTTCCTTTCGAGGGTGGTTGGGTTAATATTTCTGGTGTTTTGAATTTTGAGGGAGTTTTAGTGACTAGTAATTATTCTGCGGGGGATTATTTGGCTGTCGCTAGGGTTGATTATGGTGATGGGGTGATTAAGGAGGAGAATGTTTTTCGATTGGGGGAGTTTGGGATTAGAATTTTGGATTATAGTAAGGAATTTTATGGGGGTAGGGTTAATCGGTTTGAGATTGAGGTAGAGAGTTTGTGGGATGGGAAGATTAAGGATGTTTATGCTGAAGTTCGGGTTGTTGGTTCGGAACTGGGTTTTGATAGTGATATTGTTCAGTTAGGTGCGTGGGAAAAGAGGACATTGATTGGGTTTTTTGATGCGAGGGGATTAAATGAAGATGTGGATGTTGAGGTTGGGTTGTATTCGGAGGGCGAGGAGTTGTCAAGTGAGGTTTTGAGGTTAAGGTTTTTGGAGGGGTTTGATTGGGTTATTTTGGTTAAGATTTTGTTTATTCTGGTCGTTGCTGGGTTTTTGTTCTGGAGGATTGCTAGGAGATTTAATAAGTAGATTTTTATATTAAGGATTGTTTGTTGATTTATGGAAAAGAGGATGGTTGCGGTTTTGGTTGTTACTTTGTTTCTGTTTGGTTTTTTGAATTTTGGTTTTGTGACTTATGTTGGGGTACCGTTTTCTCCTGTTATTATTACTGGATTTGCTGTGAATGATACTGGGATTGTTCAGCTTTTTATTGGGGATATGCGGACTGTTACGATTCATTCTCCGGAAAACACCACTTATGATTTTAATAAGAGTGACCCTTATATTATTGCGTTGAATGTATCGGCGGATTTTAGTTCGGATGAATGGAGGTATTCGCTTTATGATTTGGAGCATGATGTTTATGTTGAGACCAATATTCTGTTTGTGCCGAATAGTTCGATTACTGCTGTTCGTTGGGGGAATTTATTGACGGTGTCCGCGCACGAGACAGATGGGGAGTGGTGGAATGCGAGTGTTATTTTCTTTGTGAATGTTTCTAATTCGGCTCCTCTTTTGTGTAATATTAGTGATCCGATTTTGGTTTGCGAGGGGACTAGTTTGGACTATGGTTTTAATGCAACTGATGTTGACGAGGATGATTTGGTTGGGAGTATTTCTCCTAGTAATCCGTTTTATTTGGCTTCGAATGGGAGGGTTGTAAATATGAGTTTTTTTAGTGTTATTTCTGGAGCTTTGGGGAAGGGAGATGTTGGGAATCATAGTGAGAGTATTTCGGTGTTGGACCCTTTTGACGAAGTTGATAGTAAGGACACGACGATAGATGTTATTGAGATTAATAATGTGCCGGCGTTGGAGGATATTGGTGCGCAAACGGTTTGGTTGGTTGGGGATGATTCTACATTTTATCGTGTGGTTGATGTGGTAGATGTCGAGGACGGGAGTGCTCCTGATGGAAATTTGAGTTTTAATTTGACTTGGGCTGGAAATGAGGATTTATTTGATATTGGTGCTACTAATGGTACGATGAATTATACTCCGGTTGTTGGGCATGAGGGGTCGGTTTATTCGCTTTTAGTTTGTGTTGAGGATAATGCTTTGGGGAGTACGCATGAGAATATTAGTTTATGTGCTCCGCGTGGAGGGGATAAGGAGAGTGCTTGTGATAGTTTTACTTTAACTGTGACTGATGAGAATAGGGCTCCTGTTGTTGTGAACTGGACTCCACTTAGTAGTGTTTTTAGTGTTGCTGGGATGGTGAATGTTGGTTTTTATGCTGAGGTGTATGATGCGGATGGAACTATCCCGGATATTAATTGGTTTGTCGACGGTGTGTTAAGGGAACATAACGAGGATATTTCGACTGATACTTTTGTTCATAATTTTGGGTGTGAAAATGGTGGTGCACATTGGGTTGAGGTTGTGACGACGGATGGTTTGCTTGATGATTCTCAGAGATGGGATATTTCGGTTTCGGAGGTTGAGTGTTCTGACCCGTCTGAGAGCGGAGGAGGGGCCGTGGGCGGTGGGGGTTATTGTATTGAAAATTGGTTTTGTGATGATTGGGAAGTTTGTCAGAATGTGAAGAGGTCGTTTGATGTGGGGATTTTGTCTGTAGAGGATTATGCTTTGGCTCAGGATGTTTGTTTGCAGAACGAGGAGGCTGATGATAGATTTTGTGGTTTTCAGCTTACGAAATGTTATGACTTGAATGCGTGTAATAGGAGTGACCCGATTTTGGAGCGTCCAATTGAGAGGAGATTTTGTTATTTTACGGAGAATCCTAGTTGTTTTGATGGGTTTACGAATTGTCATCATGGGGAGTGTGAGTTGTTGGTTGATTGTGGCGGTCCGTGTAAGCCCTGTGCGACCTGTTCGGATGGTATACAAAACCAGGGTGAGGGTGGCGTTGATTGTGGTGGTCCGTGTCCTTATGTTTGTGAGCCGGCGGTTCCGTTTGCTTTACTTAGTAGTGTTTTGATTGTGCTGGCAGTTGTGCTGACGTTGGTGATTATTTTTGTCTTGTGGAGATTGTTTTTGTTGGGGAAAAAGCAGGAAGACGAAGAAGTTGCAGTAGACGGGAAGTAGATTTTTTATTTTTGAGAGGGAAGGATTTAAATACTTTTAAAAGTACTTTCTTGGTATAAAATGTGGGTGAAAAAGGTATATTAAAGGGGCATGGCTGAAACTATTTTTAGGGATAATAGCATCCAGACGGGGCATAGGATTAAAATACCTAAAGCTATTGTTGATACGTTGAATTTGAAGGTGAAGCAGAAGATTGAAATTCGGTTTGATGCTGGGAAGAAGAAAATGATTGTGGAGGTGGTTGATGAGAAGTGAAGTGAAAGGTTTTTTTGCGTTGATTTTGATTGGGATGATTGTTTTTGTTATTGCGTCGACACCTGTTTGGGTAGGATATGACGTTAATTATACTACAGCTGAAGATGCCGTTTATAATCATGATTTGAGTATGAATATTACAGGATTTAATAATGATGTAACTTTCAATATAGATACAGATAAAGACGTTAACTGGACAAATGCTTCTGGAACATATTCAGTCGATTATTCTGCTGTCTCTTCTTGGATTTTAATTACTGATGAGAATAGTGGCAATTTAAAGATTAACGCGACCGAAGACAACGAGACGGGTTTATTCGAGTTCCAAATTCAAGCTACTAATACGACGGACCAGCTTGGGTCTCTTGCTCCTTTTACTTTTATTGTTAATGCGACAAATGATGTTCCGAATTTTACCAATCTCAATTCTGGTTATGATTTTACGCAAGATGCTCAGGGGGTTTTTACTATTAATGCGGACGATGAAGAAGAACATTATCCCTTAAATTTTAATTTAACTTTTTTGAATAATTGTACCCATGCTTCGTGGTCGGGCCGTGGTGCGGGGGAGAATTGTAGTATTTTTAATTTAACTTATGATTCTAACACTTCGACTATTTTTAATTTTACTCCGATTCATGATGAAGTTGGGACGTATTGGGCGAATTTTAGTGTTAGTGATTTTAATGGAACTTGTCCGCATGCTTATTGTGATGCTTCTGATTATGAGGAAAATAAAACTAGTGGGTTTTATATTTTGGAGTTCAATGTTTATTCTACTTTGACTGTGAATGTTTCGAATTGTACTGGGGCGACGGTGATGGAGGGTGAGAGCTTTAATTGTACTATTGAGGTGAATACTAGAAGCGAGGAGGATGAGTTGAATTTTTCTAGTTATGCGTTTTTTAGTAGTAATCCTGCGATGAGTTATGATTCTTCGAATAGGGACTGGTTTCATTCTGTGTCGACGGGGAACGCTTCTAATTTTTCTTACAGTTTGCCTATTTCTGTTACTCCAGTTAAGAAGGAGGTTGGGAACTGGACGATTAATTTTAGTGTTTTAGATGTGTTGATGGCGAGTACTGTGGTGGAGCCGATTGAAATTTTTGTTAATTTTACGGAGTCGAATGTTTCGTTGGATATTATTTCGGATAAGACGTTTTATGAGAATGGTAATTTTACTGCGAATGGGAGTGATGATGATTTGTGGATTTGGGATTCTAGTGTTAAGGAGGAGGTTTTGACTTTTAGTTCGAATACTTCTTGGGTTAGTCCTTCGAGTCCGGGTAGTTCGAGTCATAATTATAATTATATAATTTCTGATGTTAGTGTGGATTATGATTATGCGTTGAGTACTTATGGCGAGATGAACCATAGTGTTAGGATTAATGTTACGGGTGATGTTGGAGATTCGGCTGAGAGAATTTTTGTTATTGGGATTTTGAATGAGTCGGCGCCTGAGTGGAATACGAGTTTGGATAATCCTGTTGTTTTGGAATTGGTTGAGGGGGAGAATTTTGTTTATAATGTTAGTGTGAATGTTAGTGATTCTGATGTAGGTGATACGATTAGTTTTTATTATGAAAATGTTTCTGCGGAATTTTGTTCTTTGAATGCTTCGAATTTTAATTCTAATGGTATGATTAATTTTACGCCTGTTGATTGTGATGTTGGTTATCATGATGTTACTATTATTGCGACGGATGGAATGAAAAATAGTTCGTGGAGTTTTAATTTTAGTATTTCGAACGTGGCGGATGCGCCTACTATTAATACATTGACAGGAGAGAATAATACTGGGCAGTCTACTTTGATTGAAAGTTTTAATTTTGTTGTTAACGAGGGTAACGTTATTAATTTTTCGTTGGTTATTGACGACGACGATTTTTTAATTCCTGTAGGTCAGAAAAACTATTATAACGAGTCTTTGGTGATTAATACGACGTTTACTAACTCCACGGGAGGGTTTGTTGATTTGTTTAATTTTTCTTTTGTTGAGTTTGAAGACCCGAATCCTCAGAGTGTTTTTTATAATGCTACGTTTGTTCCTGGGGTTGCTGATGTTGGGAATTACATTGTTTTTGTCAATGTTTCTGATGCTGTTGGAAATTTTACGAATCGAACTTGGAATTTGAGTGTGGTTGAGAGTTTGGAATCTCCGGTTTTGAGTCAGATTGATAATGCTTCCTTAACTATTCATGATTATTTGAATTTTAGTGTTAATGCGACGGATGATGAAGATGATTATACTGGGTCAAGTTTGAATTATTCTATTGTTGCTTTGGATTCTGGTGCTCCTGATTTGACGATTGGTATTGTGAGTGGGAATGTGGAGTTTGATATGAATTCTAATGTGTCGTGTGCTGGGGGATGGAGATATAATGTGACTGTTAATGACAGCGACGGAATGATTGATTGGCAGGTCTTTTGGGTTTTTATTTATGGGACTGCTTCTCTTGTTTCTCCTGCGGAACAGTCTCCTTTTGATTTGGTTGAGAATATTTCGAGTGTTTTGAATTTTACGATTAACCATTCGGTTGGAGATAATTTGACTTACGAATTTTGGGCTGATGATATTTCTTGTGGTTTTCAGAATAAATCGGATTGTAGTTATGGGAATTTCAGTTTGAAGGAGATTTCGAGTTCGTTTGGTAACGGGAGTATTTTTGGCTGGGATTTTCTTCCTGATTTTAGCGATGAGACCTATGGGAGTTTGAAAAATTTAACGGTTAAGGTTTATCCTAATACGACTGGTTTGAATCTTTCACAGAGAGAGTCTGTTGCTACGAATTTCAGTTTTAGATTGAATATTAGTCACACGAATGCACCTATGAGGAAGATTGCGGATATTGGTTCTCATCAGGGGAATTATGGTACTAATATTAATGTTGATTTGAGTAATGGATTTGCGGACGAAGATGTAGATGATTCTTATTATTCGCAGAATGTTACTTTTGTGAAGTCGGATGGTCATGCGAATATTTTCGTTAGTCATTCAAGTGGGTGGACTGTTCAAGTTTTTACTAATTTGAATTCGGCTTTTACGGGTTCGATTTCTATTAATGGTAGTGATAATTTTACTTCGGATGTGATTGCGAATATTCCTATTGAGTTTACGTCTCCGAATATTGTTACGGTTCCTAAGAAAACTACTTCTACGGTGGTGAAGTTCTATTCTATTAGAATTATTGTGCCGGAGGACGTGATTATTTCGGATGAGGGATATATTGAGGTTCCATTTGCGCTTGAAAATTCTGGGACCATGGACTTGAGCGGTATTGATTTGGCGAGTGAAGTTTTGTATAATAATGAATTTTCTGATGATATTAAGATTGAGTTGGGGACGACTCATATTAATGAATTGAAGGTGGGGGAGAGGAAGGATTATACTATGAAAATTATTGCGGATACGAGTAAGGCTGGAAGATACAAGGCGACTCTTTTTGCAGATATCTTTTCTCCAAAGTTTAAAGATTGGGGGGATTTCTTTATTGACTTGAGGAAAACGAATGAGAGTGAAGTTGAAGAAATGTTGATTTTTACTGAGAAGATTATTGCGGACAATCCTGAATGTTTGGAGTTGACTGAGATTTTTCGTAGAGCACAGGAGGCATTTGAGGCTGGGAACGAGGTTGAGGCTATGAAGTTGGCGCAGGAAGTTAGTGAGGCTTGTGAGGATGCGATTATGGCTAATGAGCAGATTAAGTATAAGGTTGAGGGTTTTGTTCAGAGGAGTTTTTATTACATCACTTTTGCGACTTTGATGATTTTTGTGATTGGGTTTATTTTTTATGTCTATAAAAGGGTAAGGTTTAATAAATCAGGAGAAGGTAAGTATACTAGGTAAGATAGTTCCTGAGATGATAGAGATATGGTGAGTAAAAAAGATGAAAAGATGGTGAGTAAAAAAGAAGATGAAAAAGTGGTTGCTAAAAAAGGTATTGATGTTGCGGGAGTTTTGGCTGCTATTGAGACGGAGATGTCGAAGATAATTGTTGGGCAGAAGAAGACTATTCATGGGATTTTGCGGGCGGTTCTTTGTGATGGGCATGTTTTGGTTGAGGGTGTTCCTGGGACTGCGAAGACTTTGATTGTTAGGTCTATGGCTACGATTCTTGGTTGTGATATGAAGCGGATTCAGTTTACTGTTGATTTGTTGCCGACGGATATTACGGGGATTATGAGTTATACTCCTCAGAAAGGATTTGAAATTCAGAAGGGTCCGATTTTTACTAATTTTGTTTTGGCTGATGAGATTAACCGTAGTCCGCCTAAGACGCAGTCTGCTTTGCTTGAGGCGATGCAGGAGAAGGAGGTTACGATTGCGAAGGAGACCCATACTTTACCTAAGCCTTTTTTTGTTATGGCTACTGAGAATCCGGTTGAGAATAGCGGGGTTTATACTTTGCCTGAGGCGCAGGTTGATAGGTTTTTGTTTAAGTTGCTGATTGGCTATCCCGAGGGTAAGGAGGAACAAGGGATTTTAAAGACGAATACGACTATTAGGACTTTTGAGAGTTATGATTTGAAGGCGATTTTGAATCCGGAGAGGATTGTTGAGTTGCAAGATAAGGTGAAGGAGGTTTTTACTTCGGAGGCGATTGAGGAATATATTGTTAAGATTGTTGAGGAGAGTCGGAATAAGAATTGGGAGATGGGTAAGTATATTTCTTATGGTGGTTCGCCGAGGGCTTCTATTGCTCTTTATATCGCGTCGAAGGCTGAGGCTATTATGAAAGGGAGGGATTATGTCACTCCGGAGGATGTAAGGGAGGTTGTTTATCCTATTTTGAGGCATAGGATTATTTTAAATTATGAGGCTGAAGCTGAGGAGATTACGACGGATAAGGTCATAAAACGTATTCTTGCCAAGGTTAATGTTAAATAAATGGCTAGTGAGACGAAGGGTAAGTTTGTTTTGAATTTTCCTCGAGCGATTGCAGAGTTTGAGAATGCGATGCAGAAGTTTCCGGTTAAGAAAATTTTATATAAGAATATTTTTCGCGGGAAAGGTTTGGAGTTTGATGCTTATCGTGTGTTTGAGCCGGATGATGATGCGAGTTTGATTGATTGGAAGGCGAGCTTGAGGGCGAATCAGATTTTGGCTAGGAAGTATATTGAGGAGAGGGATTTGAATGTTTATTTTTTGGTTGATGTTTCTAGTAGTATGCTTTTTGGTTCTGGGGAAAAGTTGAAGGCGGAGTTTGCGGCGGAGTTTGTTGGGGCTCTTAGCCATTTGGTTTTGGGGGCGGGAGATAAAATTGGATTGGTAATGTTTAATGAGGATGTGGTTAAGATTTTGTATCCTTCTCGGGGGAAGAATCAGTTTGCGTTGTTTGCGAAGTTTTTGTCGGATGAGAGTTTGTATGGCGGGGGTTTTGATTTAGAAAAAGCTATTGTTAATGTTTTGAGAACTGTTAATTCGCCTTATACGGTTTTTATTTTGGTTTCGGATTTTATTAGTGCCAGAGGGGAGGATATTGGTAAGTTGAAGTTGATGGGAAGGCGGTTTGAGACTCTTGCGGTTATGGTTAGGGACAAGTTGGATGGGGAATTGCCTACTACGAATTGTCAGATTGCGGTACAGGACCCTTATACGGGGAGGCAGATGGTTTTGGACCCGAATATTGCTCGGGATAGGTATCGGAGTAATGTTGTTAAGAGAAAAGATATGGTGAAGGATATGTTTAAAGATTCTAGGATTGATGTGATGGAATTGACGACGGACGAGGGATTTGTGATTCCGGTTTCGAGTTTTTTGAGGGGAAGGTCAAAGGGGGCACGGTTATAATGGAATTAGTTTTTTTGTATCCGAAGTTTTTGGTTTTGTTGTTGTTGATACCGTTTTTTGTTTTTGTTTATTTTTTTAGTCTTATTTACGGTAAAAAGAAAGCGGTGGTTTTTTCGAATTTTAAGGCGATGGAAAGGTTTTATGATATTGAATTTTTTTCGAAGAATTTTTTGGCACTTTATATTAATTTGGCTGTTTTGATTTTGTTGATTTTTGCATTGGCTGGGACAGGGGTTTCTTTTATTGCGGATACTTCGGTTTTTTCGTATGTGATTGCTGTGGATTCTTCGAGTAGTATGTCGAGTGACGATTTTTCTCCGAGTCGGTTTGAGGCGGCTAGGGAGGGGGCGAAGAAGTTTGTTGATTTGTTGCCGATTGGCGTCGATGTGGGGGTGATTGAGTTTTCTGGGGATGCCCGGGTTTTGCATGTTTTGGATAGTAATAAGATAAAGGTTAATATGGCGCTTGATAGGGCCGAGTATGGGGATGTGCCGGGCACGAATATTTACAATGCTTTGATAGCGGCGGATAAGTTGTTTGGTGACAGGCAGATGAAGGCGGTGATTTTGATTAGTGATGGGCAGTTGAATGTCGGAGATGTGCCACGGATTATAAATTATGTGAATAGGAATAATTTGGTTGTGAATACGATTGCGGTTGGGACCGAGGAGGGTGGGGTGACTGGATTTGATACGATTTCTGAGGTTGATGAGGATGTTTTGAAGGCGTTGGCGTTTAATTCGGGAGGGGAGTTTTTTAGGGCTAGAGATGTTGAGGATTTTGATTTGTTGTTTGATACTTTGATGAATGAGACGAGTAAAGAGGTCACGGTTGATTTGAGTTTTTATTTTTTAGTGGGGTCGATTTTGAGTTTTACACTCTTGTGGGTTTTGCATAACTTTCGATTTAGGGTAGTCCCGTAATTTCAATTTCTAGCGTTTTATACTTCGTTGGACGAACCCTCGCGTACCTTTGTACGCCACGGAACCGTCCGCCTTGTCTAAATCTGTTAGAAATTGGAATTGTTGGAAGCGGATGTTTTTGGTGAGCTGAGATTGTTTTATTTATTTGGAACTGCGTAGTAAGTTTGCCTCAAGAGGTCACGGTTGATTTTTTCTTTTCCCAGCGTTGTTTTTAGGGGGAGGAGTTTTTCAAGCCAGCTTTCTTGTTCCGGGGAGCCTGCTATTGCTGCGCTTAGACTTTTGATTTCTTTTGAAATTGTGTTTGCTTCGTCTAGAAGAGAGAGTGGAGTTTTTTTATGGAGGGATTTCGCCATTTTTTTGTGGTCTTGGATTTTCGCTAGTACTGGGACTTTGGAAAGAGTTTCGATTTCTCTTAAATTGTATTCGTGTCGTGGGGACCTTATCCTGTTTACTACGATTCCTTGGATTGGGGTTTTTTGTTCTTGGGCAATTTTTGCGGCTTTAAGGGTTGTGTGGAGTGTGACGTGGTCGGGGGATGAGACTAGGAATATTTTGTCTGCCGTCGCTATTACGGGTTTTAGCTCTTCGTAGTTTGGCGAGGTGTCTAGTATTATGAAGTCGTATCTGGATTTGTATTTTTGGAGGACTTTTTTTAGATTGTATGGGTCGATGTTTTTGTGGTAATTTAGGGATGATGGGATAATGTCGATTCCGTGGGCTTCATAGATTGCGTTTTGTGGTAGTGTTTGTCCGTTGAGGGTGTCTTGGAGAACGTAGTCTTTTGTGAGGTCTAGGTAGAGTGCGATGTTGGGTGCGGAGAAGTTGGCGTCGACTAGAAGGACTTTTTTGTCGAAGTGTTTTGCGAGCGAGACGGCGGTTTCAAGTGCTAGGGTTGTTTTGCCGACTCCTCCTTTGATTGATACGAATGCTAGAATGTTTGTCATTTTCCGACGGAACCAAGGTTCCCTACAGGTAGCCTCCTTTGAATTAGTTCGATCATTTTATCACCTAAAGTTGATGACGTTATTGTGGTATATAAGATTAATGTTAGGCTGCGATGAATTTGTATAAAATGTGGTCGAAATATTCTTCGCCCTCTATTTTTTTCATTTTTGGTGAGTTAGCCCAGTCTGGGAATTTCCTCATATCTTTTGCGTGATAGTGATCTTGTCCGAAATTTAAATTTGCCCATTCATTATTTAGTAATCTTTCTGATAAAATTAAAGATTTTCTCCATGATTTGGAGTCATATTTTTTTGGATTTTTTAAAATTTTTAAATTTGGGTCCCACGAATTAAAACAACTGTATTGGTGGAAGATTTTTATTTCTCCGTTTTCGTCTCTGATTAGGTTACCGTGTTTATTTCTGGAAGGTCCCTTTTTTAGTAATACTTGTTTTAGGTTTTCACCGTTCCATTTTACCTTATCGTTGACTCGATTTATAGGGGTGTGCCCAATCATTATTGCTTCCGTTAATCCCCTCTTGAAGCTATTTCTTGTTTCTCCGAAAATTGTTCTTGCTAGCAGGGTTTTTTCGGAATCTTTTGAAAAATCGTAATGTTTGTTTTGAGGTGTTAATGCGGATAATGACAATGGCGAAGCTAGGGATATTGCTCCTGCGGTTAGTGTTTTTATGAAGTTTCTACGGGTGTATAATTTTTCCATTTTAATTTATTAGGATGATGGTTTATAAATTTTATTGTTTGTTACTACTATTTGGTACGTTAAATTACTCATCTAGAAATGTGGGCTGCAGCCACTTGTCTAATAAGCAGAGGCTGGGAATCTACTCAAACTTCACTCTAAAATTTTTCAGATAAATCTTTTGGAAAAATTCGAGCAAAGGTTTTCGCCCAGGAGCGCGAGTTGCAGTTGCTTGTCTTACTTAGGAAGCAGAGGCTGGGAATCGAACCCAGGATCAGCGGGTTGCAGCCGCTTGCCTTACCGCTTGGCTACCCCTGCATAAAAACCTCAAATAAAGAATTCTTTTAAACTTAACTAAAATAGCTCCCGGTTGGATTCGTTGCGAGCTCGAGAGCAACGAGCAAGCTTCTCCGAAGCGCCACTTGGACCGTCGGTTCAAATCTTTAACGCTCCCGGCAGGATTTTACTCACAATTTGCATCTCGCAACAATATTTTATTTGTGTTGCTCGAAGCGAATTGTTCGCCTGCGACACCGCAACTTCAAACAAGCCATCCGCGTACGCTCCCGGCAGGATTTGAACCTGCGGCTTCCAGCTTAGAAGGCTGGCACTCTATCCAGGCTGAGTTACGGGAGCCTAGGATTAGATGTTAGATTTGATTTAAAAGTTTGTTGGCAAAGAATAAAAAGTCTTTTTTAGTTAAGATATTATGGCAGAGAGAATTGAATTAACGTTTTTGGGGACTGGGAGTGCTATTCCTACTAGAAGGCGGAATCATCCTGCAATGCTTTTGAAATATAAGACTGAGAATATTTTGATTGATTGTGGCGAGGGAACGCAGCGGCAGTTTCGGAAGGCTTCTCTTAATCCTTGTAAAATTACGAAGATTTTGATAACGCATTGGCATGGGGACCATACATTTGGGTTGCCTGGGATTTTGAATACATTAAGATTGAATGGGTATAATAGAAAGTTGGAGATTTATGGGCCGAGGGGGAGTAAGGAATGGGTGAGGAAGTATTTTGATTTGGTTGGGAAGAGGGGCGAGGATTTGGATGTTGTTGTTAAGGAGGTGGGGGATGGAGTTGTTTTTAATGAAAAGGAATATTTTGTTGAGGCCAGGAAGATGAATCATGATTGCCCTGCTGTTGCGTATTCTTTTGTTGTGAGGGAAAAGTCTAGGTTGGATAGGGAGAAGTTGAAGAAGTTGAAGATTCCGAATTCTCCGCTTGTTGGTAAGTTGGCTGAGGGGAAGGTTGTTGAGATTGATGGGAAGAAAGTTGATGGGAAGAAGTTGTTGTATAGGGAGGCGAGTCGGAAGGTTGCGTTTGTGATGGATACGAGGGTGAATGAGAATACGGTGAAGTTGGCTAAGGGTGCAGATTTATTGGTTTGTGAGTCGACTTATTCTAAGGAAGAGAGCGAGGAGTTTTTGGGGAAGAGGGCGCATTTGAGTTCGGTTGAGGCGGCGGGGATTGCGAAGAAAGCGAAGGTGAAGGGGTTGGCACTTGTCCATTTGTCGCAGAGGTATGAGGGGATTCCGAAGGTGATTTTGGGGGAGGCTAAGAAGGTTTTTGGGAAGGTGATAATTCCTGAGGATTTGGATAAGGTTGTTTTGTAGTTATTCACAAGGTGAAGTATATCTTTTTGTGCCGTTCCTGTTAAGAATTGAATATTTTCTAACCCAATTTATGTCCAAATGTGTTTCGTATTCGACTGAGATATGTTCTCCTATATCTATTCTGTGTCGGCTTGGTATGTTGAATTCTTTTAGTGGGAAGGTTTTCTTGGTTGAACCGAGCACTTCTATTAAAGTTGTTTCGCGTCCACATCCTATTATTCCACTTTTAGATTTATTTACAAGTCCTCGAAATTCTTTCATAATTTGTCTGATTTTTTAGATTATATAAGAATTATTACACTGGAGTTTTCACTGGTTGCAAATTCCTGAGAAGTGTTGTCTTGCGAAATTAATCAGACGAACGCTCAAATTAGTTAGCTGAGGGTGAGATGAAGACGATTGTGTCGCCTCGGAGGAAAGTTAGGCCGTAGCTTGTTCTTTGTTCTCCGTCTTCTACTTCTTTGGCACCGTCGAGGACCACGTTGATGTGGATGTCGAAGGCTAGAAGTGTTCCGACGAATTGCTTGCCGGACTTCAGCTGAACTAAAATCTCTTTACCTTTTGCTGAATTCAGCAAATCCAAAGGTCTATCGATTCCGTTTACCATGAAGTTGGGTGAGTGTTTTAGTTTTTAAGTCTTTCGCGCCAAAAGTCATTAACTCACGGTCGCGCTTTGCTTACTTCTGCAAGCAAAGGATTGTGGTAAGCTTTTTATATTGGGTTGTCTTCGTGTTTTTTATGAGGTGTGTGTTATGATTTCGCTGATGTCAGATAGTCGTGTGATGTTTTTGATTTGGTTTGTTGCGATTGCGATTGTTGTTGCGAGTATTTTGATTATTGTTGAGGTGAAGGTGAGGAAGAAGAAGCGGAGGTTGGAGGAGGAACGGAAGAATCTGACTCCGGCGCAGAAAGTGGAGGCTTTTTTGGCTGGGAAGAAAAGCTTGAGGGAGAAGTTGAATTTTGTTGGGGAGAATGCGAAAGATTATTTTAAGAATGAATATGGGGCTTCTTTGAGCTCGGATTATTCTGAGTTGGCTAAGGAGTTTAATAAGAAGGGGAAGGTTTTGGAAGTCGAGTTTTGTAAGAAGATGTTTAAGGCTTATTATTCAAACAAGGATTTTGGCGAGGATGATATTGGTGCGCTTGGTGAGTTGTTTGGAAAGATAGTTAAGGAGAAAGAGAAGGCTCCTAGTGCTCCGAGTTTTTTGGATAAGGTTGAGGATGGAGTTAAGGATAAGTTGATGGTCGTTCCTACTTGGGTTGGAGGATATGTTAGTGCGCGGCAGGAAAAAGAGGAGAGGACGAAGAGGATTGTCGCTAGGGAGGAGAATGAGACGACGCGTTGGGTTAGGACTGCGATTCGGGAAGGGTATGACAGGTCAAAGCTTAAGGGAATGCTTGATGATGGGAAGAGGGATAAAAAAGAAGTGGAGAAAATTTTGGAGATTTATGATAAGGAGGTCGCTAAAGGTTCTGGTGGTTATTCTGGGTATGGAAGTGGAATTGCTGGAAAGATTATTAAGAAGGAGCAGGATCGTCTTGATGAAGCGGAAGTGTCGCATGTATGAGATTAGGAGTTTTGTGTGGTCGGTCGTTTTTTGATATTGGAGCTTTAGAAGAGTAATTAAATGGGTTTTTCTTTGGAGTGTTATGGATAGGAAATATTGGGTTTTTGCGAATTGGGGTGTTTTGTTTTTGGTGACTTTATTTGCGATTAGTATGGCTTGGGATTTTTCTTCGGAGATAGGGAAAGATAATGATAAACCTATTGAAGAGTTTGTTGAAGAGTGTGTCGACGTGAAGAAGGCTTCGGGTTTTAAATATGATGCGTGTTATGATGCTTATTCTAAGATGATTTTTTTGAAGATAAGAAGGGCTTCGGCTGATTATGAGATTAATTTTTTGAAGATTTCGTTTGTTGATTTTGCTACGCGGTATTATGATTTGGATGATGTGCCTGGAGCGGGAGAAGATAGGGCGTATAAGCTTTCGGCTGAGAAAAATCCGAAGAGGATTGAGGTGAAGTTGGATGTTGTTAAGGATTTTCCAGAACCTATTTGCGGAGTAGGTGAGAGTGTGTTTATTGATTATTGTCCTGCTGTTCCCGTGGGTCCTTCAGGTGAGAATGGTGGCGCTTCTGTTAGTCCGATTGAAGGTGTAGAAATTACGGATTTTGTTGAAGTTAAGGATTCTTCTGATTTGGATTCTGATGTTTTTGATTTGGATTTGATTAGTGAAGATATGGTTTGGGATTCTGAGTGTAATTCGGATTGGGAATGTGGTGAGTGGGAGGCTTGTGTTGAGGGTGTTCAGCGTCGGGATTGTGAGGATGTTGTTAATTGTTTTGTTCCTAAGAATTCTCCTGCGACCGTGAGGGGTTGTGAAGGGCAGTGTATTGAAAATTGGGAATGTGAATGGGCGCCTTGCAAGGATGGCGTGAGTGTTCCGAACTGTAAAGATTTGAATGATTGTGGGACGCGTTTTGATATTCCGGAGAAGTTGAATTGTGGAGGTGGAGGCAGTTGTGTTCCTGATGTTGAATGTGGCGAGTGGTCGAAGTGTGAGGTTGATTATGGTTTCCTTGATTTGATTGCTTCTGGGATTGCGGATTTGGAGGGGAGTAAATCGAGAGTTTGTACTGATAGGAAGGGATGTGTTTTGCCTAGTAAGGAGATGGCTGTTTGTTCGGTTAGTGTTGATATTTATGCTAAGAAGTTTGAGAGATGCGGAGGGGAGTATGTTGGAATCTATAATGTTTTGGACGATAAATTATTGGCGGTTGTTAGGGGTGGCACGAGGGGGAGTCCGTATTTGAATATTTATTTTGAGGAGCAGGTTGAGAATATAGAGTGTAGTTATTGTTTTGATAGGGTTATGAATGGGGACGAGGAAGGTGTGGATTGTGGTGGGAGTTGTCGAGAGTGTGTTGAGGATGTTGTTGCTGAGGAAGGATTTTGGGATTGGATTCATGGGATTTTTTGATATCGCAAGTCTTTTAAATTAAAATCGTTAGTGGTGGTTATGGCTCTATAGCTCAGCGGTAGAGCGCCGCTCTCATGAGGCGGAGGTCGGGAGGTCAGCACTCCCTAGAGCCATGGTGCTTCTCTCTGAAGGCACAGTCTTACTTCGTTCGCTTTCGCACTAGAGGTCAGCATTCCCTAGAGTCATGGTGTTCAAGGTCTATGTCATTAATTTTATATAGGATAGTAGTATTATTATTTTATGGCAGAGGGGATGTTGGGTGGTTTGGGCGAATTGATTTCTAACCTTCCTGTGGAGGCTGTTGAAAATATTAATGGACTTATTATGCTTTTGAAGGCTGTGAGTATTGTTGCTATTATTTATATTATTTATATGATTGGGATGGGGATTCTTACTTTTCGTAGGATGAAAAAGATGGAGCATATAGAGGAGAAGGTAGATTTAATTGATAAGAAATTGAATAAGTTACTTAAGAAAAAGAGTTAGTTGTTTTTTAGGACGATTTCTATGACTGATACATTAACCATTTTTCCTTCTTTGTTTTCAAATTCTTCGCTTCCTATAGAAACTTTTTTTGTTGTAACATTTTTGTCTTCTAGGAATTTTCTTCGTGCCACTTCTGCGACATCGACTCCTTTTGATATGAATTTTCCTCGCGCTTTAACTGTTACTTCGGGTGCACCTTTGTTGAATTGTATGACTACACCGGTTACGTAGTTCATAAAGGGTTTGCCACCTATAAAGATAGAATGTTCTTCTGATTTTTTGGTTTCTTCTGTGCCTAGAAAACCAAGGTTTTCTCTGGCTTCACTTTCCTTTGAATTAGTTGTATTTTCTGTTGTCATTTTGTTATTTAAGCGTCGTCTATGATTGTTTTTGTGTTTCGTTTGATTCTCGCAATATATCCTGCGATTTTGTTTCGCATTTTTTTACTTGGGAGTGTGTTTCCTAGTGCTTTTTTGTTTTCTTCGAATGTTTTTCCAAATGAGTCGGATGATTTTTCGATTAATTGTCTCGATGTTCTTTTCACCAGCGTTGGTTTTATTCTTCCCATAATTATGGATAAAAAAATCAATTTATAAGCATTGTGGTTTTCTTGAGATTTTCATAAATTTCAATTGCTCAATTTACTTATTTTTATGAGTTTTTGGTGTGCCGAGATTGTTTCTGATAGTTTTTTTGTGAGGTCGCCTTTGATTATGATTTGGTATGGGAGGTTTTTTTTGTTTGCTGTTTTGTAGCATTTTAAGAGTTCGGTTTCGTTTATTCGGATTTTGTTGAAGGCGAATAACATTGAGGGGGTTCCGTTTGATTCTACTATTGCTGTTACTTTTCTTTTGTCGACTTCTTCTATTGCTGTGATTGCTGTGTCTTGCTGTACTAAAAATTGTTCGATTCCTTTTAGAAAGGTTTTCGGGGGTGTTGATTTTTCTTTTGGTGTTTTTATGGATTCTTTTTTATCTTCGCTTGGGGTGGGTTCCTCTTTGAAGATGCTTTCTATTCTTTTTGATTTTTCTTTGGCTTCATGAATTTCTTCTTTTTTTACTTCCCATGCTTTTGGGACTTCGGGTTCACTGGTTGTAAGTGAGTCTTCTTCTTTGTCGGGGGTTGGTTCGGGTTTTTCTTCTATTTCTTTTTTTGGCGAGAGAAGTTCATTGATTTCTTCTTGTGGTGTAAATGCATATTTCCATGTAATTTCATTTTGGAATTTGAAAGGAATTGCGAAATCTTTTATATTTCTTAGGGCAACTCTTATTGCGGGTTTTTCGTCTTGGTCGAAGATTACTTTTTTCGATTTTAGTTTTTCTTGTGCTTCTTTTTCTATTGATTTTAGGTTTGAAGTTTCTTCTTCTAGTTTTTGTTTTTGATTTGGGAGAAGGTATAAAGGAGATGACCCGATTTTCATGTGGCTGGTTTGAATTTCTCTTGCAGTTAAGAGTTCGGATAAGATTGCCGAAGCGAAAACTGGGTCCATTTGGATTGTTCGGGCAACTTGCACGGGTAGGGATGGTCCTGATGTTTCTAGAAATTCGAGTATCTTTCTTTTCTTTTCTGGGACGTCTATCATGTGGTTTAGAAATCAATTGGGAGTTATAAATATTTTTATACCCTCACATATATATCTCAGATAGGTTGGGGCATGCTATACCCTCACATATATATCTCAGATAGGTTGGGGCATGCTATACCCTCACATATATATCTCAGATAGGTTGGGGCATGCTATACCCTCACATATATATTCCGAATGGGTTGGGTATGCTATGGCCGAGTCCATTTAATTTCGAAGTAAGAAACTTGTCCTTCTTCGTCTACGATTGCTAAGAGGAGGTTTTTTTTGCTTGAATGTGCTACTCGGTTTTTTGCTACGAAATTTTGCCATGTTGTTTTGGAATTTTCTGAGATGGGAAAGCAAATCCATTTTGAATGGGTATTTTCTATTTTTTTGCCTTTTTCGTAGATTCGGAATTCTGCACCGAATTTTAGTGCGGTTTTTACAATGTATCCTTTTGTTCGAAGGTCTTTGAAGACGATGTATTTTTGTAGAAAGTTTTTATCGAGTCGGTGGATTTTTTTCAGGGTTTCATTTTGGGTTAGAATTTTGCCACGGAAGTCTTGGAGGGACATTTTTTTATTTTCGATTAGGAAGAATGCTTCTGGGAGGGAATAGATTATTTTTTGGTTTAATTTCTCTCCGAATCTTGAGGCTGAAAATAGGCTGTGAGCTTCACTAGAATTGGAGGTGATTTTGTTTGATATTAGGGTGGCTTGGATTTTTTTCATGGGGTATTAAGGGTTGTTTGGATTATAAAGTTTTTTAAATGAGGGGTTTTTAATTTGGTTGTAGTCCCATAGTCTAAAGTAACATCAGAGATGTTTCGTGAATTCTATGGAACAAAGTCCCATAGTCTAGTGGTCAAGGATGCGAGACTCTGACTCTCGCGACCCAGGTTCGAATCCTGGTGGGGCTATTGTAAAATGAAGAGTTTTAATGAAAGATGTTATGAGGTTTTGAGGAAGGTACCTAGGGGTCGAGTGACGACTTATGGCGAGATTGCTCGGGTTTTGGGTTCGAAGGGTTTTCGGGCGGTTGGGAATGCGATGAATAAGAATCCTTATGCTCCGAGTGTTCCTTGTCATCGAGTTGTTGGTGCTGGGGGGAAGATTGGGGGTTTTGCGTTGGGGGCTAAGAAAAAGGTTGAGATGTTGAAGGTAGAAGGGGTTGAGGTTAGAGACGGGAGGGTTGTTGATTTTGAGAAGGTTTTTTTGGAATTGGCAGACTAAAACTTTATAAACTAAAATTTGGATTAGTTGATATGAAAAGATCTAGTAGAAGATGGAAGAAGAAAGGCCAGATGCGTTGGAAGTGGCAACGTAAGAGACTTAAGAAGGAAAAGAGGAAGAGAAAGTTGAAGAGGAATAAGTAAAGGTTTAGTTAGTATATTTTACCAGGAGACTGTTTTTGGTTCTCGTTTAACGTATTGGATATCTCCCTGTAATTCGTAAATTTCTATGGAACTTTCGATTTGGTCGTCGAAGTATCGGATTTGGTATTCTCTTTCGTTTGCCGGATTGAAAACTTCAATAATCATTTCTTTCATTTTTTTGTGGTCTTGAAATAGATATTGTTTGTCGACTTTCATTTCTGACCCGTTGATAAAGAAGCTATCTTTTTCTTTCAGTTCCCCTAAGGGCTTGCTTTGTTTTTCGATTTTTATCATGATGTGAAAATGTCTCTGGAATTTATAAAGATTTAGTACGTTCGTCCGACCCATAGCCAATAGTTTGCTGTTTTTCCACAAACGGTGCAACTTTTATTTTCGACACTTTTTTTCTCGGAATCGACGAATAGACTTTTTAATCCGGGCATGATTTCTTTCAGTTTCTCTTCACATTTTTCATTTTTACACATTGGAACACAGACCATGTTTTTTTCTTTAACTAATTTAACTACCTCATCTTTATTCTCACTTGTTTTCATTCGACTTTCTAATAATTTTTTCGCTGTGTTATATAGTTCGTTTTGCATCTCATTAAGTAATTTTGGTATCTCCTTTTTCAGGTCTTTGAATTTAACTTCAATTTTATCATTTGTGTTTCTTTTGACAACAACGACTCGTTTCTTTTCTAAATCTTTAGGTCCCAATTCAATTCTGAGTGGTATACCTTTTAGTTCCCAACTATTAAATTTTCTACCTGGAGAAATGTCTTCTCTTAAATCAGTCAAGGGAGCAAAATTTTTTAATCCTTTTTTTAATCCTTCAGTTTTTTCTAAAATTTCCTTTTTCGAATTACCAAATAAAATCGGGATGATTATAATTTTGTTTTTAGCTAATTTTGGTGGGATAACTAATCCTTTATTGTCTGAGTGAATTGTGAACATTGTCCCGAGCATTCTGGTGGAGACGGCCCAAGTGTTTTGGTAGACGAAATCTTCTTTGCCGTCCTCGCGGGTGAATTTGATGTCGTAAGCTTTTGAAAAATTTTGACCGTCGTAATGGAAGCATGGACCTTCAATTACTCGACCATTATTCATCATGTAATGTAATTTCTCAGAAGAAACTGCGCCAGCGAATTTTTCTTTTTCGGTTTTGAATCCGCGGATACTTGGTAGTGCCATCATTTCACTCACAACTTTTTCATACATTCCTAAAATATCGTTTCCTTCGGCTTTAGCTTCGGTTTCGCTGGCAAAAACACTATGTCCTTCATTCCACTGAAATTCTCTTGTTCTAAAAAATGGCACGGGATTATTAAATTCCCATCTTACAACCGAATTCCACTGGTTATATCTCATCGGTAAATCGTTATGACTTCGAATCCATTTTGCGTAAGAATCATAGATAATTGCTTCGCTTGTAGGGCGGATTGCTAATCTTTCGTTCAATTTCTTTTTTCCGGCGTGAGTTACCCATGCGACTTCTGGCGCAAATCCCTTTACGTGATTTTCTTCTTTTAGTAATAAACTTTCTGGAATAAACATGGGGAAATTTACGTTCTCAATCCCGGATTTTTTGAATAAGTCGTCTGTGGCCCTAGCAAATGTTTCCCAAATCCATTGTGATTTCGGCCTGAGAACAATACACCCAGAAACTTTCGTGTAGTCTGCTAATTTAGCTTTAATCATCAATTGTTGATACCATTCACTGAAATTATCTTCCTTCTTAATGGTCAAACCTTCTTTTGAAATCTTTTTTGTCATGTTAACCAACCACAAAAAGACTATATAAAATTAATGAGAAACCTTAAAATAACTTGCTTCTATGTAGGGGGATGGAGAGAGTTCAGAAGATAATTGCTAACTCAGGGTTTTGTTCTAGACGAAAGGCTGAGGAGTTGATTGAGCGGGGAGAGGTGCGGTTGAATGGTGGATTGGTGAAGCTTGGTGATAAGGCGGGTCTGGAGGATAAAATAACGGTGAGCGGTGTCCCATTGAATAAGCCGACAAAGAAAGTTTATTTTATTTTAAATAAACCAAAGGGAATTCTTGTTACGAAAGATGACCCGAAGAATCGTCGGACGATTTATAATTTGAGGTCTGTTTCGGCTCTTAATTTGAATTTGAATTATGTCGGGCGGCTTGATGCGATGTCGGAGGGGCTTCTTATTTTGACAAACGATGGTGACTTGATTCAGAAACTCACTCATCCAAAGTATCGTAAGACGAAAGTTTATCAGGTTAGGACTGAGTCTTCGATTAAGAAAGCTGATATTACGAATCTAAAATCTGGTATGATGATAGATGGTCGAAGGTTTTTTGCGAAGATTAGTAATATTAAGAATAATACTTTTTGTGTTTCGATTCAGGAAGGTCGGAATCGGATAATTCGTCGTGTGCTTGAGAAATTGGGGCATAAGGTGTATTTTTTGAAGAGAATTTCGATGGCTAATATAAAGTTGGGGGACTTGAAGTCGGGTGAAGTTAGAGAGATTTCTGGGGAAGAGATTGGGCAATTAATGTGAATTTTTATCACAATAATCCTTATAAAGTTTAATTTGGTTTTTTGAGAATGGGCGATATTTATAATTCAGAGGTTTGGACGGAGAAGTATCGGCCGCAGGTTTTTGAGGATATGGTTGGGCAGGAGGAGATTCTTAAGCGGGTTAAGAGCCTTGTGGATTCTATGAATATTCCGCATTTGTTATTTGCTGGTCCGGCTGGCGTCGGGAAGTCGACTTTGGCGTTGATTATTGTGAGGCGGTTGTTTGGGGCGAGTTGGAGAGAGAATTATTTGGAGTTGAATGCGTCGGATGAGCGGGGGATTGATGTTGTGAGGCAGAAGGTTAAGGATTTTGCTCGGACGAAGGCACTTGGGGATGTTCCGTTTAAGGTGATTTTTTTGGATGAGGCGGATGCTTTGACGAGGGAGGCGCAGCAGGCGCTGAGGAGGACTATGGAGAATTATACTTCGACTTGTAGGTTTGTAATGAGTTGTAATTATTCTAGTAAGATTTTGGATCCGATTCAGTCGCGGTCGGTTGTTTTTCGGTTTCAGTTGTTAGACAGGAAGGATATTAAGAAGAGAATTGATTTGATTGCTGAGAGGGAGGGGTTGGTGATTAGTAATGATGCGTTTAGTGCTTTGTATGAGGCGAGTGAGGGAGATTGTCGTCGGGTGATTAATTTGTTGCAGGCGACTGCGTCGATTAGTCCGAATGTTACGCCGGATTTGGTGAATACGATTGTTTCGAAGGCTAAGCCGTCTGATATTAAGATTGTTTTGGATTATGCTTTGAGTGGGGATTTTGTGAATGCGAAGGAGAAGTTGTTGGAGATTATGTTGAAGGAGTCGATTTCGGGGCAGGATGTGATTAAAGCGATTCAGAGGGAGATTTGGAATTTGCCAATTGATGATGGGGTGAAGGTTGCTTTGACTGAGAAGACTGGCGAGGCTGAGTTTAGGTTGGTTGAAGGGGCTGATGAGTTTATTCAGTTGGAGGCTTTGTTGGCTGGGTTTATTCGGGCGGGGATGGGTGATGTTAAGGAAGTTAAGGGGGAGAACTAATTTCTATGATGAATTTGAAGAATGTGCCGTGGTGTGAGAAGTATCGGGTGTATGAACTTGAAGATATTAAGGGACAAGATTTGGCGGTTGATAAGATTAAGGTTTTTTTGAAGAGTTTCCCTAAGAAGAGGGCGATTGTTTTACATGGGCCGCCTGGTGTCGGGAAAACGAGTTTGGCTTATGCCGTCGCTGGTGAGATGGGGGCTGAGATTTTGGAGTTGAATGCGAGTGATTTTCGGAATAAGGCGAAGATTGGGGAGATTGTTGGTCCGGCTTCTCGGCAAGCGAGTTTGTTTGGGAAGGGGAAGATTATTTTGATTGATGAGGTTGATGGGATTAGTGCGATGAAGGACAGGGGGGGGTTGGCTGAGTTGTTGGGGTTGTTGGCTAAAAGTGCGTTTCCGATTATTGTTACAGCGAATGATATTTGGAATAAGAAGTTTAGTTTGCTTCGGAAGAAGGCGGAGTTGGTTCAGTTGAAGGAGATTGATTCTAAGGTTGTGTTAAAGATTTTGATGGATGTTTGTGAAAAGGAAGATGTCGTTGTGACGGGTGAGGTTTTGAAGGGTATTGCGATTCGGGCGCGTGGGGATATTAGGGCTGCGTTGAATGATTTGGAGGTTTTGTCGAAGATGGATTCAGAGAGTTTGATGCAGGAGGTTGGGGATAGGGATAGGGAGAAGTCGGTTTTTGATGCTTTGAAGAAAGTGTTTCAGGGGTCTGGGATTGATGAGGAGATGTTGAGGGTTTATGATGGCGTGAATATGCCGATTGATGATTTGTTTTTGTGGGTTGAGGAGAATTTGGCGGTTGCGTATAAGGGCGAGGAGTTGTGTTTGGCTTTGGAGCGTTTGAGTTTGGCGGATGTTTATCGGGGGCGGATTCGGAGGCAGAGGCATTGGAGGTTTATGGTTTATGAATATTTTTTGTTGGGGGCTGGGATTGCGAATGTTAAGAAGTATGATAGAAGTGGGTGGGTTCAGTATAAGAAACCGAGTCGGATTTTGAAGATTTGGTTGCAGAATCAGAGGGCAGCGAAGAAGAAGTCGATTTGTGTGAAGTATGCGAAGGCTTGTCATGTTTCGGTGAAGGGGGCGATGAAGGATTTTATGTTGTTGCGGATTATTTTGGGGGGGGAGAGCGTGAGGAAGGAGTTGGATTTGTCGGGAGATGAGATTGCTTATTTGGATAAGGTTTGATTTTTTAGGATAACTTAAAAGTTAGGAGGAATTAGATTTTTAACTTGATGTAAAAGTTTATAAAGTGTCACTGCATAGTAATTACATGGTAAAGGGAAGAGATACTTTGGTTGAATATGTTTCTAATGAAGGGGAGCGTGTGAAGGTTGTTTCGGGTAGATATTTAAAAAAGTATGGAAGGGGCACGGGAGTTTGGTCTGTTTCTACTAGGGTTTATGTTGGTCGAGAACTTGTTGAGGAGTATGATAGCAGGAGTGGGGAGATAAACAATAAAGATATTCCATTGATTAGACCGCAGTTGGAAGTTCTTGCTGATGGCGGAGCTTCTTCTCGCGAGATAGTAAGCTTATTGGATGATTATGCTTTTACTTTCTATGAACTTAGAGAACATGCTGAAAATGGATTTGGGGATATTCCTTGGTTTGGTGAAGAATAAGAGTTAAACTCCGCAAGCCGCGTCGTTGTTTGCTGTCTCAGTTGTTGACCAGCCGAATCCTGGTGTTGGGGAAACTGCTTCGAATTCTGTGTTACATTCTTCTGGAGCTACATTGAAGGCTCCGCAGATTGCGTTTAGTAGAGATATGGAATCTCTTCCTGCTTGTGCTTTTACGCCGTTGATTATTAGTGTTGGGGAACCGCCTATTTGGTATTTTTCATTTTCTGCTTTGTGGATATCGAATTTAGGGAATTTTCCACTTAGCCATGAGGAAGTGTCTTCTAGATTTGCTATTACGTTGAATGCTTTATCTGTTGCGTCGACACAGGCAGAGAGAGTTGCTTTATTTATTCCTGTCTCGTCGATACAGCCTGCTCCGTCTCCTGCCGTCAGGAAGCATATTAGGTAATCATTGAATTTGTCTTTCTCGTTTTTCTGGATACAGTATTGGTTAAGTTGTTCTTCTACTTCTCCGGCTGAAGGGTGCATTGCGTAGTATACGAATTTTAACTCGAAGTCTATTTTATCTCCTAGGACTTCTACAACTGGGATTAGGCCTTTTTCGATTTGTGTTCCGTATGGGCAGTGTGACATGACGAATGCTTCTACGATTGGTTTATTTGATTGTGGGATGTTTGCTGGAGCTGGTGTTTCTTCCGCTGGAGCTGTTTCTGGTTCTGCGTCCAGTGGGATTGGCTGTGGGACTAGTGTCTTTCCGTCCTTTGTTACATATACTGGGATTTCTTGTCCGTCGATTGAGAGGACTATCTCGTATAGGGAACCGTCGTCTGATGCGCTTACGAATTCCGCTTCGGCTCCTTGTGCTTTTGCGAATTCTAGGACTTTTTGTCCGGCTTCGTCTGCACTGATTGTGGCTGCCCCTGTTAGTCCTCCGCAGCTTGTGAATGATACTACTAATAATAGAATTGCTAGGACGACTGTTGAGAGCATCCAGTAATGTTGTGCTGGGATTTTGGCTTTAGAGGCTTCTTTAGGGGAAGTTTTTTTCGCGGGCGTGCTCTTTTTTGTCTTTTTCATGTTGGATTGAAATTAGAATTCTTTATAAATCTTTTGGGGTAATTATTTTTATGAATGTTGAAAATGTCGTTAAAGAAACTGTTAAAAAATATGGGCTGATGAAGAAATCGGATAAGGTCGTCGTGGCTCTGTCTGGGGGGAAGGATTCGACGTCGGTGTTGTATATTTTGAAGGGGCTGGGTTATGATGTTCATGGGTTGATGATTGATTTGTATTTGGGGAAGTGGTCGGATGTTCATAGGGAGAATATGGTGAGGTTTTGTGGGGAGTTGGGTGTTCCTTTAACTGTTGTGGATTTGAAGGCGGAGATTGGGCAGGGAATTTGTTTTGTGAAGGCGGTTTTGGCGAAGAAGAAGGGGATGACTGGGTGTAGTGTTTGTGGGATTGTGAAGAGGTGGATTTTGAATCGGTGGGCGCGGAAGTTGGGGGCGGATGTTGTTGTGACGGGGCATAATTTGGATGATGAGACGCAGAATGTTTTGATGAATTTTTTGAAGGGGAATGTTTCGCTTGGTGCGGGGATGGGGCCGGCGACTGGGAATGGCGTGAGTGGTGATGGGTTTGTGCAGAGGGTGAAGCCGTTGTTTTTTGTTCCGGAGAGCGAGGTTTTGAGGTATTCTAAAGATAAGGGTTTTGATATTTTGTATGACAGGTGCCCGTGTGCTTTTGGGACTTATCGGGTTGATACGAGGGAGTGGATGGGTTGTTTGGGGGATGGTGAGAAGAGGAAGATTGTGGGTGGGTTTATGGGGGTTGTTGGTGGGTTGAAGGGGGATGAACGGGAGATGAGGAAGTGTGAGAGGTGTGGCGAGGTTTCGAGGGGGCGGGTTTGTAAGGCGTGTGCTATATTCTCTTGTTTGAAGTGATGTATGTGATGCAGGATATAATTGTTTATTAATTGGGTAGATTGTGTGGGTTTATGGCGAGAGACAAGGGTTTTTATATAACATTAGAAGGACCAGAGGGATCTGGTAAGTCGACACAGATAAAGGGAGTTCGGGATGGATTGATTGAGAGGGGATTGGAGGTTGTGGTCACGAGAGAGCCTGGGGGGACGAAGATAGGTAGGAAGTTTAGGGCAGTGTTGTTGGATCCGGAGAGTAAGAGAATAGTTCCGAAAGCAGAATTGCTTGGTTATATTGCCGATAGAGCTCAGCATTATGAGGAGAGAATAAAACCTTCTTTGGCTTCTGGGAAGTCTGTTTTGAGTGATAGGGGACCTGATGCGACCTTGTTATATCAGGGTTATGCGAGGGGGTTAGATCTTAAATTAATTGAACAATTAAATAATATTGCTCTTGATGGTCGTTTGCCGGATTTGACGATTTTTATAGCGGGTGATGCGGAATATTTTTTAAGGAGAGCATGGGAGTCGATTGATAAAACAAGTGATACTCAAACGCGATTTGAGCAGGAAGCCCTTGAATTTCATAAAAAGGTTGTTGATGGGATTTATGATCTTGCTCCAACAAATGAAAGGTATGTGATTGTTGAAGATAATGAAGGGGATTCGATAAAAACTATCAATAAGAGAATAATGGAAGCAATTGATAGCCGTCTTTAATTTGAGGGCTTTAAATTTATTAAATATTTTTTCTATTTCTCTTCGTGGATTTTGAAGATTTTATTTTTGATATTTTGCCTTCTTAAAGGTGTGTAATCATTCAAAAAAAGTGACTGTCCGTTTTCGATGTTAACTATTGTTAACGAAAGTGTATCTTTTATGACAACAATCTTTAAATAGTTAAGATATTAGTTTTGTCCTGTAACTACAATTTATTGTGGTTAAAAGGGGTGCGAGATACAATATCTTGTATTCACTATAAAATAACTAAAATCATACTTTCATTCGGTTGAGAGTAAAAAGTCAAAAATGAGATGCCCATACTGTAATTCGAGTGAATTGAAGGTCACGGATAAGCGGGATTCTGGTGCGGAGACTAGGAGGAGAAGGGAGTGTTTGAAGTGCAAGAAGCGGTTTACGACGTATGAGCGGGTGGAGTTGGATTTGAGTATTATTAAGAAGGATGGGAGGCGGGAGAAGTTTTCGCGAGACAAGTTGTTTAATGGGCTGATTAAGAGTCTTGAGAAGAGGCCGTTTTCGAGCGAGGAGATAGAGAAGCTTGTTGATGATATAGTCGCGAATGTTTATCGGGTTGCGAAAGATAAGGATATTAAGGGTTCGAGGGTCGGGGAAATTGTGATGGCGAAGTTGAAGCGGTTGGATAAGGTTGCGTATATTCGGTTTGCGGCGGTTTATCGGGATTTCGCGGATATAGAGGATTTCAGGGAGGAGATTAGGAAATTAAATTAAAATGGTAAAAAATGAAAAAGATTAGAAAAAGAGATGGAAGCGTTGTATTCTTTCAGGCGGACAAGATTGAGGGCGCGATTTGGAAGGCGGTTAGGGCTGTTGGCGGTAAAGATCGGGAGAGGGCGAAGGAGATTTCTGGAAAGGTTGTTGAGAAGTTGGAGCAGGTTTATGGGGAGCATGGGATTTCTGATGTTGAGGATGTGCAGGATTTGATTGAGAAGGTTTTGATTGAGGAGGGGCATGCGAAGGTTGGGAAGGCGTTTATTTTGTATAGGAAGAGTCGGGAGGAGTTGCGGGACGTCAAGGGTTTGTTTGATACTATCGAGGCTGTTGAGGATTATATTGGGCTGAATGATTGGATGGTTAAGGAGAATTCGAATATGGGTTATAGTTTGCAGGGTTTGAATAATTATATTGCGACGAAGATTGTTGCGAATTATTGGATGAGGCGGATTTATCCTGAGGCGATTCGGAAGGTTCACGAGGCTGGTGATTTGCATGTTCATGATTTGGGGACGCTTGGGGCTTATTGTGTTGGTTGGGATTTGAAGGATTTGTTGATGGTTGGGTTTAAGGGAGTGAAGGGGAAGGTTGAGAGTAAGCCCGCTAAGCATTTGAGGACGGCGTTGGGTCAGATGGTGAATTTCTTTTATACGTTGCAGGGTGAGTCAGCTGGTGCGCAGGCGTTTTCCAATTTTGATACTTTGCTTGCGCCGTTTATTCGTTATGACAAATTGAGTTATAAGCAGGTGAAGCAGTCAATGCAGGAGTTCGTGTTTAATATGGCTGTTCCGACTCGAGTTGGTTTTCAGACGCCGTTTACTAATATTACGATGGATTTGGAGGTGCCGAGTTATATGAAGGATGAGTATGTTGTTGTTGGTGGGGAGTTGAAGATGGAGAAGTATGGGGATTTTCAGGAGGAGATGAATATGGTGAATAGAGCGTTTGCGGAGTGTATGCTCGAGGGTGATGCGAGTGGTCAGGTTTTTACTTTTCCGATTCCGACTTATAATATTACGAAGGAGTTTGATTTTGATAAGCCTGAGTATGATTTGATTTGGGAGATGACGGCGAAGTATGGGATTCCGTATTTTTCGAATTTTGTGAACTCGGATATGAAGCCTGAGGATGCGAGGAGTATGTGTTGTCGGTTGAGGATTGATAATACTGAGTTGAGGAAACGGGGTGGTGGTTTGTTTGGGGCGAATCCTCTGACTGGTTCGATTGGTGTTGTGACGATTAATATGGCGCGGCTTGGTTATGTGTCGACCAGCGAGGACGATTTTTTAACGCGGCTTGATAATTTGATGGAGCTTGCTAAAGAGAGTCTTGAGATTAAGCGGAAGACTATTGAGAGGTTTACGGAGATGGGACTTTATCCGTATTCGAGGTTTTATTTGAGGAAGGTTCATGAGAGGTTTGGTGAGTATTGGAAGAATCATTTTGGGACGATTGGTCTTTTGGGAATGAATGAGGCTGTGAAGAATTTTATACCGGGTGATGATATTACGACGGAGAAGGGTAAGGCTTTTGCTTTGAAGATTTTGGATTTTATGAGGGAGCGTATGATTGAATATCAGGAGGAGACGGGGAGTATTTATAATTTGGAGGCGACTCCGGGAGAAGGGACGACTTATCGTTTTGCGCGGATGGATAAGAAGAGGTTTGGTCGGATTATTGTTGCGAATGAGGAGTCTGTTCAGGCGGGGGCTAAGCCCTATTATACTAATTCGTCGCAGTTGCCGGTTGATTTTACGGATGACGTTTTTGAGGCGCTTGATTGTCAGGACGAGTTGCAGTGCAAGTATACTGGCGGGACGGTGTTTCATACTTTTGTTGGAGAGAAGATGACGACGGATGCTGTTAAGAGGGTGGTGGAGAAGATTTCGAGTAATTATCATTTGCCTTATTTTACGATTTCTCCGACGTTTTCGATTTGTCCGATTCATGGATATTTGAGTGGGGAGCATGAGTATTGTCCGAAGTGTGATTTGGAGGTTGCTAGAGGAGAAGTTAGTGCGGCTGATGATGTTGTCGCGGAAAAAGAAGTTGAGAAAAAGCTTGTTGAGATTGAGGTTAGTCCTAATAAGGTTGCTGAGAAGATTAGTGCATTTAGCGAAGAATCTAAAATAAAATTGGGAGGTGATACCAATGGCGAGGACTAAATGCGAGGTGTGGAGTCGTGTCGTGGGATACTTGAGACCAACTGAGCGGTGGAATGACGGAAAGTTAGCTGAGTTTGGGGATAGGGCTGTATTTTCTAATAAGTGTTAATTCGTGATAGCCTGAGGGGTCAGGCTGTTTTTGGTTTTTACTATGAAAATGAAAATTGCTGGTTTGCAGAAGGTTTCGACGATTGATTATCCGGGCGAGATTTGTTGTGTTATTTTTTTGTGGGGGTGTAATTTCAGATGTGGGTTTTGTTATAATCCTGATTTGGTGATTAAAGATAGTGAGGGTGGGTTTTCTGAGGGGAGGGTTTTGGAGTTTTTGAAAAAAAGGAGTGGTAAATTGGATGGGGTTTGTATTACTGGGGGTGAACCGTTGATGAGTTTGGATTTTGATTTTGTGAGGAAGATTAAAGATATGGGTTTTAAGATTAAGGTGGATAGTAATGGCAGTTTTCCGGAGAAGTTGAGGGAGATGGTTGAGGGTAAGTTGGTTGATTATATTGCGATGGATGTTAAGGGGGCGAAGGAGGATTATGAGAAGATTGCGGGAGTTAGTGTTGATGTTGGGAAGATTGAGGAGGCGATTAGGATTGTGGATGATTTTGGCGGGGAGTTTCGGACGACGGTTGTTCCGGGGTTGCATGATGGGGAGAAACTGAAGAAAATGGGAAAGTGGATGGGCGAGGTTTGTGGGGGAAAGCCCAAGAGAATTTTTTTGCAGGGGTTTAAAGGAGGTAAGGGGATGATTGACCCGTCGTTTGTTTCGAAGGACGAGGTTTTGGAGGAGGAGTTGATTCGGTTGAAGGATGGGTTGAAGGATTTGTTTGGCGAGGTTGGTGTTAGAGTATAATAATTTTTATAAAGAGGGCTGATGTTGGTGAGGTATGAAAGTGGATATTGCTAAAGTTCTTTGCGAAAGGTTTTATGAGAGATGTGCGGAGCCGTTTAAGAATCCAGAGGTGGTTAGTGCTTTTTTTGATAGGGTTGTGAAGTCAAAATGGGGAGATCGTATAACTGCCTATAATATGTTTGTGTCTGCGGGCGAGATGTCAGAGAAAAACAAAGGGATTTATATTAGACATGCTAAAGAAATTGCGCGAGCGGGATTTGCGGTTGATGATTTTTGTGATAACATCATAGAGGGTGGAGAGAATACATTGGACAATTTATTGTCTTATCTTAAAGTGGAATAGTGGTTTGTGATTGTTGGTGTTATCGGTGATTACAAAAGGTTAAAAAGATTTGGGCGTGTTAGTAATTATGAATTTTAATGAAGAGGCTTTGGTTTATCACCGAGGTAAAAAGAGAGCGGGGAAGATAGGGACGGAGATTTTGACTTCTGTTGCTGGGAAGGAGGATTTGAGTTTGGCTTATAGTCCTGGTGTTGCGGTTCCGTGTTTGGAGATTGTGAAAGATAAAGAGAAGGTTTATGAGTATACCGGAAAGGGGAATCGGGTTGCGGTTGTGAGTAATGGGAGTGCGGTTTTGGGGCTTGGGAATATTGGCGCGTTGGCGGGGAAGCCGGTTATGGAAGGGAAGGCTTTGTTGTTTAAACATTTTGGAGGGATTGATGCTGTGGATGTTGAGATTGACAGCGAAGCTGTGGATGAGATTGTGAGGACGGTTGAGTTGATTTCTCCAACGTATGGCGGGATTAGTTTGGAGGATTTTAAGGCTCCTGAATGTTTCGAGATTGAGACTCAGTTGAAGAAAAAGTTAGGTATACCAATTTTTCATGATGACCAGCATGGGACGGCAGTTGTTGTTGGTGCGGGTTTGTTGAATGCTTTGAAGATTGCTGGGAAGAACATAGGAGACGTTAAGATTGTAATTAATGGGGCTGGGGCTGCGGGAATTGCAATTGGGAAGATGTTGTTTTCATTAGGCGCTGGAAAAGAGAAGTTGATTCTTTGTGATTCTAGGGGTGTTGTTTCTTCGAAGCGTAAGGGTTTGGATAAATCTAAGCTTGAATTTGCTGTTAAGATGGAAGGGGAATTGGAGAATGTTGTCGATGGTGCGAATGTTTTTATTGGAGTTTCGAAAAAAGATTTATTGACGCCGAAAATGTTGAAAAGTATGGCTAAGGATAGGATTGTTTTTGCTTTGGCGAATCCGGATTCTGAAATTGCTTGGGATTTGGCGCACGAGACTTGTGATGATGTGATTATGGCGACGGGGCGGAGTGATTTGCCTAATCAGGTGAATAATGTTTTGGTGTTTCCTGGGATTTTTCGTGGGGCGCTTGATTGTCGGGCTAGGGAGATTAATGAAGAGATGAAAATAGGGGCGGTTGAGGCTTTGGTTGGTTTGGTTGGGGAGCCGACGAGGGAGAGGTTTATTGTTGATATTTTTGATGAGAGGGTTGTTGTTGAGGTTGCTTATGGTGTGGCGAAGGCTGCGGTTGAGTTTGGTGTTGCTATGAGTGGGTTTGATTTGGAGGGGTATTGGGGTAAATTAGAAAAGGAGTTTTTGAAATGAGAGTTAATATTTTAAATTGAAAGATAGATAATTTTATATAATTTGTTAGTGATATATTTGTTATGGTGAGCTTGAGAGTTGATGTGAGTAAAAAGGATTTTGTTTGGATAATTCCCTTGGTTACTATATTGATTATTGGTATTTCTTATGCTTATGGTACTTCCGAGCCGTCGGTAATGGGACATAGCACTGGAGAATTAGAGTTGGGCCCAATTACATTATCGGGGAGTGATGTTGGTATTGGGACAACAAGCCCGAGTCAAAGACTTGATGTTGTGGGGAATATAGAAGCAAATGGAAACATTAGGATTCCTGCTACAGCAGAACCTGGGAGGGCTATAGAAATAGGGACAGGTAGGACAGAGAATGGTTATGCGTATATTGATTTGATAGGAGATGCGACGTATACAGATTATGGGTTTAGACTAATAAGGAATAATAATGGTGCAAATGCGAATTCAAGAATAATTCATCGAGGCGCTGGAGCATTACAAATGATGGCCTTGGAATCAGGTCCGGTTTGGCTTGGGAGTGATGGGAGTGTTGATATGGCAATTATTTCTGGTGGCAATGTTGGTATTGGGACGATTAATCCTGTAGCGAGGTTTGAAGTTGCGGGGGGTCGGGTGGAGTTTACTGCTAATAGTGATGCTTCTGGTGCGGTAGGGTCGGGCACATTGGAGATAGCAAATGCTTTAAGGTTTGATGGAAACGAAATTATAACGAATACGGGTAGTACGCTTTATGTTCAAAATGACAATAATGGAGATTTGCAAGTAGATGGTTCTACTTTTGTGGTCGATGCGTCGACTAATAGGGTTGGTATTGGGACGAGTAGTCCGAGTCAAAAACTTGATATTGTAGGGAATATAGAAGTGGATGGAATATGTTTCAAACCGATGAGATTGGTCAGATGTTATAATAGTCGGTCAGGAGACCATATGACGTGGCTGAATAGTGAGGCTGAGTGTAGTGGTGCAGGATATAATATAGAGGCTACTAGATGGATTCTTGCCCAGTGTTGATGAGGATTGGAAGGAGAGTTTTTGAAGGATATAAATTGGTTATTTAGAAAGAAAATGCTTTCCTAGTCTTATTCCTTTTTGTCCTTGGTAGCTTGTGTTTAATCCATTTTGTCCATATGTTCTAATAGGTTTGTCTTGTAAGTTAAAAAAATCTACACCTGCGATGACTTGTCCGTGTGTAAAAGAAAAGGGGGCACCTAGGTTTCTGACTTCTGCGACAATTTGACCTGTAAAACCAGGGTCGAAGAATCCGGCATAATGTGATCTGAATTCACCAACGGAGGTTTTTATGTCAATCATTTCGGCGCAATAATCAGCAGGTATTTTTAACATCTCTTGTGTTCCAAAAACGCAAAAAGCATTTTCGGGTATTATATATTCTCCAAATTTGTTTAAATGAATTTCATCGAAATAATCTTTCCAGCTAGTTGCTCTTTGTATCCAATTTACTCTTGGAGCGTTCGGTTTTGCGATATATCCCTTAATTTTTCCTTTTAGATTTATGGTTAATGGGAAAAATCCATTTTTTAGGTTTTCTTCGAATTTGGATTGTTTAATGGGGTAGCTATTTTTATTGATGATTAATCCATTATGTCTGTGGGCGTAATTTAATTCTTCTATTGACATGGATTTTGTGGGGTTGTCTTGAATTCTTAGTTGGCTTAAGGAATCACCTTCTCTTAATTCTAAATCAAATGAGCGAGGGAATATTTCTATCCATAATTTTCCTTTATATCCAGAGGGTATTTTGTCGAATTCTCTGCCTTTTCCGGTTAGTATTCTGACATGCACGTCGCTTCTTCCCGAGGAGCTTTTGGGATTTGTTCTTCCGCATAGATAATCAGGTAAGTTTAATTCTTCTAGAATGGGGGCGACATATATTTTTCCTTTATGTAAAAAGTGGGATGGGTCTAAAAATGTGTTAAAAGAATTGCATCTTTCGGTTAGAAATTTTTCGAAATTGGAACCTCTGGGAATTTCTGAACTGGGCATATTGTAAATGTAGCCACCACCGATTTTCAAATCTAATGAGGAGGGCTGTATTTGTGAGCTGTTGATTTCCTTATGGTTGTTCCTATAAGGGGTTCTCGTTTTTATGGATTTGTTTTTAATTAATTTTTCTAATCCTTCGTCCGATAAAACTCCCATTCCCATGAGGAGATATGTTGATTCTGGTTTTAAAATAAATATGTCTTGAGATATATAGGTTAAGGATAGTTTTTTAAATTGAAATTTTATTTAATTTATATGGCTCCGTAGCTTCCCGCCGGGATGACCCGCTTTGCGGCCCTCAGCCTTAATAGGACTTCGCAGTCGCCATATGGCTCCGTAGCTCAGCCTGGTCAGAGCACTGGACTTTTAATCCAGGTGTCGGGGGTTCAAATCCCCTCGGGGCCATTTTGATTTGGGATAATTTTATAAAGTTGTTGGGATTGTAGAGCGTATGGGTAAATTTTCTAATGCGGATATTGGAATGCCGGTTAAAGATACTAAGAAGAGTGTTCCAAAAGATATATCTGGAAGAGGAGGAAAAGGTTGGAAGGTTCTTAAGAGAGCGGGGGATACTTATGCTAATTGGAGGAACAGGAAGCCGTTAGTTTACGGCAGAGAGGAAGAAGGAGAGGAGCAGAAGGTTTCTAAAAAAGCGGGGGATACTTATGCTAATTGGACGAAACGGAAGCCGCTGGTTTATGGGAGACCAGGGGAGGCTCCTGGAGAAGGAGAGGAGCGAGGCATTCTTTATAATAATAGAGTTTCATTAGAAGAATTCAAAAAAAATTTAGGACATTACGGCGCAGCCGTAAAGGTGACTGAAGGGATTCCTAAAGTTGTATCAAGAGAAGGAAGTTCTATTGGTATTTCTGTAGAGAGAGATGCTTATAAAAAAGATTTTGTGAAATTGGAAGAGATACATAAAGTTGCGGATGAATTTTATGGCGGCTTTAAAAGCGGAGAACATAGGTTGCCGCCAGGGGTTTCTCGAGATGAAGTGAAAAGTGAAAAGCAAATTTATGTATCTTTAGCGGGGGAAAAAGCAATAAAGGCCATGAGGGGCAAGGGGCTTGAGGCGACGTTGGTTCTTGCGGGTCTTTTTGTTTTTTCGTTTGCGGGGATTCTCTTGACGATGCAGAAATCGGGACTTACTGGTTTTACGGTGGCTAATTTGGCGGATAGTACTATTAACACTGGTGTTGTTTTGTGCATTTTGGGGATAATTGGGCTGTTAATTTATAGATTTAAGTTTAGTGATTAGAGTTAAATTTTGTTGCCGTTTTTGACCCGAACTACTTTGGAATGGCAAAGGTCGAAAGGTTTTTAAAGGGAGTTTTGATATTTTTGTTATCTAAAGGGATATTCTAAAAGGTAAGATGCACGTACTCCAACCAAAGCACACGAAACTGGCTCCAAAAGAAGTTGAAAAACTCTTGGAAAAGTTCAATATCGCGTCGACGCAGTTGCCGAAAATTTCTAAAAAAGATCCAGCGCTTCCTGAGGGTTGCGAGACTGGGGACATTGTGAAGATTTCTAGAGCCGATGAAGAATATTTTAGGGTTGTTATTTAAGATGGCCGAGCACGTCTTAGTTAAAAATTTTCTGAAAAATCATTCTCTTGTGGAGTCCAACATTAAGTCGTTTAATAATTTTATTAATAAGAGGATGCAGGAGATTGTGACGGAGTTGTCTGATGCTTTGCCGAACGAGGATTTTGAGATTAAGCTTGGGAAGATTAGGGTCGGTAAGCCGAATATGATTGAGAGCGATGGTTCGTCTAAGCCGGTTACGCCTGCCGAGGTTAGGCTTAGGAAGTTGACTTATTCTGCTCCGATTTGGATGGAGATGATGATTAATTATGCGGGGCAGGTCGAGACTGAAGAGGTTGAGTTGGGTCGGATTCCTGTTATGGTGAAGAGTGAGGTTTGTAATTTGAGTGGGATGAATGAGCAGGAGTTGGTTGAGAATTATATTGACCCGAGGGATTATGGTGGGTATTTTTTGATTAATGGGAATGAGCGAGTTATGGTTATGTCGGAGGAATTGGCGTCGAATCAGACTTTTGTTGAGTGGCAGAAGATTAAGAGTAGGATGATTTTGAGGATGTTTTCGCAAAGGGGGGCTTATAAAATTCCGGTTTCTTTAGTCGAGAGTGTCGAGGGGATTATGGAGATTTCGTTTTCTAGGTTTCGGGATATTCCGGCGATTGTTTTGTTGAAGGCGTTGGGGATTACGAGTGATGCTGATATTGCGAAGTTGGTTGGGAAGCAGACAGATAGTTTGGTTGTGAATTTGTATGAGTATGCTGATGTTGGGAATGTGAATGACGCTTTGATGTGGATTGCGGAGAAGAGTAGTTTGCAGGGGACGAATAAGGAAATGTTGGATAGGGTGAAGCAGAGGATTGATTCGTATTTTTTGCCGCATATTGGGTTGAATAAGAAGGCGCGGCTTGAGAAGGCTCGGACTCTTTGTAAGTTTATCAAGCAGTTTTATATTGCGAAGGAGAACCCTGGCGAGGCGATGACGGATAAGGACCATTATGCGAATAAGAGGGTTCGGTTGTCGGGTGATTTGTTGGCGGATTTATTTAGGGTTAATATTAATATTTTGTTGAGGGAGGTTCAGCATACTTTGCAGAAGACGGTGAGGAGACGGAAGTTTTATTCGATTAAGACGATTGCGAAGTCGACGCTGTTTACGCATCGTGTTGAGTCGGCGATTGCTACTGGTTCTTGGATTGGGGAGAGGAGTGGAGTTACTCAGAATATAGATAAGAATAATTCGTTTGCGGTTATGTCGCAGTTGCAGAGGGTGACTTCGACTTTACCTGGAGAGCAGGAGAATTTTGCGGCGAGGACTGTTCATCCTACGCATTATGGTCGGTTTTGTCCGATTGAAACGCCTGAGGGAACTGAGATTGGTTTGAGGAAAAATTTGGCGTTGTTAGCTCGTGTTTCGACTCGGACGACGATGTATGACGATGATATTTTGAAAGTTTTGAGAGATGTCGGGATGAAGGATGAGGGTGAGTTGGATGTGTTTTATAATGGTAGGTTTGTTGGTGCAACTGAGAATGTTGATGTTTTTGTGAAGGATGTTAAGGAGCAGAGGCGTGAGGGGAATTTGCCGGTTGAGATGTCGGTTAGGTTTGATAGGTTTTTGGATACGGTTTATATTAGTTCGGAGATTGGTCGGGTGATTCGTCCGTTGGTTATTGTTGATGATGGGAAGTCTCGGTTGACTCCGGAGCATTTGGCTTTGGTTAAGGGCGGTGCTTTGAGTTGGGAGAATTTATTTGAGGAGGGTGTTTTGGAATATTTGGATGCTGCTGAGGAGGATGATTGTTATGTTTGTTTGGAGGCGGATAAGTTGACGTCGGAGCATACGCATTTGGAGGTTGATAGGATGGATATTTTTGGGGTTAGTGTTTCGTTGATTCCGTTTGGGAATAATGACCCGCCTGCTCGTATGGTTAAGGGTGGTTCGAGGGCTTATCGTCAGGGACTTGGTCTTTACGCCGCAAATTTTCCGGTGAGGATTGATACCGATGTTTCACTTTTGCATTATGCACAGAAGCCACTAGTTAGGAGTTTTACTTATGATATGCTTAATGTTCATCCGGTTGGGCAGAATGTTGTTTTGGCGGTCATGCCTTATGAGGGTTATAATGTTGACGATGCTATTGTTTTGAATGGTGGTTCGGTTGACCGTGGTTTTGGTCGGAGCAGTAGGTTGAAGCCTCATGTTTCGGTTGAGTTGAATTATGCTGGTGGTCTTCGGGATGAGGTTTGTATTCCGGATAAGGATGTTTCGGGTTATAGGATGGAAGAGAGTTATAGGTTTTTGGAGGATGATGGTGTTGTTTATCCTGAGGCTGAGTTGGTTGAGGGTGAGGTTGTGATTGGGAAGACTACTCCTCCGAAGTTTTTGAGTGAGGCTCGTGATATTTCGATTCAGACGAAGAAGGAAGGTTCTGTTGCGATTAAGCAGGAAGAGAAGGGGACTGTCGACGCTGTTTTTATGACGCATGATAAAGAAGGGAATCGGATTATTCAGGTTAGGACGCGGGAGCTTCGGGTGCCTGAAGTTGGGGATAAGTTTTCGGTGCCTCACGGACAGAAGGGTATTGTTGGCATGATTGCTCCTGAGTCGGATGTGCCTTTTGCGGTTAGTGGTATCAAGCCGAATATTATGTTTAATCCGCATGGTGTCCCTTCGCGTATGACTATTGGTTATTTGATGGATGTTTTGGCTGGGAAGGTTGCGGCTTTGAGTGGTTCTATTGTTGACGCTTCTAGTTTTTCTGGTGAGACGATTGGGAGTTTGGAGGATGGTTTGAAGAAGCTTGGGTTTAGGGCGGATGGTAAGGAAGTTATGTATAATGCGATTACTGGGGAGAGGATGCCGATTAAGATTTTTGTTGGGAATATGTTTTATTTGAAGTTGAAGTATATGGTCGCGGATAAGATGCATGCTCGGGCTTCGGGGAAAGTTGCTTTGTTGACTCGTCAGCCGATTGCTGGTCGTGCTCGTGGTGGGGCTTTGAGGTTGGGAGAGATGGAGCAGGAGGCGCTTGTTGGTCATGGCGCGTCGCTGTTGTTAAAAGAGCGGTATGATTCTGATAAGGTTGTGATTGATATTTGTAGTAAGTGTGGTTCGATTGTGATTGATGACCAGATTCATAATAAGAGGGTTTGTTCGCTTTGTCATTCGAATCAGGTTGAGCCGGTTGAGGTTTCGTATGCGTTTAAGTTGTTGATTGAGGAGTTGCAGGGTTTGCATTTGTTAACTAAATTTGAGTTGAAGAATAAATACGAATGATGGTAAGAAAAGAAAGTCATTTTGATAGTCGTGGGAGTTGTTATGATTGGAGCACTTCGATTATGGAAGATGTTGTTTATAGCCCTGGTGCTAAGTGTGTTTTTGAATTAAATAGTGGGAGAAAAGTTTCTGGGCTTTTGAGTTCTCTTATATTGGCAAAATCAAATGAAGGTGCGAAGATTGGCGTTAGGAGTTCAGCTGAGAAATTTTATTCTGTAAGTGAGATTGATGGTGATGCTCGTGTTTTTTATTCTAAGCTAAAAAACGATTTGGTTTTATCTTTGGGCGAGAAGGAGGCTGTTGAGTAATATGGAAGGTTCAGATTTTTTAGCTATGGAAAAGAAAAGTTCGGATCCTCGTACGATGGGGAGAGGGATTAAGGCTGTTATCGGGACTGAAAGTGATGCCGTTCTGGGCATAATGAAAAAAAGAGGGATTAATAATTCTCATGGTTGGGATGTTTGTCCGAATGCGAATGAAGGTTGTCTTATTGCTAGAAATGGAGAAATATTCCATGAAATTTGTTCTGTTGATTATAGGAATTGCGAGATAAAATATTTTCAAGATAGAGGAGGTAGTCAATGAGACCGGTTAAGAAGAAAATTAGTGAGATGAGGTTTTCGTTGCTTAGTCCTGAGCAGATTAAGAAGTTGAGTGTTGCGAAGATTGTGACGCCGGAGCTTTATGATGTTGATGGTTATCCGGTTGATGGTGGGTTGATGGATTTGAGGCTTGGTGCGGTTGACCCGGGTGTTCGGTGTAGGACTTGTGGTGGTCGGTTGAAAGAGTGTCTTGGGCATCCTGGTATTATTGAGTTGGCTCGTTCTGTTGTTCATATTAAGTATTTGCCGATTATTGATTTGGTTTTGAGGTCGACGTGTGAGGCGTGTGGGAAGGTTTTGATTAAGGACGAGAAATTTTTGGCTAAGGGTTTAGTTGATAGGATTAAGAAGGCTAAAGATGGGAAGAAGTGTCCGCATTGTTCGATTATTCAGGAGAAGGTGAGGCTTGAGAAGCCGACGTCTTTTAGAAGTGGTCGGAGGAGGTTGTTTCCGTCGGAGATTCGTGAGAGATTGGTTAAAGTTAGTGATGAGGATTTGAAGGTTTTGGGCATTAATCCTGAGACGCTTAGACCGGAATGGGCGATTTTGACGCAGCTTCTTGTTCCGCCGGTTACTGTTAGACCGTCGATTACTTTGGAAAGTGGGGAGAGGAGTGAAGACGATTTGACTCATAAGTTGTCGGATATTATTAGAAGTAATCAGAGGTTGTGGGAGAATTTGAATGCTGGTGCGCCTGAGGTTATTATCGAGGATTTGTGGGATTTGTTGCAGTATCATGTTACGACGTTTTTTGATAATTCGATTGCGAAGATTCCGCCGGCTCGTCATCGTAGTGGTCAGCCATTGAAGACGATTGAGGAAAGGATTAAGGGGAAAGAGGGTCGGATTAGGAAGAACTTGGCTGGTAAGCGTGTTAATTATTCGGCTCGTACTGTGATTTCGCCGGACCCGACGTTGAAGTTGAACGAGGTTGGTGTGCCGTTTGAGGTTGCTAGGATTTTGACTGTTGCTGAGAAAGTGACGTCGATTAATATTGATAGGATGAAGAAGTTGGTTGCTAAGGAGGATTATCCTGCGGCTAATTATATTATTAGGACGGATGGGAAGAGGAAGAAGATTGTTGGTGAGCTTCGTGAGGAGTTGATTGATGAGTTGGAAGTTGGGTATACCGTCGAGAGGCATTTAATTGACGGAGATGTTGTTTTGTTTAATAGGCATCCGTCGCTTCATCGGGCGAATTTGATGGCGCATTTTGTTAAGGTGATTCCGGGTAGAACTTTTAGAATTCATCCTGCGGTTTGTGGTCCTTATAATGCGGATTTTGATGGTGACGAGATGAATATTCATGCGCCGCAGACCGAGGAAGCTCGGGCTGAAGCTGAGGTTTTGTTGAATGTTAATACGAATTTATTTTCTCCGAAGAATAGTATGAATTTTTTCGGTTGTATTCAGGACGCTGTTTCTGGGAATTATATGTTGAATGAGGGCGAGATTTCTAAGGAGGATGCTTCGCAGTTGTTGCATCAGGTTGGTGCGAGTGATTTTAGTTTGAATAAGATGAATAAGGGTGGGGATATTATTAAGAAAATTGTTCCTAAGAATATTGCGTCTGAGGATATTAATTATGAGGGTTTTAAGAGTGGAAAGGGTTATTTGGTTAAGGCTAGCGATAAGGCGCTTGGCAGGGATGAGACGATGGAGCTTATTGGAAAGGTTTTTGCTTTAGGGACTGTCTTTTTGTCGAGGAGTGGTTTTTCAATTTCGTTGGAAGATTTGGATGTTCCTGAGAGTGTTAAAGTTGCGAATAAGAAGATTATTGATTTGGCTGGGGTTAAGGTGGAGAAGATTATTGAGAGTTATTACGATAAGAGTTTGGAGTTGATTCCTGGTTTTAGTGCGGAGGAGACGCGGGAGAATAAGATTTTGCAGGTTTTGAATGGGGTTAGGACTGATGTTGGTAAGATTGTTAAGGATGGGTTTTCGAAGGATAGTTTGGCAAGTAAGATGATTACTTCTGGGGCGAAGGGTAGTATACTGAATATTTCGCAGATTGCGGGTTCGGTTGGACAACAGGTTCTTAATGGCAGAAGGATTGATTTTGGGTATACTGGTAGGACGCTTTCCTGTTTTAAGAAGGGCGATTTGAGTCCTAGTGCTGGTGGGTTTATTTATAGTTCTTATATGGCGGGGATGAAGCCTGAGGAGTTTTTCTTTGGTGCGATGACGGGTCGGGATGGTTTGATGGATACTGCTCTTAGGACGCCGAAGTCTGGTTATTTGTATAGGCGACTTGCGAATGCTTTGCAGGATTTGATTATGGCTTATGATGGGACGGTTCGGGACGCTTCGAATAATGTTGTTCAGTTTACTTATGGACTTGATGGTGTTGATATTTCGGCTAAGCATTTGGATAAGAAGGTTGCTCCGGGCGAGGCGATTGGGGTTGTGACTGCGCAGAGTTTTGGTGAGTCTTCGACGCAGATGGTTTTGAATACTTTTCATTCTGCTGGTGTTGCGGAGGTTCAGGTTACTACTGGTTTGCCGAGGATTGTTGAGATTTTAGATGCGAGGAAAATGCCGAAGACTCCGTCTATGGAGATTTGGTTAGATAAGGATTTTAATAATGAGAAGTCTGCTCGGACGATTGCGGAGAAACTTAAGGAGATTAAGTTGAAGGAGATTATTTCTGATATTGCGATTGATTTTGGGTCTAAGAAGATTAAGATTGGTGTGGATGCAAAGTCTTTGAAGAGTGTTCATATTTCTTTGGATAAGGCCATTGAGGTTCTGAAGGAGAAAGGTTTTGAGGTGAAGAAGTTGAGCGATGGTATGGTTTTGGATATGAGTAAGGAAGATTTTAAGACTATTTATAAAATTAAGGAGAAAATTAAGGAGGTTATTTTGACGGGGGTTAAAAAGATTACGCAGGTTTTGGTTGTGAAGCGTGGTAAGGATTATGTGATTTTGACTGCGGGTTCGAATTTGAAGGATGTGATGGCGTTTAAGGGTGTTAATAAGGATAGGGTTGTTAGTAATGATTTGCATGAGACTGCGAGGATTTTAGGGGTTGAGGCGGCTAGGTCGTTGGTTGTTCAGGAAATTAACAAGGTTATTGATTCGCAGGGTTTGGCTGTCGATGGTAAGCATGCGATGTTGATTGCGGATACTATGACTGCTTCGGGGGCTGTTAAGGGTATTACTCGTATGGGTATTATTGGGGATAAAAATTCGATTTTAGCTAGAGCTTCTTTTGAGACTCCGGTTAAGCAGTTTGTTCAGGCTACGAAGACGGGTAAAAGAGATAGATTGAGGTCAGTGATTGAGAATATTATTTTGAATCAGCCGGTTCCTGTTGGGACGGGTTTGCCTGGGTTGTTGGTTAAGGTTACTGGGAATTTGGCGAGTAAGGATAAGGAGAAAAAAGTAGCATGAGCGTTAAAGAATTAAGGGAAGGAATTGAAGCGGGAAAGGTTTTTTTTGGGATTAGGCAAGCTTTGAAGTTGGGAAAAAAGGCGAAGAATATTTTTATTGCTAAAGATACTCGGGATGAGACGGTTGAAAAATTGGAGAGTGCTGGATTGGAATTTGATGTTTTGAAGTCGAAGGCTGATTTGACTAAGGAACTAAATCTTGATTTTGGTGCGGAAGTTTTTACTTTGAAGTAGGATGGGAGCTTATAAGGTCGAAAGAATTAAGAAGGAATTTCCTGACCATGTGGTTATGGTAAAAGTTGATGAGGGGTTTTATGCTTTTTTGAATAAAAATTTTACAGGCAAGGGACGAGAGAGAGTTCCTTATCTTAATAAAAAAAACGAGGTTAGAAATTTTGATGCGAATCTTCTTAAGCATAATAATACGGGCAAGGTTTATGCGATAGGGGCACTTTCTGATTATTCTGCTTCTGGGAACTTTTTTACGGTTGGTATTTTGAATGTTGGAGAGAATAATCCTGAAGATTTAGGGGAAGAAATTGAGGGCGTTTTGTCTGACTTAGAGAAAGCCGCTTTAGCGGAGGTTGGGGGATAGTATGGCTGGCGTGATTGATATGCAGTTGATGAGGCACATTAATTTGTTTGCGCGGACGACGAAGGTCGCGACGACGAAAGTTTTTTATTATAATAATCAGATTGTTTTTGCGGTGCCGAAAACGAAGGTGTCTTTGGCGATTGGGAAAGGGGCTTGTAATATTAAGAGGATGAGTGAGACCTTGCGGAAGAAGATTCGTGTTGTTTCTATGCCTGCTGTTGATGATGTCGAGGGGATTAAGAAGTTCGTCGAGGACGTTGTTGCTCCGATTGAGTTTAATGGGGTTGAAATTAAGGGGGGCAGTCTTGTTGTGAATGCTGGTCGGCAAAGTAAGGCGGCTTTGATTGGTAGGAATAGGATGAGGGAGAAAGAGTTGGCGGATGTTTTGAAGGATTTTTTTGGGATTAACAAATTTCGGATTGCTTGATTTATAATTAGAAAATTATTTATAGTAAATTCTATTAAAATAGTTTATGGTGCTAAAAAGAGTAATTTTATTATCCAGTATTTTTTGCCTGATATTATTTAGTTTTTCAATAATTGTGGAAGCAGCAACGCTGTGCAACCGAGCAGATATTAACGAAGACAACATTGTTGACATGGAAGAACTTGTGTTATTTATTTCGCAATGGAAGCAGAGTAGCCAGGGGTACCTTTTGTGGGAGGTCATGGAAACCATGAATTTGTGGAAGAATGGGTGCACGGTTTCTGTTTGTGGTAATGATATCTGTGAAGGTGGTGAAACCATCGAGAATTGTCCTGAGGATTGTTTAGAGAAAAAGGTCTTTGCAAGTCACATGGTCTGGTTTCCATTATTTGTCTTTCACAATCCTGAATCATATCCAACAATGAAGGACACGCCAATGCATCTATCAGCAATGGCTCCTGGATGCGCCTCTACTGATGATCGTGATAATAACTTGTGTCCACCTAATCAATGGAACGAAGCAGATGTGATTGAGGATTATAAGACTGAAATTATAGACGCGTTTGAGCATGGTATTGATGGGTTTGTTTTTTATGGTATAGGTGAAAATTTTGTACAGCAGCCTGAGAAACTTGGGCGCATGCTTACTGCTGCGGAAGAGGCCAGTGCAATAATTGGTGAGAATTTTGAAATCATGTTTGCTCCAGATTTTTCTACAGAGATTCCTTTAGATAACTTTGTATCAAGTTTAACCAACACACTTTCTATACATAAAGACCATCCAAACCTCTACAAAGAGAATGGGGTTATAACTATTAATGGGTATTTAGCTGACAACTACAGTGTCAGTGAATGGGAGCAAGTCATACAGAGTCTGGGTTCAGCAGGTATAGATCTTGCAGTTATTGGCCACATCTATCCAAATAATAACTATCATCTTGGAATCACTACTGAAGGAGAGAATAAGATTAGGGATTACATGACTGTCTTAGAGGGGGTATCTAGTTTTAGTCCTAATTTTAGACAAGAGCATCAGGAACCTGTCTCCAATCAATTGAAACAAATTCTCGACTCAGATGACAAAATATATATGCCGCAGGTGCATCCTGGTTATTATAGTGTTTTTAATGATGGACGTCCTAATTGGTATGTAGATGGGGACCTATCACGTTTCTTCAGAGATAATTGGGAGTTGGCAATTTCCCAGGATGTAGATTTGATTAATTTAGTCAGTTGGAGTGATAATTTTGAGAATCACCACATCAGCTCGTCAGTCAATCATAACTGGGTATATTTGGATATAACAAAATGGTACAGTCATATTTTCAAATACGGAGAAACTCCTGTCGTTGATGAAACCAAGCTTTATCTTGGGCACCATGGTTCAGTATACACCCATTATCCCATAGAAATTGAGGTCGTCGGGCTTGTTTCTGATGATCACGATCAAACCTCATGTGATCTTTCGGTCACTGGCAGTATGGATGGTTTTAGTAAGGGTGACTTTTCTATTTCCATGTGGTACGAATTTCCTGTCGGGGCAGCTAATTCTAAATGGAGCCTGAGCAAGGGTGATGCATGGAGTCCTGGGAGTAAAGGCTTTGGCGTAGCTCATTGGACAGAGTCAGATCCAGTCACACCTGAACTTTTTCTAAATGACGGCACAAATAGGCTAGATCTCGGTGGAGGCAGCATTAACCGAGGAGAATGGGGGCATTTTGTATGGACTATTGACAGAGCAACTGGCTTAATGAAATCTTATAGGAATGGTGCTTTCCAGGGAGAGTTGGACATCTCTGATTTGGATGATATCAGCAACACAACAAGTCCGTTGGTTGTGGGTGAGTTGTTGGATAGTTATTTTATTGGGTCGATGGATGAATTGAGGATATACAACAGGGTGTTGGATACGGCAGAGATTCAAGCATTGTCTAACAAGCAAACAGACGGAAGCCTGGGAGAAGGTTTAGTGTCCTTATTTTCGTTTGAGGATGATTTTTCGGATTCAGTCGGAAATGATGTGGTTATGAACGGGGACCCAACATTTGTTGCTGGCATCAGTGGCTTTGCGTTGGATTTTAATGGGGGAGATAATTTACTAACGACATTTGTTCCAGTTACTATATCAGATGAGCATATTGTATTGGAGAATGGGCTATTCGTCTATGAGGATTCGATTAGTGGGTGTGGGAGCGATGCAACAATTCACTTGACTTGTGGTTCATATGAGATAACAGAAGTTGTCCATGTAAGTGACCTATATTATGAATACAAGTGGCATACTGATTCTGAACTTTCTGTTTATGATTGCAACCACGGTTGTGGCGGAATCCGGTTGGGTGAGAATTATGCGCACATAATAGATATGTCGACCATCTTTAAGAGGATCATATGATAAATAGATGTAAACTAAAAATTTAATGGTAAATTCAAAAAAGAAAAAAAGAATTAGGTTTATTTTTTATAATACAGAATATTTTGAGGGTCTTCAGGGTGTGAGGTGGAAGTATCTTGAGGTGTGGAAGAGGATTTTTGGGACAAAGCGGAATCTTTTGAAAATATGTAAGGAGATTTCGGCGTATAAGCCGGATGTTTTGGCGTTTATTGAGATTCAGGCGAAGTCTTTTTTTAGGAGGGAGAGGTATGATAATATTGTTAGGAAAGAAATGAAGATGAAACATTCTTTGATAAAACCGAAGTATTTTTTTCACGGGCTTACTAGGATACTTAAGTATACCCCTGGAATTAAGGACCAGTCGAATGCTCTTTTTTCTAAAAAAAGTTTTTGTGATTCTGAGTTTGTTTATTTTAAAGAGGGGGTTAAAAAATTAATTATAAAAGCTTCGGTAAAAGTTCCTAAGAAAATTACTTTTCTTATTGTGCATTTGGCTTTGGCTAAAGGTTCTCGTCAGAAGCAGATGGAGGAATTGGCTGAGATTGTTAGAGGTGTTAAGACTCCGATTGTTCTTGCTGGAGATTTTAATACGTTTGGCGGGAAGGAGGAACTTGATGTTTTGATAAAAAACAGTCGATTGCGTAAGGTGAAAGAGTCGCTTACTTTTCCGGCGTTTCATCCCAATAAAGTTCTGGACCATATTTTGATTTCTCCTGAGATTCGGGTTAAGAATTATGAGGTTCTGAAGTTGAAGTTGTCGGACCATCTTCCGGTTATGGTGGATTTCGAGGTTAGGTAGAATTTTTGCGAGGGTTCATGGTAAGTTTTATAAGAGTAACATTAAAAATGTTTCACGTAAAAATTGTTGGCAAAAGTTTTTAAAGCAAATTTTCACTTAATTATTACGATGGGTTTAATGAGTGGACGGAAGATGAAGAATAAGCGGAAGAAGTTTCGTGATAATAGGTTGCCAGATAAGAAGAAGCGGCTTGGAATTAGTTTGAAGTTTGACCCGATTGGTCGTGCTGCGCAGGCTAAAGGAATTGTTGTTAAGAAGATTCAGAAGGAAGCGAAGCAGCCTAATTCTGCTATGAGGAAGTGTTGCAGGGTTCAGTTGATTAAGAATGGTAAGGAAGTGACTGCGTTTATTCCTGGGAATTTGGCGCAAAAGTTTGTTGATGAGCATGACGAGGTTGTGATTGAGAGAATTGGTGGAAAGCAGGGTCGGACGAAGGGGGATTTGTCTGGTGTTCGGTTTCAGGTTATTAAAGTAAATGATCAGCCTTTGGCGCGACTTTGGTGTGGGAAGATTGAGAAGGGGAGGCGTTGATGGGGATTGGAAGCTGTGGTGGAACTGGATTTGGTGGTTATGATTTTGAGAAGGAAGGATTGGGAGTTTATGGTGAGGGTGCTGGATGTGGGCGTCCTATAGGGGAGATAGGGGAGGGTTGGCCGCTGGTGAAAGAGAGGGGCGATAGATATAATGAATTGGTTAGGATTATGGGGAGTGAGCCTAGAGAACTTTATTTTATTGTTTATGAGCATATGGATGGCGAATCGACATCTGGCAGGGTATCATATGTAGAGAAATTGACTGGTAGGGTTTCGGGTTTTAGAAGGCATAGTGGTATTTCTTTTGATGATTTTGTTGAGGGGGTTTTTGATTAGGATGGGGGAATTAGTCAAGTTTATGAGCGCTGAAGATATGTCCGGGATTGTGGAGGAAGATTTTGAGAAATATGATTCCATCGTAGTAAGGGGATTGCCTGATTGTGAAAAGGTAGTAGCTACGATTGGTAATGGGTTTTTGGGTGTAGATAGTACTGTTCCTAAAACGGGTGAAGGCTATGTGGTTTTAAGGCCGGATAATACGGGGGGTTCTTCATAAGATGGTAGAGATGAAGGTTTTTGGTTTGTTTGATGCTTCTGAGGTTAGAGTTGAGGACCCGGGCTTGAAAAAGGTTGTGAATTTGAATGCTAAGTTGATGTTGAAGAGTCATGGGCGGATTAAGTGGGATCCGGCTCGGACGAAAGTTAATGTTGTTGAGAGGTTGATTAATTTGTTGCAGGTTCCTGGGTCGCGGGGGAAGAAGCATAGGATTATTACTGGTTGGATTACTGGGAAGCAGACGAAGTGTACGGGGATTGTGATTGATGCGTTTAAGATTATTGAGAAGAAGACTGGGGAGAATCCGTTGAAGGTTTTTGTTCGGGCGATTGAGAATGGTGCGCCGAGAGATGAGACGACTACGATTGTTATGGGTGGTTCGAAATATCCGCAGTCTGTTGATGTTTCTCCACGACGGAGATTGAATTTGGTTTTGAGGTATTTTGTTAATGGGTCTTATGATAAGGCGTTTAATAAGAAAGCGACGATTGTTGAGGCTTTGGCGAAGGAGATTATGTTGGCTGCTGATAATTCGGGGGAGAGTTATGCAGTTAGGAAGAGAAGCGACACGGAAAAGCAGGCTGACGCGGCTCGGTAATTTTGTTAACTTAAGTATAATTGTTTTTATAAAGTTTGATTTGATTTTGTTTTTATGAATAAATATTTTAGTTATTGTATCGGGTCAAATGGGAGGTTTTATTATGGCTGTGAGCGAAGGGATGGATGTAGTGGTTCTTGTGATTTATCTGAGGGTGGTGATAAGAAAGAGATGGGGGGAGTAGAGAGGAGTTGTTCTTCTATTGAGGAAGAAGGGCTTATGTCGTCGGAAAATTAATATTTAGTAGGGCAAAGTTTTATAAAAGGATTTTTCAATTTATTGTTTATGGCACCCGACATGACGAGCAAAGTTAAGGAATTACAGAAGGACCCGACGCATATTCGGAATATTGCGATTTGTGCGCATATTGACCACGGGAAGACGACGTTTTCTGATAATCTTTTGGCTGGTGCTGGGATGATGAGTGAGGCATTGGCGGGGAAGGCGAGGACTTTGGATTTTCATGAGGATGAGGCGGAGAGGGGAATTACGATTGATTCAGCGTCGGTGTCTATGGTTCATAATGTTAATGGCGATGATTATCTGATTAATTTAATTGATACACCTGGGCACGTTGATTTTGGTGGGGATGTTACTCGGGCTATGAGAGCTGTGGATGGTGCGATTGTTTTGAGTTGTGCGAGTGAGGGTATTATGCCGCAGACCGAGACTGTTTTGAGGCAGGCTTTGAAGGAGAGGGTTCGTCCGATTTTGTTTATTAATAAGGTAGATAGGTTGATTCGTGAGGTTAAGTTGACGCCGGAGGAGATGCAGAAGAGGTTTGTTGATATTATTAATAATGTAAATAAGTTGATTGCGGAGATTGCCGAGCCTGAATATAAGCAAAAGTGGCAGGTCGGCGTCGCTGATGGTACGGTTGCTTTTGGGAGTGCGTTTCATAATTGGGCTTTGAGTATTCCTTATATGCAGAAGCACGGGATTAGTTTTAAGGAAATTATTGAGGCGTATGAGAAGGGTGGCGAAGAGTATAAGATTTTGGCGAAGAGAGCTCCGATTCATGAGGTTATTTTGGGAATGGTTGTTGATAATCATCCTGACCCTGTGACTGCGCAGTCTTATAGGATTCCGAAAATTTGGCATGGTGACTTGGAGAGTGAGGCAGGGAAAGATCTAATGAGTTGTAATATTGATGGCGAGGTTGCGTTTGTTCCGATTAAGATTGTTGTTGACCCGCATGCGGGGGAGGTTGCGGCTGGTCGTTTGTTTGGTGGGAAGATTAAGCAGGGTGACGAGTTGTATATGAATATTGCGGGGACGAACGTTAGGGCTCAGCAGGTTTCGATTTACAAGGGTGCTTCGAGGGTTCAGCTTGATGAGGTTGTTGCTGGGAATATTGTTGGGATTGTTGGGTTGAGGGATGTTGTCGTTGGGGAAACTGTTTCGAAGAATCCGATTGAGCCGTTTGAGGCTATTAGTCATTTGTTCGAGCCTGTTGTTACAAAGTCGATTGCTGCGAAGAGGACTGCGGACTTGCCTAAGTTGATTGAGATTTTGAGGCAGATTGGGAAGGAAGACCCGTCGCTGAGGATTGAGATTAATGAGGAGACTGGGGAGAGTTTGATGAGTGGGATGGGGGAGTTGCATTTGGAGATTATTGAGAATAGGATTAAGAGCGAGAAGGGGCTGGAGATTGAGATGGGTCCGCCGATTATTGTTTATCGTGAGTCGGTTGCGAAGGTGAGTGATGTTGCTGTCGGACGTTCTCCGAATAAGCATAATGATTTTTTTATTACGGTTGAGCCCTTGGAGGAATCTATTATTGAGGCTATTGCTGATGGAACTTTGCCGTCGGGTAGAATTAAGAAGAAGGATAAGGCTTTGGACGAGACTTTGGTTGGGTTGGGAATTAGTCGGGATGAGGCGCAACAGTATAGGAATATTTACAAGGGTTCGATTTTTTTGGATAGGACGAAGGGGATTGTTCAGATTGGGGAGGTTATTGAGTTGTTGCTTGATGCGTTTGAGCAGGTTATGGATGCTGGTCCGTTGGCGAGGGAGCCTTGTCATAAGATGAAAGTTTCTGTTGTTGATATGAAGTTGCATGAGGATGCGATTCATCGTGGTCCAGCGCAGGTATACCCGGCTGTTCGTGATGCGATTAAGGAGGGTTTTGCTAAGGCTGTTCCTGTTATTTTTGAACCGGTTCAGGTTCATCAGATTGAGGCGCCTATTAATTTTATGGGGGCTGTGACTTCTCTTGTTTCGACGAAGAGGGGGACTTTGGTTGATGTTCAGCAGGATGAGACTGGGGTTACGATTCGGGCTGAGTTGCCGGTTGCTGAGATGATAGGATGGACGAGTGATTTGAGGAGTGCGACTGAGGGGAGAGGGGTTTCTAGTTTGGTTAGTCAGACTTTTAAGAGATTGCCGGGGGATATGCAGGGGAAGGTTATTAGGACTATACGTTCTCGGAAGGGTTTGAGTGAGAATCAGTAGATTCCTAAACCACTAACTTTAAAAACCAAAATCTATATCTTAATTTGTATCGTTAAGAGTAAAATCCCTCGATGCAATCAGATTAACTAAATTGAAAAAATATAATATGGCTAAAGAAAAACCTATACTGAATGTTGTCTTTGTTGGACACGTTGACCAGGGGAAGTCTACTTGCGTAGGGCGAGTGTTCTTTGATGGCGGTGCGGTCTCTGAACAAGAGATGAAGAAGTTTAAGGAAGAAGCAGAAAAGCATGGTAAAGTTGGATTTGAGTTCGCTTATGTGATGGATAATTTAAAGGAAGAGCGAGAAAGAGGGGTTACTATTAACCTGTCTTACAAGAAGCTTATGACTAAGAATTTTGAAGTTACTATTATCGACGCTCCGGGGCATAAGGATTTTGTTAAAAACATGATTACTGGTGCTTCGCAGGCAGATGCGGCTTTTTTAGTTGTTGGATGTGAAGACGGGGTACAGCCTCAGACTAAGGAGCACGTTTGGTTGTTGAGGACTATGGGTGTGAAATCACTTGCGGTTCTTGTTAACAAGATGGATGTTGTTGATTATAACGAGGATAAGTACAAGAAAGCTGTCGAGGACGTTAAAGGTGTTATTAAGCAGGCTGGATATAAGCCTGATGAAACTACTTTTATCGCGGGTTCCGCTCTTATGGGCGATAACATTGCGAATAAGTCTGATAAGATGGCGTGGTACAAGGGACCAACTGTTCTAGAACAGATTGATAAGTTTCCTGCACCAGAGAAACCAACTGGATTACCAATGCGTATGCCAATTCAGGATGTCTACGATATCACTGGTATTGGTACTGTTCCTGTAGGAAAGATTGAAACTGGAATTATGAAAATCGGCCAAAAGGTCGTTGTTCTACCGGGGAGATCTGGAACTGGAATCACGGGTGAAGTTCGAAGTATCGAGGCTCACCACGAGCAGTTGAAAGAAGGCGAAGCTGGAGATAATGTTGGTATCAACATCAGAGGTGTTGGTAAGAAAGACATGGCTCGAGGCGACGTTATTTGTGACGCTGCTAATCCAGCAAAAATAGTTGAAGAATTTGAAGCACAAGTTGCTGTCATTAATCATCCGACTGTTATTGCTAAAGGGTATACACCAGTTTTCCATGTTCATACGGCTCAGGTTCCATGTCAATTTGTGGAATTGAAAGCTAAGTTGGACCCGGCTACTGGACAGGTTGCTGAAGAGAACCCTGATTTCCTAAAGAATGGGGATGTTGCTATTGTTAAGATTAAGCCGGTTGGCAATCTAGTTTTGGAGTCTGCTGATAAGAATCCGAATATGGCTAGGTTTGCTATCCGAGATGCTGGTGTTACGGTAGCTGCGGGTGTCTGCAAGTCTCTTGTCGAAAAGAAACTTTAATTTTATTTGGAAATTTCTTGGTAAAAGAATTCTCGCGTACCATTGTACGCCACGAATTTTTTTACACTTCGAAATTTCCTAACTAAAATTAAACTTTTTCCGACGCTTTTTTTTATTTTTTTGCCCGGGATTTTCCGGGTTTTTGGAATTTTTTTATTAAATTAAGGGATATTAGAGGAAAATTATTCATTGCAATATTTTTCTAAATTATCTATTTCCTTTCTATAGGCGCCTTTTTTAGAGAGGAAAGCCTGATTAAAATAGTCTTTAAATAAATCGTAAGCATGATTGGCTGATTGTATAGATATCTCTGGGTTTATTAGAGGATTTGTTGAGGATCTGGGTTTTTCGAGGTCGATAATGGGGGTATCTTGTCTCCATATAGCATTGCCGTTTTGAAAAGAGAGGGAAGCATCTAAAAAAAATATGATTCATTCATCTTTTTATCAAGTAACTTTTGAGTTTTGGAGATAAATTTATGTTCGTATTCTCGGTCTATTCCGTCAGACATTCTTTGTAGCTGTTTACCTATTTCCATTTTTTATTATTCTTATTTTGCTAATTATATATACTACTTAAATATTTTGTTTTAAGTGTCTTTTGCTAGTAGTTACAATGTTATTTTTCAAATAGATACCTACCACGATAATTCTTAAAAAGTCGTTATTGTTTTTTGTTTAATGACAATCCAAGTCAGAGAAAAAACAATCGAAGAGATGGAAACGAAGTTGCTTTCTATGAATACGGCTTTGAATAAGATTAATTATTTGGAGTCGGCGTTGAAGGCGGTTGGCGGGAGTTTTGAGATTAAGCGGTTTATTTGGGGCGAGTTGGCGAAGTTGTATGAGGAGAGGGCGATGTTTGAACGGGCGGCGCGGGCTCTTGGGAATTTGGCTTCTATGGAACCGATGTTTCGGGATAGGATGGATTCTTATGTTATGGCGGCTGAGATGTATTGTCGTATTGGGAAGGTGGATGACGCGGATGATATGTTTAGTAAGGCGATTCGGGATGCGACTGGTGCTGATAAGGCGAAAATTGTGTTGGCTCGGAAGAATATTTATTTGGGTGCGGCTAAGGAACTTGAGGGGAAGGCGAAGAGGGCGAGTGCGGTGAAGTTTTATGAGAAGTTGGTTAAGATGAAGTTGGAAGATATTGAGAGGGAAGAGATTTTGGGTAAGTTGAGAGAGTCGTATAAGGCACTAGGTATGTTTCGTGAGGCAAAATTATTGGGATGAGATGGAAGTTTCTATAAAAAAAATAGAAGAAAAAAAATAAATTGGCTAAAGGTCTTCTTCGAGGTCTAATGCGCTTTCGCCGAGACTTTCTTCGTCGTATTCGTCATTTAGGCTTTCCGGTTTTGTCATTTTTTATTTTGGGCTAGTCCTCGTCCTCAAGCTCTTCTTCATCGTCGAATTCTTCTTCTTCGATGTCGTCGTCGTCTTCTTCGATGTCGTCGTCTTCTTCGTCTTGTTGTTCGATTTCCATTTGTTGCCCTCTTTTTATTTGAGAGTTGGTGAGAGAATATCTTTATAAATATTTGTGAGAGATTTTTTGATTTTTGAAGAGGGCAAAAGGATTTAAAGGGAGATTTCGTTGAGATTTTTGTGTTTTTGGTTTAAAGGTTGGAGTGCAAAAGTTTTTAAATGAAAGATATTTTTTCTGTTTGTTAGAGATAGCTGGATAGAGTTTATTATCATCACATTCATGTTTGCAGGTGGGGGAAAGATATTTCTAATTGTAACTAAATGGAGAAAGAAAAATATGGCTAAAATAAGTCCAACGTCGATAAAGTATCAGATTATTGCTAAGTTTAACGCTGACGGACCGTTTCAGAAACCTGATGTAATTGGGGCTCTGTTCGGACAGACAGAAGGTTTACTTGGTGCTGACATGGAATTGCGTGAGCTTCAGAAAGAAGGAAAGATAGGTAGGATTGAGGTAGATTTGACTACGGAAGGTGGGAAGACTACTGGAGAGATTACTATTCCGACTGCGCTTGATAAGACGGAAACGACTATTATTGCGGCTTCGCTTGAGACGATTGATAAGATTGGTCCGACGGACGCGACTATTAAGATTACGGATATTTCAGATGTTCGTGGTGGCAAGAGGGATTATATTATGGAGAGAGCGAAAGCTCTTTTGGCGGGTATTTCGAATGAGGGTATGGATTCGACGGAGATGGAAAGTGAGCTTCGTGAGTCGACTCGTATTTCGAAGGCTGTTACGTATGGTCCTGAGGGTTTGGCTGCTGGTCCGAATATCGACGCTGAGAAAGAATTGATTGTTTGTGAAGGTCGAGCTGATGTTGTGAATATGTTGAAGCATGGTATCAAGAATGTTATTGGTATGGAAGGAACTAAGTTTCCTAAAACTATCGCTACTCTTGGAGAGACGAAGGAATTGACTTTGTTTGTCGATGGAGATAGGGGCGGTAAGTTGATTGCTCAGAACGTTTGTGATAATGCTAAGATTGTTTACATCGCTAGTGCACCCGACGGTAAAGAAGTTGAGGAGTTAGCTGGTAAGGAGCTTTTGATATGTTTACGGAAGAAGGTTCCGGCTGCGGTTTTTTTGAAGAATGGTTCTGGTCCTGTTAGGACTGTGGCTCGTAGAGCTGAATCTGTTGAAGAAATTGTTAGGCGAGAGTTGACTGATGATGATATTTCGAAACTTCGGAAGTTAAGCTCTGAGATTAAGGGAAAGAATGTCTTGGTTGTTAATGAAGATTTGGAAGTTGTGAAGAATGTTTCACTTTTAAGGCTGGGTTCTATTGGTGCGAAAGAGGCTTTTGTGTTGATGGTTTCCGAGGCTGGTGGCGTTGTTATTCAGGCTGCTGAGAGATTGCAGTCTAAGGCAGTTGCGGCGAAGAGCTTTGGCAAGGTTCCTGAGAGCAACATTAAACTAATTTCCTTGTAGGAATTTATGCCTCTTTTTGAGGCTTTTTTATTTTTTGAGTTAATTTTATATAGTTAATTCTGTTTTGTGTATGATGAAGAAAGAGGAGAAGATAGAGACTGAGAAGATAGAGAAAAAAAGTATAAAGAGGGGGACAGAACGGCGTTTTCATTGGAGGACTGTTTTGCTTTTTGTGGTTGTGATTGTTTTGGGTTGGCTAGTTTTTCAGGTTTTTTTTAGTTATGAAGATTGTAAAAGTAGGCAGTGTTTTGATGAGAATTTGAGGGATTGTGATAAGGCGAAGTTTGTGGCGGGCGAGGATATGATTTTTGAGTATGTGATTAAGGGTAAGGGTGGAGGAGGTTGTGAGGTTAGTGTTGAGTTGTTGCAAGGGGAGTTGAATAATGCGGATTCTAGGAAACTCGAGGGGCAGAAGATGCTTTGCACGTTGCCGTTGGGTGTTGTGATGAATCCGGAGAGTGATGTTGGGGTTTGTCATGGGTTGTTGAAGGAGGGGTTGCAGGATTTGATTATTGCTAAGTTGCATACTTATTTGGTTCAGAATTTGGGTAGGTTGAATTTGGAAATGTTGGGTATTCCGGAAGTTTAGGTAGATTTAAATTATTGAGGTTCTTTTTTTTGTTATGAGTAAAATTAGGTTTGGTCCTGGGGGTTTGGGTCCGGTGAATGATGCGGTTGAGAATTTGGAAAAGTTTCATGAGTTGGGATTGAGGGCTTGTGAGATTGAGTTTACTTATGGTCCGTATATTAAGAACGAGGAGGACGCGAAGAGGATTGGGGAGAAGGCTAAAGAGCTTGGGATTTATTTGTCGATTCATGCGCCGTATTTTGTGAATTTGAATTCTAAGGAAGAGGAAAAGGTTGAGGCGAGTAAGAAGAGGATTTTGAGATGTTGCGAGATTGCGTCGTGGCTTGGGGCGAAGCGGGTTATTTTTCATGCGGGGTTTTATATGGGGATGGATAAGGATGAGGTTTTTGATAAGATTAAGGGTGGTATCGTTGAGGTGATGAAGGTGGTTAAGAAGGAGGGTTGGGATGTTGAGATTTGTCCGGAGGTGATGGGGAAGGTGAATGTTTTTGGGTCGATTGATGAGATTTCCAGGTTGGTTAAGGAGACGGGGTGTGGGGCTTGTATTGATGTTGCGCATGTTTTGGCGAGATATAAGAAGTATGAGTTTGATGAGATTGAGAAGGTGTTTCCAGGGAAGAAGTGGCATGTCCATTTTTCGGGGATTGAGTATGGGGAGAAGGGGGAGCGGAAGCATGTGAAGACGGAGAAGGGAGAGTGGCGGAAGGTTTTGGGTTGGTTGAAGGGGTTGGACAAGGATGTTGTTTTGATTTGTGAAGCTCCGGATCCGGTTGGGGGTTCTGTCGAGGGGTTGAAGGTTTGGTCTCAAACGACATACCATTGAGTGGCACGAGAACCTGCGAGTAGGTGACCCTGGTGGTCCCGAAAGATTTATAGTTCGAATTCGTCGATGAAGTTTATTATTGTGAGATATTTCTCTAGATATTTTTGACCTTTTTCTGTTAATGTGATTGTTTTATTTTTTCCATATGTTTCTTTTATGAATTTTTTGTTTAATAATTCTAAATAGTATTTTTTGAATTGAGAGGACGAGAGGTTTGATTTTCTGAGTAGTGGCGTTGGTCTTATTGAGTGATTGTTTTGGATAATTTTTAAAATGTCTCTTATAATTTCTAACTTGTTTCTTTTTGCCATTTTAATTTGTTTTTTTGATAACCTTATATAAAATTGATAGGAATATTCCGAGAGATGTTAGGTAGATGAATAATTGGAATGTTTGTAGAAAATTGGGGACGAGGATGTCTATGATGTTGAGTATCCAGAAGAAGAAAAGCATTAGGTAGATAATGTAGAGGTTGGTGGGTTTTTTCTTTTTGGGTTGTTTGTGGGATAGGTATACTGTGAGGGAAATGAAGGCGAATAGTAGTATGTTTATGATTAGATAGGCGGTTGGACTTCTAAATAGGATAGTTGTTGTGGCTATAGCGAGTGAGGTTAGGTGGAAGAGAAGTATTGTCGATTTCCATTTCCATTTTTTCCACATTACACTATAGAGGAGGTAGAAGATTGCCATTGAGCTGAAGTACATGAACATGAAGAGTGTTATGCTTCCGAAGATTGGGAAGAAGGTTAGGAGTTCGCTTTTTTCGAAATAGAACAAGATGATTTTTATGAAGGACCTGAAGAAATAGGCGAGGGCGAAGAAGAGGAAGGCTTGTCTGAAGTATTTTATTCCTTTGTGGGAGGTTAAATTGTATAGTTCTTTTGTGCCGAAGTAAATCATTAGGCTGCAGGCGATTATTATGAAGGAGTAGATTATTTCTCCTTGTATCCCGGAGTTCATTATTTTTCCGAGACCTTGTCCCATGCCTTGTTCGATTGCTCGTCCTGTCATTGGTGCCATTTTTGTATAATGTGTTCTAGGTTTAAATAGTTTTAAGGGGGGTGGATTTGAAGTCCATCTTTTTTATAAAGAAATTTTATTTTAGTTGATTAATTAAATCATGGGAGGTAAAATGAAAATGAAAAATAGAAAAACAATGAGTATGTTGGCCTTGGGAATAGTTGCTCTTTTGGGGGTTGGCTTTGTTGCTGCTTACCAAGGTGATTATTCAGTGAAAGGATCGGACTATTCGGAAGATAGACATGAGGCCATGGAAGAAGCTTTCGATAATCTTGATTACGATGCGTGGGTTGCTTTGATGGCTGAAACTGGAAGGCACTCTAGAGTTATGGAAGTTGTAAATGAAGGCAATTTTGCGGTGTTCGTGGAAGCTCACGAGGCTGGAGAGGTTGGAAATCTTGAACGTGCTGCTGAATTGAGAACTGAACTTGGTTTGGGTAATGGACAGGGTTCTCGAAATGGGTCTGGTTTTGGAGGCGGACAGGGCATGCATAAAGGTTCGATGCAAGGAGCTGGAATGAGGAGATAAGGAAACTGATTCGGGTATATTTTTTTAATCTATAAATGGACGACAAATCCATAATGTTTATAATGTTCAAATTGTGTTTAATTGGCAAGAGCTATAAGGAGGTAACTTAATGAAAAAAATATTTATAATTATTGGTGTTGTTTTGATGTTGGGGCTGGTTTTTGCTGCGGAGAGTCCTGGTATTCATGAGCCTGGGACTGGGCTTGCAAATCCAGAGTTGATGGCACAAGGTAGCGGACAAGGGGGCGTGAATGGCACGCAGCTTAGTAATATTGGCGAAGGTCAAAAGATTCAACTTCAGGCTGGGGAGCATATTGGAGAGGATGGTCAGCGGATGATGATTCAAACAGAATCAAATAATCAGATGAGGTTAGAAGTTGGTGGAGAATCTGCTAAGACTTCGATGAAGATTGACCAAGAGATGACTAACGGAAAAACTAAGTTGACCACACAGCTTTCTAATGGGAAGAACGCGGAGATTAAGGTTATGCCTGATGTTGCTTCTAATACTGCTCTGGAAAGATTGAGGTTGAAAACTTGTTCTGAGGAAAATGGATGTTCTATTGAATTGAAGGAAGTTGGAGCTGGAGATAAGGCGAGTCTTGCTTATGAGGTTAAGACAGAAAGACAGTCTAGGTTTCTTGGAGTTTTCGGAGCTAAGATGCAAGTTCAGGCTCAGGTAGATGCTGAAACTGGGGAGGTTTTGGATATCAAAAAGCCTTGGTGGGCGATTTTGGCTAGTGAACCAGCAGAGGAATAATCTTTAAAAGAATTTTTTTATTTTTTTAACTTAATTTTAAATAGTGTCTTGATTTTAAGGCACTATGAAATTAATTTTTATTGGACCTCAGGGTTCAGGTAAGGGGACGCAGGCGAAGATGATTGCTGAGAAGTTTGGGCTTTGTCATATTTCTGTTGGGGATTTATTGAGAAAAGCTAAAGGGAAGATAAAGGAGGAGATAGATAAGGTGATGAATGCTGGGAAGCTTGTGCCGGATGAGTTTGTTGAGGAGCTGTTGTTGAAGAAAGTTTCTGGGAATGGATGTGCGAAGGGATATATTCTTGATGGTTATCCTAGGAATGTTAAGCAGTTGGATTTTTTTGAGAAGAATTTTGATGTCGATAAGGTTTTTGAAATTTCGATTAGTGATGATGAGAGTGTGAGGCGGATTTTGGGTCGGAGAAGTTGTTCAAAATGTGGGGCGATTTTTAATGTGAATAGTTTTCCTAAGCCTAAGGTTGATGATGTCTGTGATAACTGTGGTGGGAAGTTGATAAAAAGGAAGGATGACAATGAGGGGGCTTTGAGAAAGAGGTTGGGGATTTATCATAGGGAGACAGAGAGGATTTTGAAGATGCATGATTTTGTTAAGATCGATGGAGAGCAAGATATTGAGAAAGTTTTTGAGGATATTGTTAAGGTTTTAGGTTGAGATTATTTTAGCTGGTTTTCTTTTTCCAAGTCTTCTTTTTGCTGGCGTTCTTCTTCTATCATTCTGTCTCTTAATTCGGAGATTCTTTCTAGGATTCGTTTTGCTTTTTCTGGGGAGTCTCGTGCGGTGTTTAGGACATATAATATCTTTCTTAGAATATCATCATAGGATTCTCGTTTATGTTCTCGAAGTTTTTCAATACGTATTTTCGTTTCTTCTAGGAGTTTTATCGTCGTGATTTTCTCTCCCGGAGTTTTCTTTTTCTTTTTGTTACTCATTTTTACGATATAATGTATACCAAAGTATACTTTTTAAACTTTTTCGTCTCTGCGGAATTACAACAAACGTAAGGTTTATATAGCTTTTGGGGGTTAAAATATTAACTAAATTCAAAATGAAAAATATGAAAAGAAATGTACTTTTGATTCCTTTTGTTGCAGTTTTAACTTTGTTAGTTGCTACTTTCGCTTCGGCTGGGTTGGCTACTAATATTTACACCGAGTTTAATGGTGTTACGTTGGGTTCTAATACTGTGGTTGGCGATGTTGATAATGTTGTTCCTGTGAGGGTTACGTTTGATTCTATTGCTGATGAGGAAAATGTTAGAGTAAAAGTTTATATGGAAGGTCACCGGGACGATGTCTCTGTCCGTACGGATAGGTTCGATATTGAAAATGGTAACACTTATACTAAGCTTTTGTCTTTGAGATTGCCTTCTGATTCTAATGATTTGTCTGAGGAATATACTCTTTATGTAGAGATTATTTCTAAGGATGATCAGACTGAAGAGACGTATACTATTAGTATGCAGCGAGAATCTTATACTTTTGAAGTTTTGTCTGTTGACTATTCTTCGAAGGTTGTTGCTGGTGACGTTTTTCCTGTTTCTGTCGTTGTAAAGAACGTCGGTTATAATAGGATGGATGACACATACGTTCTTGTTTCTATCCCTGCTTTGGGTGTTTCCACTCGAGGTTATGTTGGCGATTTGATTCCAACTGAGGATTACGTTGACTACGACGATGAAGAAGATTCTATGTATCGTACTGTTTATTTGAAGATTCCGTCTAGCGCCATTAGTGGTGTTTATGATATGGAAGTTGAAGTTTACAATAGCGATGCTGAAACTACTGTTACTAAGTTGATTAGTATTGGTAGTTCTGTCTCTAGTTCTGTCTTGGCTGCTGTAAAGAATCAAGATTTGATGAAGGGAGAAACTGTAACTTACGATATGATTATTGTTAATTCTGCGGATGACATTAAGGTTTTCAATATTAAGACTATCTCTGGCGATGCTTTGATTGTGTCGGCTCCTGCGGTTGTTACTGTTGGTCCAGATGCGAGCGAGACTGTCCAGATTAGTGTTACTGCGTCCAGCGACGCTGAAATTGGAACTTATACCTTCTCTGTAGATGTTGATGGTAGTCAAACTGTTTTCGGCGCGAATATTGTTGGGACTTCGGTTTCGACTTCTGTTGTTGCTTTGACAGTTATCCTTGTGATTATCTTTGTTGTACTTCTGGCTGTTTTGGTTATTCTTCTTACTAAGAAAGAAAAGCCGATAGATGAAGTAGAAACTAGTTACTATTAATTAAGAATTTTTTATTTTTATTTTTATTTTGCCCTCATTTGGGGGCTTGATCCTTTTTGGGTTGGGTAATTTTATAAAGTTGGGTTTCCTGTTGTTTTTATGAGGATTGGAAATCGTGGCTTGTCGCCTTTGATTGCGAGTGTTTTTTTGATTGTGTTGGCTTTGGTTATATCGTCTTTGGTTTATTCGTGGTCGTATGGTTTTATTCGTGGGAAGGCGGATGTGAATGGTCTTTCTGTTGATGAGCTGTGTGGCACGGTGGATTTTAGTGTTGTGGTTGTTTCGAATTTAAGTGGGACGTATGATTTAGAGATTGTGAATAGGGGAAATGTTAATATTAGTTCGTTGAAGTTTAAGGCGTATTCTGGTGGGGATTCTAAGGTTGTTGATTCTAATATGAGTATTCTTGTTGGTAGGTCTGTAAATGGGTCGGTTGTTTTGGGCGCTGTTGACCAGGTGGGGGTTTTGCCTGTGTTGGATGGGAAATTACTTGAGAAAGCTTCGGATATTGTTTGTGAGAAGAACCCGGTTTTTTTGGAGTTGTTTTATTAGATGTATTATTTCAAGGTTTTAATAGAAAATAATGTTAAGTGAATTAGGCTTAGTATGCTTCCGATTATTGTTGCAATGTATCCTATAAAAATTAGGAATTGAAGAAATCCGAGGATTAAAAGGAAGACATTCATTGTGATTGCTCGTTGTTTTGCTATGATTCCGATGGTTAGATTTCCGATAATTAGGAGGATTGCTAAATAAAGAAATGGGACAGAGACTTTGTATAGGATTCCCACGAAGAAGATTAGGAATATGACTAGCTTTATAGCTAGGTGGACTATTGTTAATTTTGGCAGTTTTCGTATTTTTTTTATTCCTTTCATTCTTTTGTTAGTATGGCGTTACCGCTCATTTTAACTCCTTCGTTTTTATCATTTGTTTCGGGCCCCTCTGTTCCACTGATTAGGTTTACTATGTCTCCTGCGTTGAAGAACATTTTTAGTAGTGCGTATCTAGGTTTGATTGTTATTCCTTCTCGCCACATTTTTGATACTGCTCCAATAACACTGAAAAGTTTGCCGGGCCCTCCGTCTTCTTCTATGTGTATCCATCGAGGCCCTTCTATCCTGTCGCTTTCCATTGTGTAGCTCATGTAATTAATGAAATTATAGAGTGTGTCGTAATCAATTTTTACGGAGATATCTATGTCTTCTGGGATTTCTTCTGATATTTTTACGATTTCTTCTGGGTTTATTTGTAGATATCTTAGAACTATGTTTTCATCTTCTTCGGTTAATTCGAGTTTTACGTCGAGGCTACCTCCATATTTTTCACTTAATCTTTTGATAATTTCCATTTTTCCTTCATCGGATTTTATTTCTGCTATATCTTTTGCGGATGGTCCGATTGTTTTGGTTTCGGCCATTTTGTAGTTAATTAATTTTTTAAGGAGTTCTTTGTCTGGCATCCACGAATATTTGAAGAGGGTTGTGTAGTGTCTCATGTTATCCCATTCGACGGGAATGAATTTTTCCCAGACTTCTACATTGGTGTTATTGTTTTTGTAAGTGATGTCTATTTTTTTGAATCCTTTTGGCCATTCTTTTGTTTCAGCGCAGTGTATTCTGTCCGAGATTTCTTCTTCGTTTCGAATTATTCGCCATAAAACTTCTTTAAATCCGTTTCCCCCGTTCAAGATTCTATCGTAGTCTTCTTGGAGAAATTCTTCGAAATACCATTTTGCGAATTCGTTGTTTGTGTCTTTTTGGAGAACTTTCCTTATCACGACTAGGCTTTCTATCTCGTTTTCACAGTTCCATTCCCCTCCTTCGTTGAGGCCTTGGAAGTAATTAAATTCCTCGTCTTCGCTCCATGAGTTTACCCATAAGTCACTTCCATCTTCTCGGCAATTTCCCTCAATCCTTACTTCGCCGGATACATGTTCTTCGCAACGCTCTTCTCCTTCGCTACAGTCTTCATAGCAATCTTGTTCTGTCCAACAGTTTTCATTATCCTCACATACCTCTCTCGGTCCACATACTTCCCCACATACTTCTTCGTTCTCGCAAACTGTTCCGTTTCCTTCTTCAATGCACACTTCTTCTTCATGACATTCGTCCTCGCAGATATCTTTTATTTCGCATTGGACTTCATATCCTTCATCACACACTTTCTTTTCATCGCAAATTTGTTCACAGTTTCCGCCTTCATTCCAGCAGTCTTTCTTTTTTATTTCTTCAATCATTAGATAGAAACTTCTTTCTTTAGTGGGGTAGTCTTTTTCTTTTTCTGTCATTCCGGCGTCTTCCATAATCTTTACGCATTTATTCTGGCTTCGGATTTCCCAGAATTTTGATTTTATTTTTGAGAATTTCTCTTGTAGTGCGATGTATTCGGTGTCATCTCTTGTTTTGATGAGGTCTTTTATTTCTGTCGCTAGTTCTGATATTTGGTCTTTCAGCTCGTCTTCTTCGCTGATGCCAAGTGCTACGAGGTTGTAGTCTAGGGTGTATAATTTTTCGGTATCTTCCTCTCGTTCTTCGTAGTATTCTCTGTCTCGTCGGAAAAAGGAATGTGCTTCAAAGACTATGTAGAAGTCCTCGGTTTTGAATTTTTTTTCGTATTCTGGTTTGTAATAGTCTCGCTTGTCTTCTTTATCGGTTTTTGTTAGGATGGATTTTATTTCGGTTTCTGTGAATGCTCGTTTGTGGTCTCGGTCGAGGTCTTCGTACATTTTGTTTCTGGTATAGTCTATGTAGACAATTAGTTGTGGTGCGTTTAGTTCTCCTGAGTTGTATTCTGTGATGTATTCATCTATTTCGTTGAAATTTGATTGAAGGGATGCGGAAGTTAGAGGGAAGATTATTGTTAATGCTAAAAGTAGGGTCACCAATTCTTTTTTCATTGGTTATTGTTGGGACTTGGGGTTTATATAGTTTTTTCGTCGGGCTATATCTTCAAAGATATTATTTTTGAAATATTTTCTTGCATAGATACGCCGTAGATATTTGAGGCTTCGGAGATTAGGGTGTCGTTGTGGGTGATGATGATGTATTGTCCTGTTGTCATGTATTTTTTGATTAGGGCAGATAGGAGTTCGGAGTTGTGTTTGTCTAGGGCGGCGTCTATTTCGTCGAATACGTAGAAGCAGTAGGGTCGGTATTCTTGGATTGCGAAGATTAGGGAGAGTGCTACGAGGGTTTTTTCTCCGCCGGAGAGGGACGTGATGTCGAAATATCGTCCTCGGGATACTTTTACTAGGATGCTTAGTCCGCCGCTGAATGGGTCGGATTTGTTTTCTAGTTCTAAAGTGACCTCGCCTTTTCTTGAGAGTTGTGTGAAGTTTCGTGTGAAATATTGGTTTATTGCGTTTAGAGTTATTAGGAAAGATTTCTTTTTCTTTTTGTCTATTTCGGATATTATTTTTTCTATCTTTTCTTTTTCTTTAGAGATTATTATGACTTTTTCTTCTATTAATTCTACTTGTTTGCTTACTTCTTCGAAGACTTCTAGGGCTCGGAGGTTTACGTTTCCTAGGCGAGAGAGTCTGAATTGGGATTTTTGGAGACGTTCTTTGATTTGTTCGACTGGTAGGGCTAGGGTTTCGACTTGGTGGAATTCTGTTAGTTCGGATTTTAGAGAATCTATTTGAGCTGAGGTTTGGGCTCGTTGTATTTTGAAGTAGTTGATTTTATCTTCGAGGTTTTTAATTGTGTGTTGGAGTCCGATGATGTCGGTTTCTAAAACTTTTTGTTGGTCTTGCAAATGGTTTCTTTCGTCGAAGAATTTTTGAGCTTTTTCGTAGAGTTTTTGTTCTTCAATTTCTTTTTTGATGGCTTCTTTATCTTTTTCGGTTATTCGTACTTCTATTTTTTTCAGTTCGATTTGGGAGTCTTCCATGTCTCTTGTGATTGATTTTATTTCTACTGAGAGACGGTTTATTTCTCGTTGTTTGACTGTTATCTCGGTGTCTATGTCCATGTCTGCGAATGATATTTCTTGGAGGGAGAGTCTTGTTTCGTCGTATTTCTCTTCGATGTGGGCGAGTTTTTGGTATTCAGATTTTATTTTATGAAGTTGTTCGTTTGTTGAGGATAGTTCTTTTTTGGTTTCATCTTGATTGTTGGATATTTTTTTGATTTGTTCTTTTTTCTCATCTGAATTTTTTAGTTTGATTAGGTCGATACTGAGTTCGTTTGATTTTAGCTGGAGTTGTCCGAGTCTTTCTTTGAGGTGGTTTATTTCTGTGGTGTTTTTGGTTTTTTCTATGAGGTTTTTTTGTATTTCTGAAGAGGCAGAGTTTATTTTGCCGTTTGCTGTTGTTGAAATTTTGTGTTTGTGTTTTTCGCCGACGTCTTGTTTGCATATTGGACAGGATTTTAGTTGTACTATGTCGGATTTTAACTTGTCTTCTCGTTTTACATCCATTTCCAATATAGCGTTTCTCTTTTCTTTCTCTAGGATTTCTTTCTCTAGAGAGGAGATTTTTTCTATTATATTTTTTAGTTTTTCTTCGGTTTCTAATTTTAGTTGTTCGTTTTCTGGGATTGATTTTGTGTATTTGATTTCTTGAAAAAGAGAGGTTATTGTTTGTTCGATTAATTGGACTTCTTTTTGAGATTCGATTAGGAATTTTTCTTTTGAGGTTTTTTGGTTTTCGAGTGTTGAAAGGTCGGATTTTAGCATGTAGAATTTTCTTCGTTGTTTTTCTAGGATATCGAATTTTTCTTGGAGGATTTTTTGCTGTTCTTGTTGTTTTTTTATCTCGGGGGATGCGGTTTGTATTTTTGATATTTCGAGTTCTAGTTTTTCTGTTTTTTCTTTTAGATGTGATGTTTTTTCTTGTCCTTGGGTGAGTCTGTTGTCGAAGTTTTCACGTCGCACGTCTAATCCTGCCAGCTCGGCTTTTAGGTCAGATATTTCTCTGTGTAAAGTTTCTTGTTCGTTGGAGGTTGAGGATTGGATTTGTTTGTTCGTTATTAGAATTTTGTTTTGGAATTCTTCGACTTTGAAGTTTTTTTCGGTTATTCGTTTTTTCAGTTTTTCTATTTGTTCGTTGTGTTCTGATATTGTTTTTTCAGTTTTTTCGATTTCTGTTTCTTTGAGGTTTTTTGTTTTAGATAGGAGGGTTTTTTTGCATCGCTTTATTGTGGTTTCTAATTTTTGATAAGAGACCGCCTCTTCTCGTTCTCTGTTTAAATTTTTTAAGTAAGAGGTTCTTTCTTTTAGGACGGAGGATACTTCTTTCAGTTTCTCTTCGGTTTTTGTGAGTTCTTTCAGGGATTTTTGTTTTCTTGTTTCGTAGACTGAGATTCCTGCGACTTCTTCGATTATTTTTCGTCGTTCTTCTGGGGTTGCTTTTACTAAGGATTGAATTTCTCCTTGGAGTACTATATTGAATCCGTTTGGGTCGACGCCGGCTTGGGCTAAAAGTTCTAGAATTTCTTGACGGGTTTTTGTTTTGTTGTTGATTTTGTAAATGGATTGACCGGTTTTTCTTACGATTCTTTTAACTGTGACTTCTTTGTCGTCGATTGCGAAGGTTTTGTCTGCGTTGCAGAAGGTTAGGGTGACGGATGCTTCTTGGGAGCCTTTGTATATTTTGTTTCCGGAGAAGATGAGGTTCGCGGCTTTTGCGGCTCTTATGCTTTTGATGCTTAATCTTCCTAGTACGAAGCAGAGTGCGTCGGTGATGTTTGATTTTCCGGAGCCGTTTGGTCCGACGATGATGTTCATTGAGTTGTCTAGGGGGATTTCGGTTTTTTGGGCGAAGGACTTGAATCCTTTGAATATCATCCTCTTTATATGTGTCATGGGATGAAAGAGGGATGTGTTGTATATAAAGATTATTGGTTCAAAAGAGCTTTTTTTGGATGGGGTCTTTTGCTTTGATTAGTTTTTTGACTGTGTTCCAGGAGAAGCGGATTATGGGAGCGTATTTTTTGTCGTCGAAGTTTTCTTGAATGAATTCTTTTGTTTTTGGGTCAGCGGGGTAGCCTGAACCGAAGTCTATTTTGAGTTGGAGTTTTAGTTTGTAAATTTCCTCTTCTCTTTTTTCTTTTGCTAGAATTGAGGCGGCGGATACGATTGGGTGGTTTGCGTCTGCTTTGTGTTCGCATTGGAGGATTATGTTTTTGGGTTTGTTTAGGAGTTTTTGAACGTCGTTTGACCAGGCTTGGATGTTTACGGAGGGGCAGTCTACGATTGCCGTTGTTTTTCCCTTTAAGTTTTTTGTTAGGTGGTTGATGATGTTGGCGGTTTTTATTGCTTCGAGGTAGTTTAGGTTTGAGGAGCTGTCTATTTCTTTTGGGGAGGAGGTTTCGATGTGGTGTGTGAATTGTGGTCTTATTTTTTCGGCGATTGTTCTTCTTTGGAGTGGGGTTAGTAATTTTGAGTCTTTTGCGTTCCAGGATTTTAGGATTTTTTCGTTTTTTGGATCTGTGATTATACCCGCTAGTATCATTGGTCCGAGGACTGGGCCTCTTCCTGCGTCGTCGATTCCTATGAGTTTCATAGGATTATAATATTAGTTAGATTTAAAAGTCTTGAGTTTAGTTTATTTATATAGCGGGGTGGAGCAGTCTGGTCAGCTCGTGAGGCCCATAACCTCAAGGTCACGTGGTTCAAATCCCGTCTCCGCTATTTTGTTTTTGGACGTGATTTGAACAAGTTCAAAACCCTGCTCGCAATTCACACTAAAATTTTGTCTTATAATTGAATAATCAGACAAAATTCGCGCAAATTGTTCGTCCGCTATGTTGTTTTCTGTTTATATGCATAATTTTATAATCCCATTTGGTTGCTTATTTTTATGTGGGGATGCCGGAGTGGCCAAACGGGCTGGACTTAAGATCCAGTGGCATCTTTGCCTACGGGGGTTCGAATCCTCCTCCCCACATTGTTAAGGGCGTTAGGGGTAGCTTTTTATAGGGAGAATTGCCTGATGTTTTATGAAGAAAAGTATTAAATTGAAATTGTGGAGTTTTTTTTGGGTATTTGTAATTGTGTTTTTGTTTGTGCTGTTTTCGTATTTTATTCAGACGAAGATGGGGTTTTTTGAGGGCTTGATTGTGGGGAGTTGGGTTGGAATGGTGGTTTATGTTTTGTTGAAAATTGTTGCTACGGTTTTTGCTCCGATTACGGTTTTGCCTTTGATTGTTTTGGCTACTGGTTTGTGGGGGGTTTGGGTGGCTGCGCTTTTGACTATAATAGGGTGGACGCTTGGGAGTGCTATTGCTTTTGGGTTGGCTAGAAAGTTTGGGGTTCCGATTGTTAAGCGGTTTATTTCTTTGGATGAGATTTATGAGTTTCAGGAGAGGGTTAATATCGGGAATGGTTTTTGGAGTGTTATTTTTTTGAGGATGATTGTTCCTGTCGATGTTTTGAGTTATGCCTTGGGCTTGTTTAGTAAGATTGGTTTTTGGACGTATGTTTTGGCGACTGTTATCGGTGTCATCCCGTTTGCTTTTGCTTTTGCTTATTTGGGTGAGGTGCATTATGTTTATCAAATTGTTTTAGGGCTTGTTTTTTTGATTGGGTTTTCAGGGTATTTGATTTTTAAGGAAGTTTTTCAGAAGAAGTGATTCCTAAGATTTATTAATGGATTAAATCATTCTTTTTTGTGTGCCTTCGTAGCTCAGGTGATAGAGCGCTTCACTCGTAATAGGCTCCCTCTTTTAGAAAAAGAGGTTCCCTGGAATCAGAAAACTTAGTTTCCAAAACTACGTTTTGATTTTAACGAGACATGAAGAGGTCGCGGGTTTGACTCCCGTCGGAGGCTTTAGGTGAAATTATTTAGAAATTTTTTCCTTCAAATCTTCTCTGTGTTCTTTCTGGCAGGATGAGCAAATATAAATCTTTTTTGAAGTTTCACCTTCTCCCGTTTTTATGACCGTGCCTACGATTTTGTCTAGGAATGTGGTTGTGATTTCTTTTTTGCAGAGTTGGCATTTGTGTGTCATGATATATGGAATTTAGTAAGATTTATAAGATATGTGGTTGTCTTATTAATATGAAGAAGGGATATGGGAGTTTTGTTTTGGTCGTTCTGGTTGGGTTAATTATGGCGTTGATTGTTTTGATGAAGCTTTTTTTCAAGCTTGATATTGATAGTGATTGGTTTTGGTTTTTGGCTGGGGTTGGGCTGATGTTTGAGGGTGTGATTTCCTATAGGCGTCAAAAAAGGATTAATAATAAGTATAAGGTTGTGGAGAGAGGAGCCAGGTGATTTTGGGCAAAGCTTAAAAGTAGAAATTTCTAAGATGTAAAATGGAAGTAGGTCGGTTTAACCTTCATACATTCCCGTAAACGAAAATGGAGGGATTTGATTTAACGCGGTATCAGGAGGATGATGGTGAGCAGGCGAAGATTGCTAAGATTATGGGGAAGATGTTGTCGGGGCGGAGTGATTATGAGGCTGTTATTGAGAAGCGGGATGAGAAGGTGAAGAAGTGTGGGTGTGGTTGGCCGATTGATGCTGGGGCGAAGTTTTGTTGTGAGTGTGGGGCGAAGTGTTGATTTTTAAGTTAGATTTAAAACTTGAGATTTGTTTTGATTTTTATGAAGTTAGCGATTATTGATAGGGAAAAGTGTAAGCCGTCCGTTTGTGGTCGGGAGTGTAAGAAATATTGTCCGGTTGAGAAGCAGGAGGTGGATAGTTGTGTTATGATTGGGGAGAAATGTTTGATTGATGAGCATGCTTGTGTAGGGTGTAGTATTTGTGTGAAGCGGTGTCCGTTTGGGGCGATTAATGTTGTGAATTTGCCGTCGGTGTCGGAGAAAGATATTGTGCATCGGTATGGTGAGAATGGGTTTGCGCTTTATGGGTTACCGATTCCGAAAGAGGGGAGCGTTCTTGGTTTGCTTGGGAGAAATGGGATTGGGAAGAGCACGGCGGTTAGTATTTTAGCTGGGAATGAGAAAATGAATTTGGGGCGGAATGTGGCGAGTGAAGAAGATGTTAAGGAATTTTTTAAGGGGAATGAAATTTTGAGATATTTTGAGGGGCTTGGGGGCAAAAAGGTTTCTTATAAACCGCAGAATTTGTCTAGTCTGGCGATTGATGTTGGAGTGATGGAGTTGTTGTTGAAGCGAGGTTCGGAAGATAAGATTAAAGAGTTGGCTGAAGTTTTGGGGGTTGGTCAGGTTTTGGGGAATAAGATGGATAAGTTGAGTGGCGGTGAGTTACAGAGGATTGCGATTTTGGCGGCTAGTTTGGGTGAGAGTGATATCTATTTTTTTGATGAGCCTTTGGCGTTTTTGGATATTGGGGAGAGGTTGAGGGTTTCGGATTTTTTAAGGGAGTTGTCTAAGAACAAGACGTTGATTGTTGTTGAGCATGATTTGTTGATTTTGGATTATTTGACTGATTATGTGAATGTGTTTTTTGGTGGGCAGGGGGCGTTTGGTTTGGTGAGTGGGGTTAAGAGTTCGAAGGTCGGGGTTAATGCTTATTTGGATGGGTTTTTGAAAGAGGAGAATATGAGGATTCGGGATAAAGCGTTGCGGTTTGATTTTACGCGGAATGCTTTGATGAGTGGTTTGAAAATTGCGGAGTGGCCGAATTTTAGTTTGGAGTTTGACAGTGGGTTTAAATTAGATGTTAAAGGTGGAAAAATTCATGAGAATCATGTTATTGGGGTTTTGGGGAAGAATGGGACGGGGAAGACGAGTTTTGTTAAAGCTTTGGCGGGGGAGTTGGAGACGGATAAGGGTAAGTTAGATTTGAAACTAGACATTTCGTATAAGGAGCAGTATTTGTTTTCGGAGAGCGAAGGGTTGGTTAGGGATGTTTGTTTTAAGGAGAAGATTAGTAAGAGGTTGAAGAGTACTTTTAATTTGGGAGTTTTGGAAGGGAAGCAGATTAAGAATTTGTCTGGTGGGGAGTTGCAGAGGTTTTCGGTTGCTCGGTGTTTGGCGAAGGATGCGGATGTTTATTTGATTGATGAGCCTAGTGCTTATTTGGATGTTGAGGAGAGGATTTCGGTCGCGAAGGCGATTAAGGATATCATGGTTGAGAGGGGGAAGACGGCGTTTGTTGTTGACCATGATTTGTTGGTTGTTTCGTATTTGGCGGATTCGATTATTAATTTTGATGGCGAGGGTGGGGTTAAGGGAGAGGCTGGTGAGGTTGTGGAGTTTGAGGAGGGCGTTTCTAATCTTTTGAAGAGTTTGGATGTTACGTTGAGGAAGGATAAGGAGAGTGGGAGGCCGAGGATTAATAAGAGAGGGAGCGTTTTAGATAGGGAGCAGAAGGCGAAAGGGAAGTGGGCTGTTTTTTAGTATATAAATTTTTATAAGGATTATTTGTTGTTGTTGCTGATGGGCTTGGTTGAGAAATTGATTTGTAATAGTAGTGTTGTTTTCAGCAGAGAGCGTTATGATGATGGGACGCCGGAAGAGCCGGATGTTATTATTGATAATGTTTGGGCTGAGGTTATTGGTTGTTATGGTTTTACTGGACAGTTTGCTTTAGATATCGTTGTTTATTTGAATAAGGGAAATGATAAGGAGATTTGGGCTGATAGTTGTGAAGAGTTGTATAGAATGCCTTTTGTTGAGGATTTAGATATTTTGGAAACTTTGCTTAAGGAAGCTCAGAAGCAATCTCATGTTGTTGCTAGGGAGAGAGGCAAGCCTTATTCTGATTATGATTTCTAAAATTTAATAAACGATGAGGAAGGTTTTTTATAATAGGTTTGTCTTGTTATTTAATGGAGATAAGTAAATGGAATCATTTAATTGATATTTTGCTTTTAATTAGTTTCGTTATTGTTGCTGTTACGGGGGTCCTATTGTTACTGGACATAAAGGGGGTTTTTATTTTTAGGTCTCATGGTCTTTCTGGAATTGTAAGTATTGGGCTTGTTCTCGTCCATGTTGTTTTACACAAGAGAGAGCTGTTGGCGAAGTAGAACATAAAGTTTAATAAATTACGATTTTTATTTTATATTATGAAAGAAGTTGTTGTTAAGTTGATTGCAAAGGAAGTTAGTCTGGATGTTTCTGAGGTTGAAAATTCGATTGAGGTTCCGCCTAAGTCGGAGATGGGGGATTTTGCGTTCCCTTGTTTTGGGTTGGCTAAGTCAGAGAAGAAACCTCCGGTTATGATTGCTCGGGATTTGGTTGGGAAGTTTATGGTAAATTTGCCGAAAGAAATTGAGAGGGTTGATGTTGATGGGGCTTATGTGAATTTTTTTGTTGATAAAAAGATTCTGGCTGGTGAGGTTTTGAAAAAGGTTGAGGAGAAGGGTTTTGGGAAGTTGGATTTGGGGAAGGGGAAGAAAAGACTTGTTGAGTATTCGCAGCCGAACACGCATAAGGCGTTTCATGTTGGTCATATAAGGGGGACTTCTTTGGGCGAGAGTTTGGCTCGGATTTTTAGAGCTTGTGGGGAGAAAGTCGTTCAGATGAATTATAGTGGGGATAGTGGGATGCATATTGCGAAGTGGATTTGGTGTTATCGGAAATATCATAAGAAGGAAAAATTGAGCGATGATGAATCTTGGATTGCCGGAATTTATGTTGATGCGGTTAAGGGGATTAGTGAAAATGAAGAGTTTCAAGAGGAGGTTGATAAGATTAATAGGAAGATAGAGAGTGGAGGAGATAAGGCGATTAATGCTTTGTGGAAGAAGACTCGGGCGATGTCGATTAAGTCTTGGAAGAGAATTTATGATGAGTTGGGTGCGCATTTTGATGTTAGTTTTTTTGAGAGTGAGTTTGAGGAGGCTGGGAAAGATGAGTCGCTTAAGTTGTTAGAAAAGGGAATTGCGAAGAAGGATGATGCGATTTTTATGGATTTGAAGGATTTTGGACTTGGGGCTTGGGTTTTGTTGAGGAAGGACGGGACGGTTTTGTATTCAGCGAAGGATATTGCTTTGGCTTTGAGGAAGTTTAAGGATTATAAGAGTGATAATTATTTGATTTGTATTGGAAATGAGCAGAAGTTGCATTTTGAGCAGTTGGTTAAGACGTTAGAGTTAATGGGGTTGAAGGACGAGGCTTCGAGGTATGGGGTTTTGCCGTTTGGGATGGTTCGGTTTCCTGAGGGGAAGATGAGTTCTAGGAGTGGTGCGAATGTTTTGTATTCGGATTTTTTTAAAGAGGTTGTTAAAGTTGCTAAGGATGGGCTTAAGAAGAGGGGACATGAGGGTAATGATATTGATAAAAGAGCTTTGAAGATTGCGGTTGCTTCGGTTAAGTATTCGATGTTGAAGCAGGGGCCAAAGAAGACGATGATTTTTGACCCTAGGGCGGATGTTGCGTTTGAAGGGGATACCGGTCCTTATTTGTTGTATTCGTATGCTCGGGCTTCTAGTATTATTAGAAAGGTTAAGAGTGCACGTAATAGTGTACCCTCTAAGGTGGGCACTGGTGTGCCGTCTTTATCGGGCAAAGCCAAAGTTAAGATTAGTAAGTTGGAGGATTCTGAGGTTAAGTTGGTTAAGAAAATTGATGGATTTGAGGATGTTGTTGGTCGGGCTTATGAGGGGTTGGCGCCGAATTTGATTGCGAATTATTGTTTCGAACTGGCGAAGGATTTTAATGAGTTTTATCATGCGTGTCCGGTTTTGGGGAGTGAGAGTGAGGGATTTCGATTGGCGCTTGTTGGGGCGTTTCGGTTAACATTAGGAAAAGGATTGGAATTATTAGGAATAGAGAAATTAGAAAAAATGTAAGGCTCCCTTTTAGAAAAAGGTTCCCTGGAATCAAAACTTGGTTAGCTATAATTAAAAATCAATTTTTTATGAAAAATCAATTTTTAATTATAGTATTTAATGCAAATTAAAATTTCTTGACGGTTCCGTCCAAAGGACACCTGAACCTAAAATTTTAATTTGCGGACTTGTCCAGATAAAGAATTAATATTGTATTGTTGAAATTTATTTACTAGAAGAAGGAAATCGTTTTATTTAACAACCTTAAAATTTTTCCAGGCAATTTCAAATAAACTTTCCATTGCTTGTGCGAAGTATTCGGTGTTTAGCCAAATCCCAACGTCGTAAGTTGGGTGGACATCTTCATCGTTTAGGAGCATAAACATTAGTTGTTCGCTATCCACTAGCATGAATCTTGCGTTGAGACCTTGAACATTTTTTACTTCTGCCACTTTCGCAAAATCTTTTGCCACTTTCGCATTGTCTGCATTTATTGGAGCCGCTATTCTAATTTTTACTCCTCGTTTTTTTGCTTTTTCTAAGGATGGCAGAAGAACTTCTAGTTTTCGGCTTAAGCCGTCTGCGGTTGTTACGAGTGTGATTGTGCGTTGGGATTCTCGGACTAGCATATCTAGGTGGTTGTAGATGTTTTGTCGTGATTTTAATGCGCCGGAGAGTTCTGTTGGTTCGATGTATTTGATTCCATCGGAAAATAGTGTTGTTAATTCTTCTAAAACTTCATCACCTTTTAGTTTTTCCAGCCTTTTTGATTTATCTTTTGCGTTGATTATTAGGTTTCTTTTTACTCGTTCGATTACTTCTTCGGGTTTCAGTGCGATGAAATTGATTGGTTTTCCTAGTTTCATTACGATGAAACCTTTTTTCTCGAGGGATTCTAGGATGTCATAGGTTCGGGATCGTGGGACGTCAGAAATGCTTGAGAGTTCGCCTGCGGTTGATGTGCCTCGGGAGAGTAATGCTGTCCAGACTTTTACTTCGTATAGATTTAAGTCGAATATCTTTCTGAGTCTGCTTAAGAACTCCTCTTTGACTATCATAGTTGTTAGAGTTTGAAGTAGTATTTAAATGTTTCTTCGAATTGTCCGATTATCAAGGGGTAAAATAGAGTTTTATCGTCGGTGTTATAATTTATTGAATCTTATTTTGAACTTTTTGTCCTTTATTTTTCCTTCTTTGGAGTGACTAAATTTTTTATTGGATTTATCTAAATTGATTGATGTGGCGCCGACTTTCTTTTTTATGGTGTCGATTTGGGATTCTAGGAGGCTGTTAAGGTCTGAGGTGATTTCTAGTTCTATTGTGTCTGATTTTACGAGGTTGGCTTCTTTCCTTGTTGCTTGTATTTTTCGTGAGATTTCTCTGACGTAGCCTTCGGTTTCGAGTTCTGGGGTGATTTTTGTGTTTAGTTTGACTTCTAATTTTTCGGATTTTTGGTATTCTATTTCTTTGATGTTGAGTTCTTCTTTGATTATTTGGGAAAGTTCTTCGTCTGGTTGGGTCGGGGTTGAGACGGTTGCTTTTGATAGGGGCCATTTTATTCCGATTTGTTCTTTGTCTCTTTGTTGCAAAGCTGTTGAAACTATTTTTCTTGTGGTTTCCATTTCTGTTTCGAGTTCTTTGTTGATTAGGGATTCGTCTGCTTTGGGGTAGTCTTGGAGGTGGACTGAGTTTTCTTGTCCATTAATGTCCTGATATATTTTTTCTGTTACGAATGGGATTAGTGGGGCTAGGATTTTGGAGAGCTTATTTAGGATGTAGTAAGTCGTTTTTCTTGCGAATTTGTCTTCTCTGTTGAATCGGTTTCGGGAGTTTCGGATGTACCAAGTTGAGAGGTCGTCGATGTATTTTTTCGTGAAGGCGCAGACTTTTATTGTTTCGTATTTTTCTAGGTCTTCTTGGACGACTTTATTTAGTTCTTCGGTTCTTGAGATTATCCAATTGTCCATGATGTTTTGGGAGCTTTCGAATTTTTTGTCGTCTTCTTGTTGGTATTCGGAATAGAATCGTGCGACGTTGTAAAGTAGAACTGTGATTTTTTTGTAGGTTTCCTGGAGGCCTTTTTCTGAAAAACTCGCGTCTTCGGCTGCGATTACTGGGGATGCTAGCAGGTAAAATCGGAGAGTGTCTGCTCCGTATTCGTTTATCATTTTTAATGGGTCTGGGTAGTTATTTAGGGATTTTGACATTTTTCTTCCGTCTTCGCCTAGTAGGTTCCCGGTTGTTAGGACGTTTTCGAATGGCATTTTGTCGAAGAGAATTGTGGATAATGCCATCATGTAATAGAACCATGCTCGTGTTTGTCCGATGTATTCTACAACGAATTGGGCTGGGAAGTTTTTGTCGAAGAATTCTTTGTTTTCAAATGGGTAGTGGAATTGTGCGAATGTCATTGCGCCCGATTCGAACCAGCAGTCTAGAACTTCGGGAATTCTTGTGTATTCTTCTCCGTCTATTTCGAGTTTGATTGAGTCTAGAAAATCTTTGTGGAGGTCTATTTCTTTTTTGGGTAAGCTGGTTGCGTGTTCTTTTAGTTCTTCGATTGAGCCGATTACCTTGATTTTTCCGGACTTTGATTTCCAGATTGGGATTGCGCTTGCCCAGTATCTGTTTCTTGTGACGTTCCAGTCTGGTGCGGTCGAGATGTTATGTTGGACTTGTCCTTCTTTCAGGTGGGATGGAATCCAGTTGATGCCGAGGTTGAGTTCGAGGAATCTTTCTTTGATTTTTTGAATGTTGACGAACCACGCAGGCAGGGCTCTGTAGATTAGTTTTGTGTCGCAGCGGTAGCAGAATGGATATTCGTGTTCGATTTTTCGTGATGAGATTGCTTTGTGTGCAGTTTTTAGGTCGATTACGATTTGTTTGTTTGTGTCGTGGACTAGCTGACCTTTGTAGTCTTTGACTTCCGAGGTGAAGAGCCCTGTTTCATCGACTGGTTGAACTGAGGGTATTCCGTATTTTTTACAGATTGTGTTGTCTTCTTCCCCGAATGCTGGGGCGGTGTGGACGATTCCGGTTCCTTCTTCAGCTGTTACGAAGTCTGCTACTAGGAATTTGAAGGAGTTTGGGTTGTCTTTGAAGTAGGGGAAGAGTGGTTCGTATTGTTTTCCTTCGAGTTCTTTTCCTTTTAACTCTTTTATAATTTCGTATTCTTTTTTGGATTTGTAGAATTTTTCGAGTAGGTCTTTTGCGAGGACATATGTGTTGTTGTCGGATTTGTCTTTTGCGTAAACGTAGGTTAGTTCTGGGTGGACTGTTAGTGCGAGGTTGCTTGGGAGGGTCCATGGCGTTGTTGTCCAGGCGAGTGCGTAGGTGTTTTCTTCGTCTTTTAGTTTGAGTTTTACTGTGATGCTTATGTCTTTTATGATTTTGTAGGAATTGTCCATTGCGATTTCGAATTTTGCTAGGGGAGTTGAGCATCGTGGGCAGTAGAGTAGGACTTTTTCGCCTTCGTAGAGGTAGTCTTTGTTGTAGAGTTGCTTGAATGCCCACCAGACGGATTCGATGTATTTTGTGTCCATTGTTTTGTAGCCTTTTTCCCAGTCTACCCATCGTCCGACTTTTTCGATGTAGTGTCGCCATTCTTTGTCGTAGGTTAGAACTTTGCTTCTGCAGTAGTTGTTGAATTTTTTGACGCCCATTTTTTCGATTTCGTCTTTGGAGTTGATTTTGAGGTCTTTTTCTGCGATTGATTCGATTGGTAGTCCGTGGCAGTCCCATCCCCATGTTCGTTCTACGTATCGACCTTGCATTGTGAAGAATCTTGGGAAGACGTCTTTTAGGATGGATGGGAGTAGGCTTCCGTAGTGTGGGAGGCCGGTTGCGAAAGGGGGTCCGTCGTAGAAGATGTAGGGTTTGCCGTTTTTGGTTTTTTCTAGGGAGGCTTCGAATATTTTGTTGTCTTTCCAGTATTTGGAGATTGCTTCTTCGGTTTTTTGGATGTTGGATTTAGTGTCCGATTTTTTTACATCTTTAGTTCGTGTTTTTGATTTTTTGTTTGTCATAGTTATATTTTGTTAAGTGGTTATTTAAATTTGTGGTAGCGCTGGCTACGAGTTAGATGATGATGGCGGTTGAGATGTCGTTTGCCATGGATTGTTTGGGGGTATTGCTTATTTAAGGGTTTTGTCTATTGGGGCGTTATTAATAATATTTAAATAGTTGTTTTGTGTAATATTTTTATGAAGCAAGTGGTGATTAATTTATCGGACAAATTGTATTTTACGTTGTTAGCGGCTGTTTTTGTGTGTTTGTTGGGGATTGGGGTTTATGCTTATGGGACGTCTGACCCCGTTATGTTTGGGCATAGTTCCGAGGAGATTGAGAGCATAAATTGGAGTCAGATTTCTGGAATTCCTATAGATATTGCGGATGGGGATAATGATTCGGCGTTGGGAACAGATTGTTATTGGACTGGTATAGCGAAATGTTATGGTTATCCGACTTGTCCTAGCGGGTATTATGTTGCGGGTGTAGGGACGAGTTATGATCGTGCGAATTGTGCGGGGATGTTTGGTGTTGCGTTGTATTGTTGTAGGTAGGGTATAATTAGTTTTCTAGCATTTCTTTTTCGATATGATTTAAGTTGTTTGGGATAATTAAGCAGAATGGCATTGGGATATTTTTGTTTTGTAGATTTTGAGGTGCATCGTAGAAGATTTTTTGCTGGCTAGTTCCGGCGTGGGAAATTGCGATTATTTTTTTTGGAAGTTTCAAATTTTCTTTTTTTGTAGATTCTATAAGTTGCTCAATTGCGTTTTTAATTTCTAATCCGATGTCGGTTAGGATTAGGGAGTGAGCGTCGATTGAGAGATTTTGTTTTATGTAGTTGATGAACGAGGTCGGCTTGTTTGTGTGTTCTGCCCAGTTTGGCATTGAGGTTGTTTTCCCGAATTTGTAGAGTGATAGTCCGGTTTCTGCTATTGTTGTTAGGATTGAGGCGTTGTGGTAGATTTTGTATGGGATGTTTTGTTTTTTGGCTTCGAGGATTAGTTGCATGTGGGTTGTTGCGGAGAGTGAGTCGCCATAAACTAAGAGTGCGATGTTTTGGGATTTTGCTTCTTGGAGGATTGATTCGTTTTCAACTTGCTGGCGTGAGAGTTCTTGGATTTTAATGTTGTAATTTTTTTCTAGTTCTTCTTTTGGATATGGGAAGTTTACGGTGTAGTTTTCTAAGTAGATTTTGTCGGCGGTTTTTAGGGTTTCGAGGGCGTCTGCTGAGATTGAGTTTTGGGTCATGCCGGTTCCGATGAGGTGGAGTGTCATGGATATGGGGGTGAGAAGGGGGTTTTAAGGTTTTTGATGGGAATGCAGAGTATTTATAAGGAATAGTCCATTGATTAGTTTGTTAAGATGGTGAAGGGAATTAAGATTGGTATGTCGAATAAGTCGTTTTATTCGTTGATTGTGATAGGTGTTTTGATTTTGGTGGGGTCGGTTTATGCTTATGGGACTTCTAGTCCTTCGGTGATGGGGCATAGTGTTGGTGAGTTGAATATGGGCCCAATTAGGGTTTCTGGAAATAGTGTTGGAATTGGGACGAGTAGTCCGATGCATGATTTGGATATTGTTAATCCTTCTGGTCCTGCGAATATAAATATTTATGCGAATCCTTCACATTCTAGTAGTGTTACTTTTCTTACAAGTAGGGCTGGTTCGGGTGTTTTGGGACAGTCAAGTGCTGCGGGGTGGATTATGTATGGAAGGGGGGTTAGTTATGCAGCAGAACCGCATACTTTTGGGATGAATTTTTGGAATGGTGCTAATTGGCTTCCTCACACACCTCTTAGAATTGATCCGGCTAGTGGATATGTTGGCATAGGCCAACTCCCAAGAATGGGGGTGGGCGCGGGTCCAGTTTATTGGGTTGGAGCCCCGGGTTGGCTTACTGCTATAAATCCTTCATCGCGGGAGTATAAGGAGAATATCGAGCCTATGCCGAATTTAAAAGAGGAGAGAATTTTTGATTTGGAGCTAAAGAGTTTTACTTGGAAAGAGGATCAACAAAATGATTTTGGGTATATAGCTGAGGAAGTTCAAAATGTTTTGCCTGAATTATATGAAGAGGACGAACATGTCACAGGCTACCAAAAGGATAAACTTATTTTTTATGTTATTGAATTAGTTAAATCTCAACAAGAACAGATTGATAAACTTGAAAAAGATAATGAAGAGTTGAGAGATTTTTTGTATAGGGAGTAGTTATATTTTATACCAGATGTAGGTTGTGATTAAGAGGAAGGTTAGGGTGAGTGTTATTTGTTTGTTTTGGGAGGCGAAGATTGCGATTAGGATTGCGAGGATTTTTATAAAGAGCGGGAAGTATTGGGGTTTTGTGTAGATGTTTTTTTCGTCTGATGTGGTTTTGGCGAGGGCGATGCCGAGTGGGATTGCTAGGATTAGAAGAAAGTATTCTATCATTAGTTTTTTAAGGAAGGCGAGTTTATAGGTTTTGTTAAAGTTTGTAAAACTTTACAAGACGGAATCTTCTCAGTCATATTTAAAAATATGGTTTCCGAAATTCATCTTATGAAATTAGTTGATGTGCATTGTCATTTGAATCATGGCAGGTTTGGGAAGGATTTGGACGAGGTTGTTGAGAGATTTAGGAAAGCGGGCGGGGAGATTCTTGTGACTTCGGGTGTGAATAAGGGTTCGAATCGGGAGGCTTTGGAGCTTGCTGAGAGGTATGATGTTGTCCGGGCTTCGTTTGGGATTTATCCTGTGGATGCTTTGGCGAAGGAGTGCGAGGTTGGTGAAGCGGATGGTTTTAGGGATTTGGTGGAGTTTGATGTTGATGAGGAGTTGGCTTGGATTGAGGCGCATGCGGATGATTGTGTTGCGGTTGGGGAGATTGGGTTGGATTATAATTGGAAAGAGTTTCAGAGCGAGGAGATGAGGGAGGCGCAGAAGAAGGTTTTTAGGAAATGTTTGAAGTTAGCGAAGAAGATTGGGAAGGTGGTTGTGATTCATTCGAGGAAGGCTGAGGCGGATGCGATTGAGATTTTGGAGGAGATGAAGATGGAGCGCGTTATCATGCATTGTTTTAATGGGAAAAAAGCTTTGATTCGTCGGTGTGTTGAGAATGGTTGGTCGTTTAGTGTGCCGGCTGTGATTACGAGGTTGGAGCATTTTAAGATGTTGGTTGAGATGGTTCCGTTGGGGCAGTTGTTGACGGAGACTGATGCGCCGTATTTGAGTCCGGTTGCTGGGGAGAGGAATGAGTCGGCGAATGTTGCTGTTACGCTGAAGGAGATTGCGAGGATTAAGGGGTTGGATGTTGAGGAAGTTGGAGAGAAGGTTTTTGAGAATATGAAAAATATGTTTCAGTTGTAGTGGGCTGTAGAGTGTAGCGACTAAGATGTTTATAATTTAAAAAATTAGGAATTTTGGGTAATTACTTTTTACACCAACAGTTGCTTCCAGATAATAGGGTGATTGCAGCTGCGATTGTTATTACGATTTGTGCCCACATCTCAGCAGGTTTCCACCATACTAATGCTATTATTATCAGTGCTAAAAATCCTTTGCAGTGATGAGATTCTTCTGTTGCGCAAGATGTTATTGGTTCAGGTATTACTTTTTTTACTGCTTTTTTCTTTGCTTTTTTTGCCATATTTATGCTCCTTTTGTTTAGTTGGGGTTGACTTTTTAGGTGGAATTGGTTTTTTGGTCAAAATTGGTTTTTTAATTGGAATTAACTTGCTTTGTATTTTTGGTCTTCTTGTTGTGTTGATTCTTTTCTTGTATTGTTTTTTGAGTTGTGGCCATTTTTCTTCTAGTGACTTTTCTTCTGATTGGTAAATTACGCCTATTGGTATTTTTCCGGATTTTGAGTTATAGTCGAATTCGTCTGCTAGTCTTTCTGCTTTTTTTAGGTCCTCGTTATCTTGAATTTTGTGCATTAGGTTGTCTTTGCTGTTTGTTTCTATGTTGAAGACGAGGCAGTCTTGGATTATTTCGACGAATGAGAAGCCGTTGTGGTTTATTGCTTTTGTGAGTGTTTCGACCATGTGAGGGGTGTCTTTGGCTGAGGTTCTCGCTACGAATGTCGCGTTTGAGGCTAGGGCGAGTTTTATCGGGTTGAATGGTCGGTCGAATGTTCCGAGGGGTGAGGCTTTTGAGATATAGCCTTGTTGTGAAGTTGGGGTTGGTTGTCCGGTTGTTAGGGAGAAGGATTGGTTGTCGTGGAGGACGAGGGTCATGTTGGCGTTATATTTGAATGCGTGGATGAAATGTGCCATTCCTTCTGAATACATTGCTCCGTCTCCTACGAAGGCCAGGACTTTTAGGTTTGGGTTTCCGAGTTTCATTCCGATTGCTGTTGGAAGGGCTCGTCCGTGGAGGCAATAGATTCCGGAGAGGTTTAGGTAGTCGAAGATTTTTGCGTGGCATCCGATGTCGGTTGTTATTGCGAAATCTTTTTGTGTATATTTTTTGTGTTTGATGAAATTTGTGATGGTTTCTTTTGTCGCGGCTAGAATCATGTGGTTTGGACAGCCAGGGCACCAGGTGATTTCGGATTTTGTGTCTAGGTTTATTTTCATTTTGATATTATATTGTAAAGGTATATAGGGAAGCCAATTAAAATTGACCAGCCTAGTATTACTACTATATTTATGTTTAATATGTTTAGTGATGTGAAGGGGATTGTGTATACCCAATCTGTTGAGAAGAGATTTGGTATTTCCCAGATAATTATTCCTAATATCATTGATAGAACGAATGCGTATGTTTTATTTATACGAAGTTTGATTGATTCGAACATTTCTCTGAAGGAAAAGAGGATAAATGGATAAAATAATAGTATTGCTAGTTCCATTGGAATGCTGTTTATATTTGGGTAGTCCCATAAATTTAATATGAATCTCCCCACTATTTCTATTGTAGCACCTAGTAGAAACATTAATAGATATAGATTGAAGAACTTTATCTTGTCTTTTTTTAGTATTTGTAGAGTTGTGTTTTTATTTTTTTGGCTAGAAAGAGTATCAAATATTAGCCATATACCGATTGTTGCTGTGAAATACCAGTTGTTTATTTTATAGAATGCTGCCGCTATTGATGGAATTGCTATCAGTAGTCCTATGATGAATGTTGTTTTGTTTTTCATATTAAACTTTTGATTAGTCTGTTTAGTTCGTCGGTGTGGAATGGTCGTCCGTTGTATTTTAGGAGTCGGTTTCGGATTTCGATTCCGGTTTGCTCTCTGATTAATCTTCCAAGTTGCCCGGTGACGTTGCATTCTACTAGGATTACGTTATCGGCGTTTTGTATTTCTTTTTTGATTTGTTGTGAAAGTGGTTTGCAGTATATAACTTGGAGGAATTTTGCGTCAAGGTTGTGAATCGCGTCTTTGATTGCTCCTGAGGTTGAACCCCAGCCGACAATTAGGTTTCTTGATTTTTTCTTTCCGTGGATTTTTATCATCTCGAAATTTTCTCTCACGTATTTTTGTATGTCATTATATTTTTTTAGTCGATTGTCTGTATTTCGTTCTGTTAGTGTGTATGATTCTGTCGAGTTGCCGAATTTATCGGTTTCGTAGGAGGATTTTTTTACTATGTTTTTTCCTGGGATTAGTCTTTTTATTTTGAAGTCTGGTGTTTTGTTGGGTTTGTTTATCGAGGAGAATTCCGATTCTGCTAAGTGTTTGTCGGAGAGGATTATTGAAAGTGTTTTGAATTTTTCTGCTAGGAATAATGCTTCGGAGGTTTTTTCGATTGCTTCTGTTGGGTTTCCTGGCGCTATTACTACTCTAGGTGCTTCTCCGTGGCCGGCTCTTAATGCTATGTCTAAATCTGATTGTGCGGTGTAAGTTGGGACGCCTGTCCCTGGTCCGGGACGTGAAGCTAGATATACCGTTAAGGGAATTTCGGATATTCCTTGGAGAGATAGAGTTTCTCCCATCAGGTCAAAGCCGCCACCGGAAGTTCCTGTCATTACTTTGGTTCCTGCGAATGAAGCTCCGAGCGCCATCGACGCTGCCGAGATTTCGTTTTCGGCTTGGAATACCATGAGGTTATTTTTGAGTTGGTCTTTCGCTAGTTCGTGCATTGCGTTTGTCGCTGGGGTCATTGGGTATGCGATGTAGAGTTGAAGTCTGGAGTTTATTGCGCCGATTGCGATTGCTTGGGAGCCTGCGAGTATCGTTGGGTGATTTTTTAGTTTTGGTAGCTCGTGAGATGTTCTGTAAGTTTTATATCCTTTTTCCGCTGCCTCTAATGCTTCGGTGGGTTTTTTGAATTGGGATTTGATTTCGCTTTCTAATGCTGAAAGTGGTATACCTAATATTTTTGTTAGTGCTCCTGCGAGTGCTACATTTATGTTTCGTCCTAGGTCTTTGAATTGGTCTCCAGTGATTAGTATACCGTTTTTCTTTAGTGCTTGTTTGTGGGTTTTTATGCTTCGTTTATCCATAGCTACGAGAATGTCTGCGTGTGCGTCGTGTGATTCTATTAGTATGTTGGAAACTGCTAGTGTGTTGAAATTGTGGCCACCTCGGATTAGGGACGCGTAGTCTCGGTAGTTGAATGTAAAGTATCCATGTTCACTTAGGACGTTTGAGAAAATTTGGGAGACCTTGTTTATTCCTTGTCCCGCCGCTCCGCCTATAATTATATTCAATTTCATTAGGCTCCCTCTTTTAGAAAAAGAGGTTCCCTGGAATCAGAAAACTTATTTTCCAAAACTACGTTTTGATTTGTCGCCATATTAAGAATTTTCGTTGATTATTGTTTTTATTTTGTCGACGGATGTTGGGTTTACAAGGGTCATCAATCCTTCTGGTTTTTCTTTAATTAAGAGAGCTTTTAGGATTCGTCGCATGATTTTTCCGGATCTTGTTTTTGGTAGGTCTGGTACGAAGAAGATTCTTGCAGGTCTTGCTGTTGGTCCAATTTTTATGTCTACATGTTTTCTTAGTTTTTGTTCTAGTTTTTTGGATGGCTCCCCTCTTTTTAATACGACGAATGCGATTGGGACTTGTCCTCTTATTTTATCTGGCATTGGTACGACTGCCACGTCGCTGACCTTTCTATTGTCGTGGATTGCGTTTTCTACTTCTGCTGTTGCAAGTCTGTGTCCTGCTACTTTCATTACATCGTCGGTTCTTCCCGTGATTCGTACTAGTCCGTCTTGAAGGTAGGCTCCGTCGGATGTGTCGTACATGGTTTTAAATTTTTTCCAATATGTATCTACATATTTTTTGTGATTATTGAATACGCCGTGAAGCATTCCTGGCGCGAATGGACTTTTTTGTGCGAGGAATCCCTGTCTTCCTTTCGGCATCGGCTTTCCTTTGTTGTCGACTATTACGTGCTTGATTCCTGGGAAACTTTTTCCTGATACTGTTGGAACGAATGGTCCGATTCCTGGGATTGTATTAATGAGAGTTCCGCCTGTTTCGGTTTGCCACCATGTGTCGATTATTGGGCAACGTGAGCCTCCGATGGTTTTGAAATACCACATCCATGTTTCTTTATCTATCGGTTCGCCCACGGTTCCTAGGATTTTTAGTGAGGAGAGGTCGTGTTTTGTAATCCATTTTTGTTGGATTTTCATGAACATTCTGATGGCTGTCGGTGCGGTGTAGAAGACGTTTACTTTGTGGTCTTGGATTATTTTCCACCATCGTCCTGGATTTGGGAAATCCGGTCCGCCTTCGTAGATTAGTGTCGTTGCGCCTGTTAGTAGCGGTCCGTACATTGCGTAGGTGTGTCCTGTTATCCAGCCTATGTCTGCTGTGCACCACATTACGTCTTCGGGGTGTAGGTCGAAATTCCATTTGCATGTCCAGTAGGCTTGTGTCGCGTATCCTCCAGTGTCGTGGATTACGCCTTTTGGTTTTCCTGTTGTTCCGGATGTGTAGAGCAGAAACATTGTGTCTTCGGAGTTCATCATTTCGGGTTCGCAATGAGATGGCGCTTTTTCTAATTCCTCGTCGAAGTTTAGGAACTTTCCTCCTTTGACTTTTTTACCAATTCTATTTACCACAATTATTTTTTTTATGGTTGTTCTCCTGGTTGCTTTTTTTGCTTTTTTCAAGAGGTCTTCTGGTTTTCCTCTTCGATAATATCCATCGGATGTGATTAGGATTTTCGCTTTACCGTCTTGGATTCTTGCTTTTAATGCATCTGCGGAGAATGCGGAGAATACGACGGAATGGATTGCGCCTATCCTTGTGCATGCTAGCATTGCGATTAGGGCTTGCGGTATCATTGGTAGGTAGATTGAGACTACGTCGCCTTTTTTTACTCCGTTTGCTTTTAGGACGTTGGCGAATTTGTTGATTTTGTCGTAGAGTTCCGCGTATGAGAATTTGATTGGTTTTTCGTTGTTTGGTTCGGGCACCCAGATTAGTGCGGTTTTGTTTGGGTCGTGTAAATGTCTATCGACGCAGTTTACGGAAAAGTTTAGCTTGCCGCCTTTGAACCATTGGAAGTATGGAAGTTTTTCGGTATAAGGCTTGTCCCATTCTTTGTCCCATGTTAGACCTTCCCTCGCGAGATTCTCCCAGAATTTGATTGGGTCTTTCGCGGCTTTGTCATAGATTTTTGTATCGGTTATGTTGGCGATTTTTTTTAGTTCTTCACTAGGGTAGAATTTGTTGTTTTTTCTGACTACGTATTTTATGCCTCTTTTTTTCATTTATGTAGTTCAGCTAATGCTGTATCACCTGATAGTTATTGTTGGTTTGTCTTTATAAGTTTTTGTGAGAATAAAATTTTTTAAAATAGAAAAATATTACATTAATCCTTGTTCGTCGATTCCTGATTCGTCATTGTCGATTCGTTCTTCGATGTTCTGAGTATCTTGTTGTTTTTCTGATTTTTGTGTTGAAAGGTCGTTTGGGTCAATTGAGTTGATTATTTTTTTGAAGTCTTCGAATTTTTCTGCTTTGATTCTGACGCCAGCTTTTGTGAATCCTGTGTATCGTTCGGATTTTACGAATTCTCGAATTGTTAATCCGGGTTGTCCGCCGAAGTCGTCGATTCGTATTATTATTTTTGTTTCTTCGTTTTTTTGTATTTCCCCAATATCTTTTTCCATGAATATGTTTTGCGTTGTCTGTTTATAATATTTTGTATGGTGTAAACAAAAAGGAGGTTAATTAGTAGAAGCCAAACGTTTAATTCCGGAGGAAAGAGTATAAAGGAGAGTAATGATTTTTACTTCATTACTCTCCAATTTGACCGAAGCCAAATATTCAATTTAAATAAAATCAACCGAAGTTGACAGGATGTAAATTGAACAAATATGGATGGTTATCGAGGGTTATAAAGTTTTCTTACTATTGTTTAGGTGTTGCAAAGGGTCCCATATTTTTTATTGTTAGATAGAGTTGTAGGCCGGCAAGAGCTCAAATTCATAACAACAGAGGTCATCAATTTTTCTCAGTTTCGCAACCCTCTAAGCACCTAAACCTTAACTTAGGGCTGCTTCATTCCTGACCTGACCCAATTCATCAAGGCAAGATCAAAAAGGACGAAACCTCAACGTCAAACCGATAACGTGTGAAACTTCATATCACTTGCTTGCCTTGCAGTTCGCCATAAAGCCCATTTGCGTTACAGCGTGGGGCTAGCACGCCAACCTGCCTACAGAGAAAAACAGAGAAAAACCTTTAAAAGAGTTGGCATTCTCCAAATTACATGCTCACATCGCATAAAGTAACATTCAAAATGTTTCATGAATGCAGTGTTCAGAAGCTCACATCGCATAATGGTATTGCACCGCCCTGCTAAGGCGGACCCTTCGGGGTACCCAGGTTCGATTCCTGGTGTGAGCGTTACAGAATTTCGCTAGTTTTATAAAGTTGTTGGGTTTTTGTTTGGAATGAGAAAGAGTGATATCGTAGATGTTTCATTTGTCAATCCTAATAATAGAATTAACAAGAGGGCGCAGTTTTTTTTGTTGGCGGCTGTGATAATTTCGTCGGTTGTGATTAGTTTGGGGATGACTGGGAATCGGGCGATTGTGAATGAGGAACCGGAGGATATTTACAGTTTTGGTTATGAGGTGAAGAAGGAGGCGGGGGCGATTTTGAATTATGGGGTCTATACGAATTTTAGCGAGGGTGTGAATTTGTCGGAGTTCGTGGATTCGTTGGCTGAGGAGATTGAGGAGAGGAGTCCGGGGTCGGATTTTATTTTTATTTATGGGACTCGTGGGAATATGACATTGAAGAATTATGGGTCGGAGAGTATCTATATGGATAGGATAGAGATTAAGGGAAGAAAGGGTGTTACTAGTAGGATTTGTCTTAATCATTTGTGTCAGTATGTCGACGAGAATATTACGAATTTTGCGGATATAAACACGACTACTGCTCCTATAGATCCTACTAGGACCACAAGTGATGATGTTTTAGTTGAGATTGAGGGGAATGAGTATACGTTTCCTTTGACGGATTATAGGCAGGTGATTTTTGTGTTGCAGAAAGAGGTCGGGGGAGATAGATATATTATAGTTGAGTAGGTTTCGCTAGTTTTATAAAGTTGTTGGGGTTTTGTTGGGGATGAGTGGGATTAAGAAGAGGGGGCTTAGTAATTTGGTCGCGTATGTTTTGTTGATTACGATTACGATTTCTCTTTCAGTGTTTGTTTATGGATGGTTGAAAACTTATGTCAGTGGAGAGGAGGTTGAGACGTGTCCCAGTAATGTGAATATAATTATTAGTGGTTATGAGTGTGTTTCGGGTGTTAGTGGGAATTTGAGTGTGAAGTTGAAGAATAAGGGGTTGTTTAATGTGGATGGGTATGTGCTTCGGGTTCATGACCGTTTGGATGCTGAGTTTGGATTTTTTGTCTTGGATAATACTGGGGCGGCTATTGCGCCGGGGGATGAGATTAATATTACCTATAATTTTACGGATTATCCCGGAGAGCCCTTGACTGACGTAACGTTTATTGAGGTTCAGCTGTTTATTTTGGAAGATGGCAGGGTTGCTTGTGAGACTCATGCTTCTCAGAAGGCTGTTTGTAGTTGAGGATTATGCTAGTCCGTATTTTTTTAAAACTACTTGTGGAGTTTTCGCGTAATCATTAATTACTCTTTGGACATCTTCGTAGCTTAGGACTTTGTTTTGAAACAGTGCGTAGATTAGTCGCGTTCTGGTTTCGAATTCTTTTTGTAATGCTTCTTTGCTTAGTCCGTATTTTTCTCCAATTTTATCGAAAAGTTTGCTTCCGGTTGCATAGTAAAATTTATCATCGGCTGGGTTCCATTTGAGCGGTGTGTTTGTGACTGCGGTTCCTTTTTCGTCGATGCTTACGACTTCGACGACCTCTCGTAATCGTCGGGTTTCTTTTCCTTCTACAACTGCATGTGTCATAATCGCCATGATATCTAATCCGTTAACGAGCATTGGGCTGAGGTTGATAGGTGGGGTCATTAGTCTACGGGTAATTGAATCAACCGAGTCACCGTGCATTGTGGAAATTGAAGCATGTCCCGAGGCCATTCCTTGGAATAAAACGCTTGCCTCTTCGCCTCGCACTTCACCTACAATTACGTAGTCTGGATTCTGTCTGAAAGAGGCTTTTAGTAGACTAAACATGTCGACGTTTCCGACGCCTGCGCTTGAGACCCCAGACCGGACTACAGATGGTAGCCAGTTTTCTCTTGGTAGGTTTAGCTCTCGTGTGTCTTCGATTGAGACGACTCTGTTTTCTTGTGGGATGAAAAATGCTAGGGCGTTTAGCAGGGTTGTTTTTCCTGACGCTGTTCCTCCGACGATCATTAGGTTGGATTGGTATTGTAGGGCTACCCAGAAGTAGGCTAACATTTCGGGGCTAAGTGTGTGGAAGCCGACTAGTTGTGTTGGGGTCCATGGTGTTTTTGTGAATTTACGGATAGTGAAGGTTGGACCTTTTGAGGAGATGTCTTGGGTGTATGTTGCGTTGACTCTTGACCCGTCTGGCAGGCTTCCGTCTAGAATTGGACTTGCGTAGGAGATGTAACGTCCTGTTTTTTGTGCTAGTTTCTCGACGAAGCTTGATAGTTTTTCCATGTCGTTGAATTTTGTTGTTGTTTTGATGTTTCGGAATACTCGATGTACGATATACATGTTCTCGCCCATGCCGTTACATTCTACATCTTCAATAAAATAATCTTTCATCATTGGTTCGATTTCATTTAATCCGACAAAATTTCTATATAAATAATAAAACATTTTGTCATATGCTTCTTCGCTAGTTTTCATTCCTAATTCTGAAATAATCAGTTTTGCTGTTTTGTCTACATAATCCAGTAATGCTTCGACGCTGTTGTCATCTCCAGTCATATTTACGTTTACAACTTCTCTCATCGCGGCTTCAATTCTGTCCAAATTTTTCTTATCTTCCTCGTTGAGCATCGGTTCTTCTAGGTCGTAAATTACTTCGCCGAGATTGGCATCGTAATAAATATGAACTGAAACGTATGGTGCAATAACCATATATCTCACGTCGATTTTTGTTTTATCGTCAAATTTCGGAAGTGCCGGAACCTGTGGATTCAAATTTATTTTGGCCATTATGAATTTATATCACCCATAACACATCCAAACAATTACATTATATAAAACTATTTCTCAGAAAGTTGTTGGCTTGATTTATGCTTCTCTAAAATCTACGATGATATTCCCGTCTTCGTTTTTTCCTGCGTTCTCAATTACTAATCTGTATGGGGTTGGTGCTACGTCGAATTGTTTTTCCCCGAGGGTGCTGTTGTCAAATCTTATGTCCATCCGATATCCTACTTTTAATTCGACTTTGTATTCTCCGTCTTCTGTTGTTGTTACGTTCATGTTCCCGAATGGCACCGTCATCCCAATTTCACTGTAGGCAAAAGTTGATTTTAAAACCCAAGAGACTGTGTCGTCTGCAGAATTAATGACTAGAGTTCCTTTTTTTATGTCTAAATTTACGACTCTTCGGTTCCCTGGTGCTCGTGATACTTCGTAAACTTTACTGTCGATGCTTCCTAATGCTTCGATAGATTGCCCAATCATGACTTCGTCTTTTTTTGCGTTTATCTTCGGTAAAGCTCCTGCCAAAACCAAACCAATAATTGCCAGTCCGATTAATGTATAGATTACTGTTTCAATCCAGACTTGTCCGCGTTCGTTCAACCTCCTCATGTTTTTAAAACATAAGAGTTCTTTATAATCTTTTCCAAAAAATTCAAAAGGCCAAAAAGGCCAAAAAAATAATTAACAAGCTTTTACTATTATAGGGCTTAAAGCTTCACAGGCTTCAGTAGTGTCTCCAACGACTACTATAGGGGCTATATTAACTGTATCGATATCTGCGGCGTTAGTTGTCATATTGACATCCGGAATTAGAAAAGTTTTTTCTTCATTGGTTCCTGGAAGATCTGCGAGTGAGATACCGGTAATATCTGCTACGAGATTAATAGATTCTGTGGTTCCGTTAGAGGAGATTAAAACTTGAATATCCGCTAAATCAAAATCTGTAGCTCCGTGTCCGATTTGAATTTTTAAATCGCTTCCTTCTACGCATGTATATCCTTTATTTTCAATGCTTAATTGGGAAATTGCATCCAAACAGATGGTGCCTTTGCTTAATTGATTATTAATCATAGGAATAATAGCGGCCCAGATAATTGTGACGGCAGCGACGGTAATTAATATTATTAGAACAGTAGCTACGACGGCACTTATACCTTTTTTTTCCATTATTAAACCTCCTTTCATTAACATTTTAAATGACTACTCCTGAATCTAGGCAAGTGAATACGCTGTTGGAACTTGCCTCTTTTACGTTTCCGATTAGTGCAGGGTAAGCTATAATTTTGTCTGGGGTTTGTCCGTCTATCTCTAATGTCATGTGACTTTCGACTGATTTTCCTGCATCAATGGCTAAATCGAATTTACTTATTTTCGAGTCTCCGTCTTTGAACATTTTGATGTCTAGGTGTCTGATGTCGACGTTGCCCCTATTGACGACCTCTACTCTGCTTCCGTCTCTGTAGACTTCGAAATTTATTTTTTCGCAAACGTCTTCAATCGGTCCTCCGAATTTTTCTATCTGTTCCGCGATGAAGCCTCGGCTCCATAAAAATATCATACTTGCTAAAACTAGAACTAATAGAATCATTAACATGCTTGCAATTACTGGGGACAGCCCGTGCTTCCCAACGCCTCTTTTCATATAGTTATTTATTTCTATATTTTATAAATGTAGGTATTTTGGAGTAAGGAGATTCGGTATTAAAGTTTCTGGTCTAGCCATTGTTTGATTGTGGATTCTGGTTGTGCGCCCACGAATTCGTCTACGATTTTACCGTTTTTGAAAAGTTTTACTGAAGGAATTGACATGACTCCGAATTTGGATGCCGCTTCGTGGTTGTCGTCTGTCGCTGCTTTTGCTAAAATGAATTTTCCTTGATATTCTTCTGTGATTTTTTCTAGGGTTGGTCCCAGCATCATGCAAGGTCCACACCAGCTCGCCCAGAAATCTACTAGGACTGGCGTTTCTTGGGATTTTTCTATTACTTCTTTTTGGAAGTTTGCATCGGTTACTTCGATTTCCATGATTTCTTCAAATAATTATTTTTTATAAAGGTTTGGAAAGAGTGTTTACAATTTTTGAAAGTGGTATGTTTTATTAATATTCGGGTGGGCAAAGATTTATATAGGTGTTTTTTGATTTTTAATTATAAGTTAGAGTCCTTAGGCTTTGGTCATGGGGATTCAGGTCTGAGATTAGTTCTTGGGAATTTATGAAATGGAAAAATTCGAGAGTCGCTTTAAAAAAGCTCACTTCCAATTTATTCCGAAAAGACAAATGGAAAAATTCGAAAAGTTAGGTCTTTGCGAACATGTTTTGAAAGTTGTTTCAAACAAAAAGTTTGTGAAACCGTCGGAGATTCAGGAGAAAACGATTCCGTTGATTCTGGATGGTAAGGATGTCGTCGCTGGCTCTGCTACCGGTTCTGGGAAGACGTTGGCGTTTGGTGCGGGGATGATTAAGAATGTTTTGAAGGGTAAGGGTATTCAGGGTTTGGTTTTGACACCGACTCGTGAGTTGGCTGAGCAGGTTGCGGAGGCCTTGGGTGAGTTTGGTTATTATAAAGGGCTGGAAGTTGTTCCGGTATACGGTGGTGTTTCGATTGGGCATCAGAAGAAGAAGTTGGTATACGCGGATATTGTTGTTGCGACTCCTGGTAGACTGTTGGATCACTTGAAGCAGAGGTCGGTTGATTTGTCTAAAGTTGGTTTTTTAGTTTTGGATGAGGCGGATAGAATGTGGGATATGGGTTTTAAGTATGATGTTGGTAAAATTGTTGCTGCTTGCCCGAGGAAAAGACAGACCTTGCTTTTTTCGGCTACGATTAGTGGGGATTTAGCGGATTTTAGTGATAAGTACATGAAGGCGCCGGTCGAGGTTTTGGTTGATAATCATGTTGATACGAGTAAGTTGAGGCAGATTTATTATGATGTTCGCGACGGGGAGAAGTTTTCGTTGATGGTGCATTTGTTGAAGAGTGATAATGGTAGGTTGTCGATGGTGTTTTGTAATACTCGGAGGAACGCGGATTTTGTTGAGAAGAATTTGAGGGGAAATGGTGTTGATGCTAGGGTGATTCATGGGGGGATGGACCAGAGGAAGCGGATTAGGGTTTTGAAGGAATTTAGCGAGGGGCGGGTTTCTGTGATTGTTTGTACTGACGTCGCTGCGAGGGGGCTTGATATTCAGGGAGTTAGTCATATTTATAATTATGATTTGCCGAGTGACCCGAAGGATTATATTCATAGGATTGGGAGGACGGCTCGGGCGGGAGAGAGTGGTTTGGCTGTTAATATTGTTGCAAGTCGGGATTATGATAATTTCTCGAATGTTTTGAGGAGGAATGATGGGCTTAAGGTTGCTCGGGTTGAGACGCCTAGGTTTGATAGGGTGCGGATTGAGATGATAGAGAGGAAGCCGATGAGGAAAGGAAATTTTCGTGGTAATTCTAGGGGCGGTCCAAAAAGTAAGGGTTCATATAATAATAGAGGACGAGCGTCTTCGAGGACTGACGTGGGGCAGAGGACGATGCGTAAGAGCAGAGGGAGTCGTGATGGTCGAAGTAGAAGTCCAGTTAGGAAATCTAAGAGTGGATTTAGGGGCAGTGGTAGAAATACTAAGAATAGGGTTTCTCGGAGATAGGGTTGGATATTAGAGATTGAAGTGCAATAATTCTTATAAAGATTTTTGGGTCTTGTCTTGGATGCGAAAGGAGTTAGTTGATTTTGTTTTGAAGAATGAGTTGTCGCCGTTTAGTTTGAGTAAGACGTTGATTAAGAAGAGTGGGAGTATTTATAGGACGAAGGATGCGCGGAGTATTCATTCGAAGGTTTTAGCGAAGCTGTCGAGTGGGTTTGTTTTTGGAGAGAGTTCTAATTTGTGGAGTTGTTTTGGGCTTGATGGCGATTTGGATGAGGTGAAAAAGCGGCAGGAGTTTTTTTCTGGGTTGAAAAGTGAGAGTGGGGATTTTTTGAAGGAATTGAATAAACCGAGGGCTAGTTGGAAGCCGCGGTATGATGTTGTGATTGTGACCGAAGACGAGGGGACTTTTGTGAGTTTGAATAAACTGGGTTGTGGGGTTGTTTTGTTAACGAGCCAGAATGATGTTGCGGAGTTGGAGCGGTATGATGTTGTGCAGGTTGTTGATTGTGGGGATTTTAAGGGTGTTTTGGAGAGGTTGCCGCAGAGTGTTTTTTTGGAGAGTGCCGACGATGCTTATTTGGAAAGGTTCTTGGAGGAGCTGAGTGGTTGGCGGGAGAATTTTGCGGTTCTGAATGGGGCAAAAGTTTCTTCTGGTGTTCGTGAATGTTTAGATTCTTTGATGGAGAGTTTCGCTTTGTTAGAGAATAAAGAGGGGAAGATTATTAGTGAGAGTGAGGTCGAGAGGGTTTTGGAGGAGGTGAATGAAGAGGTTGGGGAGAAAATTAAAGAGATGACGATTTCTGGTGAGGGGTTGATGAAGATGTTGGGGGAGGGGAAAATGCCGTCGGGGATTTTGGAGATTGTTCGGAGTGCGATTGAGAGGAGCGGGATTAGTGAACACGTTTTTAATTTTGGGGTGCCGGTGACGATTGATTATAAGGAGTTGGAGCATCAGGTTAAGGTGCAGAGTGCGAATGAGTTTACTGATGTTGCCGAGAGGATTAAGAGAAGTGCTTCGAAATTGAAAGGTATACCAGGGATTTTGAGGAGGCTTGAGGCGGAGATTGTTGTAGAGGATTTTTGCAATGGTGTTTGTGAATATATGTCGGAGCGAATGGAGTTTCCGAATTTTGGGAATGATTTATTTTTAGGCGATTGTTTGAATATGTTTTTGAGGGATGCTAAGCCGATTAGTTTTATTTTGGATAGCGAGGTGAAGTGTTCGATTTTGACTGGGGCGAATTCTGGGGGGAAGACGACTTTGCTTGAGCATGTGTTGCAGAATATTAGTTTGTTTAGAATGGGTTTGCCTGTTATGGGGGAGTTTCGGAGTTTGATGTTTGACGAGGTTTATTATTTTGCGAAAACGAAGGGCTCGACGAGTAAGGGGGCTTTTGAGATGTTGTTGACGCAGATGGCTGGGATTAAGTCTGGAAAAAACACGCTTATTTTGGCGGATGAGATTGAGGCGGTGACGGAGCCTGGTGTTGCTGGGCGGATTATTGGGGCAACTGCTGAGTATTTTGTTGGAAAGGGTTGTTTTGTTATTTTGGCGACGCATTTGGGTGCGGAGATTGCTAAGGCTTTGCCCGAGGGTGCGAGGGTTGATGGGATTGAGGCGAGTGGTTTGGATGAGGATTTTAATTTGATTGTGAATCATAATCCGGTTTTAGGGAGGCTGGCTAGTTCGACGCCGGAGTTGATTGTGGAGAGGATGGCTGGTTCTATTGGCGGAGAGTATTTTGAGCATTTACTTGAGAAGATTAAGAAAAAGAATTTATAGAAGTCTGTTGTAGAGTTTGGCGAAGAGCCATGTTAGGATGAATGTGTCGATGCCGACGTAGAGTGCGCCAAGGAGTGAACCGCTGAGAGAGAGACTGTAGCCGAGTGGTCCGTAGAGAGTTTGGAGGAATGGGGTTATTGTGAGAATGTCCGGACTGATTAAAGCTAGGGTTGTTGCGAAGAGTGCTGTTGCTGAAGTGATTGCTGTTGCTGCGAAGGCGAGTTTTGTTGGTTCGAATTTTTTAGAGTTTTCTTTTTTCATGGTTGTTTAAGGGTGTGCGGGTTTTTATAATTTTGTTTATTGATTTTGAAGGTCGTCTAATTTTAATAAAGCTTGGTGTCCCAGTAATGTCTTTTTAATTTTGAAATTCCAGTTTTGTAAAAAGTTGGTCGGGTCATCTTCGGGTTCTCTTCTTCCCCATCCTGTGTGTATGTGGGTGTATCCTTTTGTGCTTGATTTTATGAATTCTTCAAAAAGAGGATATGCGAGAACCCTGTTTTTTCTTTGTATTTTTATGTGGATAGATGCGATTTTGTTTTTTTCTTTGGGGTTTATGCTTATGCCGTTTATCCATATGCCTCCAGTTATGTATTGTTCCTCTGGAGAATTTATTTCCAGTGTTATTATTGGATACCTTAGAAATCTTCTTCTTTCGTCTTGTTCTTCTCCGGTTGATAGAGTGTATTCATCTGTTTTTGAGAAGGGGACGCAATATAGGTTCCAGAATTCGAGGATTTTTTTGTCAAAACATGGCTTTTCTTTTTGAATCCATTTTTGTTTTTGGGCAGATGTTGTTAGATTATATAGTGCTTCATGTATGTTTACATGTGCGTTTTCTCCAATCTGTATTTTTTGTAATATTGTCATAATTTTTTAGTGGTATTTGTTTTTTAAAGGTTGTTGATTCGGCAGGTATTTAATGTGTTTTTGGGTTTATTCTGGATGGTAAGAGTTAGGTATTCGTTTGGAAGTCGGCATACTGGTAGGATTGAGAATATTAAGAAGCAGCGGGCGAAGTATCCGGATGTGATGAAGAATGTGATAGAGATTTCGGATATTGTTTTGGAGATTTTGGACGCGAGGTTTGTTGAGGAGACGCGGAATTTGGCTGTTGAGGAGGATGTTTTGAAGTCGGGGAAGAAGTTGATTTATGTTTTTAATAAGTGCGATTTGGTTAGTCTTCGGAAGTTGGAGAAGAATTTGCCGAGGTGGATGAGGCCGTATGTTTTTGTTTCGGCGACGAAGGGAATTGGGCTTGGGGATTTGAAGTCTCGGATTAAGATGGAGGCGAAGCGGATTTTGACTGCGCGGAAATCTAGTGGTGAGATGAGGGCTGTTGGGGATGGTGAGAAGAAGAAGCATGGGGTTGCTAGGAAGAGAGTGACGCAGGTGGAGAAGATGGCGATGGGAAAGAGGGATGAGAATTGGGAGAGGGTTCATGTTGGGGTGATTGGGGTTCCGAATGCGGGGAAGAGTTCTGTGATTAATTTTGTTACGAGGAAAGGGGTTGCGAAGGTTGGGGGGAAGGCTGGGTTTACTAAGGGGATGCAGAAGATTAGGATGTCGGAGAATATTTTGATTTTGGATACGCCTGGGGTGATTCCGGAGAGTCGGTATACCACGGAGAAAAAGGGTTTTGCTGCTGATGTTAAGATTGGGGCGAGGAGTTATGGTGATGTTCGGGACCCTGAGGGTGCGGTTGCTTATTTGATTATGGCGCCACCGCCGGTTGATGAAGAAAATTTGACTGAGGATGAGATTGCGACGATTAATGAGTGTGAGAGAAATGCTAAGGTAATTGATAAGTTTTATGGGATTGATGCTCGGGGGGATAGTGAGGTTTTGATTGAGGAGCTTGGGAGGAAGAAGGGGTTTTTGGGGAAGGGGGGGGTTGTTGATGAGGATAGGGCAGCAAGGTTGGTTTTGAGGGATTGGCAGGAAGGGAATATTAAAGTTAAATGAAGTATAATAATTTTTAAATAGGATATATTCTTAAGAGTGATACTTTGGAGTTTTAAAAAAATGTATAAATTTAGTAAAGGAGAGTGGGACAAAGTAACGGAAGGTTCTTCTAAGGCAGGTGTTTGCTGGAATTGTAATAATAAGGTGGCTTCAGAAAAATATTATTGTTCTTATTTTGCAGGAAGCCCCATCAGTTATATTTATATTTGTCCTCATTGTAATGCTCCAATTATAATCGATGGAGAGAGTAAGAAAATATTACTACCGTTGCCAGGAACAGAAATAAAGAATCTTCCGAAGGATATCGAGATGATTTATTTTGAAATTAGGAGATGTGTGCAATCTGGATGTTCTAATGGGGCTATAATGCTAATGAGAAAATTGATTATGCATGTTGCCGTTGAAGAGGGTGCCGATGAGGGGAAAAGTTTTGTTAAATATGTAGATTATTTATATGATAATGGAATTGTCCCAAAAAAAAGCAAGAAGAAAGTAGATTCTGTAAGGACAATCGGAAATTCTGCTAATCATGAGATAGAAGGTCGTACCTTAGAGGAGGCTCAAAATTCTTTTGAATTTATAGAGTTATTATTGAAAGTGAATTATGAGTTTGCAGATAAAGAGCTGGAAGAAGAAGTTGTGGGCAATCAAAGTTAAATAGTTTTATATAGGGAGAAATTTATTTTATAAGATGGCATTTGGAAAATTTAAGGACAAGTCGAAGCCGAATAAGGCGAAGGTTTTTGTTAATGGCGAGGAGAAGGTCGTTCGTGTGAAGTTGCCGAAGGGTCGTGAGGTTATTGGGATTATTGCGCAGAGGTGTGGGGCTTCTAGGATGTTGGTTTCGTGTATGGACGGGAAGACGAGGAATTGTAGGGTGCCGGGGAGGAAGAGGCGGGGGCTTTGGTTGAGAGAGGGGAATGCGATTATTATTGAGCCGTGGGAGTTTGATGATGAGAAGGGAGATGTTTTGTTTAAGTATACGGATAATCAGGTTGTTAAACTCAAAGAAATGGGAAAATTGACTACAGATGAGAGTGAGTTCTAGTTAAAATTATAAAGTTGAAAGTTGTTAATTTTTTCGGCGTTAAGAAATTTAAAGTTTTTAAATTGAATTTAGGATGGTATGTGCATTATTTCTTAGATTTCACCTTATCAATAATAAATCCTATAGCTGAAAGAATAAAAGTGATAAGTGACCCCCAGAATAATATAATAATTGGGAGTAATAAAATTAGACCATCCCCATCTGAGATAGGGGCTATAATTAGAAAAAGAACCATTGATAAAATTATTGTTAAGATTATTCCCCAGGTTAAAAAGCCAAAAGTTAATTTTTGTTTTTTATAAAATAGTGAGTCTCCCCACAATTTGTAAGAGAGATAAGACATGAATATTGTAGGGATTAAAAACCAAAGATTGACCAATGAATCTGTATCTGCAATATAACCTATAGATAATATTTGAGAAACAGTTAAATAAATCATAGAAGCTAAAATTATTATTCCTGTCAAAGATGCTAAACTTACTATTGTTAAAGCTACCTTTTCTTTCTTGATGAGAAAAACAAAACTAAGCAATAAACCAATAATTACTAAAGCTACAATCCAGAAAAATATATAAGTAGAATTAGTAAAAATGGATGCATTCTCTTTCTCATAAGCATCTATTGTATCAACTTGTGGCTCTTGTAATTGTGGTGGTGCTTCAGGGATGGCTATTACAAAATTGGTTAAAATGATTAAAAATAAGAACATTGAGAATAATTGTTTCATATAATCTTGATAACTATTTTATTTAAATAATTTTCTTTTTCGGGTATCGTTTAAGTGGGGATTAGATATAAGAGATTCAAATTTTAGCCGAAGAAAAAAATTTATTGAACATTGAGGTATACTAAATTTTCCACTTGTTTCATAGGTTTTCAGTAGAAATGACATTGTTTCTTGTGGAGGATGAAAGAGCAATCTTATAAAGTTGAGAGGTGTCTGGTTTTTTATGAGAAGCGTTGCTGTTGCGAACATGAAAAAGATTAAGCGGGCTGTGCCTAGCATTGAGAATAAAGTTAAGGTTAAAATTGGGGTTGGTGATAGGAGGAAAAAGATTGCTGGTGGGTCGGTGAGTATTAAGGGAAGTGAGTTGAATGAGTTTTTGGTCGAGCAGATTATTCGGGCGATTGATTTTGGATTTGATATTGAGGATGCGATGTTGTTGTTAGATGAGGAGTTTGTTTTGGAGTTTGTTGGCGTGAAGGGGAATACGAGGAGGAAGAATTTGAAGGATGTTCGGAGTCGGATTATTGGGACGGAGGGGCGGGCGAAGCGAACGATTGAGAAATTGACTGGAGCTGAGATTGTGATTAGTGGGAATATGATTGGGGTTATTGTTGATGCGGACCATTTGAGTGCGACGATTCAGGGGATTGAGGGGTTGATTGGTGGGTCGAAGCATGGGAATGTGTTTGGGTTTTTGGAGAGGCAGGGGTCTAAAATTGGTAGGATGGATAGTGATTTGGGGTTGAAGGATGGGGTCGGGTCGGAGAAGTGATTGTTAGTAGTTAGTTTTAAAAATGGAGTGTAATTTTAATTGTTATGTGTCTCGGTAGCTCAGCAGGTAGAGCGCACGGCTGTTAACCGTGATGTCGAAGGTTCGAGTCCTTCCCGAGACGTGTTTTGTTTTTAGAGGACTGAACCTTGAAGGTTTTCTCTGGGAACGACCGCGTTTTATTTGGCTGTCGAGTTTTTTCTGAGACGTTGATTTTGAAAGAGCCGGTTTCCTGATTTTTGACTTGTTTTTGTCAGAAAATGTGTTATTATTGTATAATTTAACATAAAGCTTATAAAGAAACCTCGTTATTTAGGTGTATTCTGATGTTAAGATTAGAAAGGTTTAAGAACGAGAATTTGAGGGGCTTGGTTCTTGGGAGTTTGAAATGGAGAAAGACGAAATGAAAATTGTAGGCATTGTTGGCGGAGTTGGTCCTGAAGCTTCCAATAAATTTTGTGAACTTTTAATTAAGAATACTCCTGCTAGAAAAGATCAAGATAATATTCCGTTTTTGCATTTTTGTAATCCTCAAATTCCGGATAGGACAGATTATATCGTTGGAGTCGGAGAAGATCCTGTTGGTGAGTTGATTGAGACTTCCAGGGCTCTTGAGAATGCGGGAGCAGATTTTTTGGTTATTCCCTGCAATACAGCGCATTATTTTTTGTCACAGGTTCAAGAGGAGGTTTCTGTTCCTATTGTTGATATGACTAAAGTTTTGGTCAAGAGTGTCTTATCTAAGTGCCCTCCAATTCGGAAGATTGGTCTTTTGGCTACGACTGGGAGTATTCGTGGCGAGATTTATCAAGATTATTTTAGTAGTGTTGGGGTAGAGGTTGTTTTGCTTGATGACGAGGATCAAGAGAAGTTGGTGATGGATGCAATTTATGGGGAAAATGGTGTTAAGGCGGGTAAAAAAAATTTTCCTAGGAAAAAACTGAAGGAGGCTGTTGATAAGTTGGTTGATATGGGAGCTGAAGCTATTGTTTTGGGATGTACTGAGATTCCGCTTGTTCTGAATCAGAAAGATTTTGATGTTAAGTTGTATGACCCTATGGATTTGACGGCGAAAGAGATTGTTAATTATGTTTGTGGGGATGTTAATAATGATTTTGTTAGCGTTGAGTTTGTTTTGGAGGATTTTGCTCGTAGCGTTGGGCGAGTTCTGTCTGAAGGTGCTGTGGGAGTGGAGGTTGTCTCGGGATGAAAGTTGGGATTTTGCATCATGATTTAGAGGAACAAGAAAAAGTTCTTAGGGACGAATTGATTAGCCATGGTTTTGAAGTGACTCTTTATGATGTTAGGGCGGTTTCTGTTTCTGATTTGAAGAGTAACAATGTTGTTTTGAATAGGGTTTTTGCGAGTGTTGCTAATAGAAATTATAAGGATAATTTGTTGGCCCTAAGTGTTTTGAAAAAATTAAAAGAGGATGGAGTTTGTTGTATTAATTCTTATTTTACTACTAGGTGCGACTATTCTAAATATTTTTCTTTTTTGGCTATGAAAAAAGCTAGAGTTTTAACGCCAGAAACTTTTTTTATTGGAGGGCTAAAGGGCTTAGATGATGTCATTGATTTTTCACGGAAAGTTGGATTTGATTTTGGGTCTCCGGTAGTTTTGAAAAGAGATATTGGGGGCAGAGGTAAGGAGATACATCTTGTCAAATCCGAAGAGGATATGGTTGGTTTGTTGAAAAATCTTATAGAGGAAGATCAAGATGATGGTTATGCGGGGGGTTATGTTGTTCAAGAGTTTATTAAGAGTGTCTTGGATTATGATTATAGAGTTTCTATGGTTAATGGGAAAATTGTATATTCAATGACTCGTTCTTTTATTAAGGATGATTCAGGGGAAAAGTGGATTGCTAGTATGACTTTAGGATCTAAAGAAAGGCGAATTGAATTGCCGAAGAGTATTAGCAGTATTTCTTTAGCTGCTACTAAATCAATTGGCGGATTTTTTAATGACGTGGATATTATGGTGGGAAATAGGGGGGCGTATGTGATTGAGAATAATCCTACGCCTAATTTTGCTAAGAGACAAAAGGGAAGTGAAAGCGAAAAGATGAATATTGTTATTAATGAGTTGGTTAAGGAGATTGTGGAGATTGGAGATGAGAAACAATTTTAGGTTAGGCTTAGTGGCAGAAATGGAAAACGGGAAAACGGGGAATTCAAGGGCTATTAAGTCCGAGGATTGGAAGTATCTATTTAATTTTTTTAGATCTAAAGGAGAGGTCGTGTTGTTCGATTGGAAAAACATGGGAAGTGATTTTAGAGTCTCTGAATATATGGAAGGAACAGAGGGTTTTTTTGGTGTTTCCAGAAAAACATCTGATATTCGAAATTTATGCGATGTTGTTTATATTGGACAATTGGGCAAGATTTATGAAAGGAAAGAGGAATTCTTGAAATTTTTAGATATTATGGAAGAATTTCCTGGGCAGGTCGTCAACCCAATTAAAACTATTAGAAGTAATTTGTCTAAAGATTATTTGTTAAAATTGCAAAGCAGGGGAGTTCGAGTTGTTCCAACTTTAGAAGTTGAAGAGGGGTGTTCTCTTGCAGAGTTAAGGCGGTTGAATTTTTCTAATTATGAGAGACCTATAGATGATTTGGTTTTGAAGCCGAAAGTTTTTGGAGAACAAGGGGATGGTGTTCTTAGGGTTAGTGAGATTAGAAGAGATGAAGATTTGCAGAGTTATTTGAAAACTCATGGGAAGATGATTGTTCAACCATTGATAAGCGATATTTATACTCGAGGGGAAAATTCATTCATTTTTACTGGTAGGAATTTTAGTCATGGGTTAAATAAGACTACGGGGAAGTTTAAAATTAATCTTTGTGATTCGGTTAAATATTCTCCGATAGACCCTACGGAGTCTGAGGTGGAGTTGTGTCAGTTGGTTTTTGATCTTTGGCCAACTGATTTCGGGTATTGTAGAGTAGATATTATTCCTTCGGATAAGCCGTTGGTTGCAGAGGTAGAGATGGTTAATCCTGCTGGATATTTAGCGGAAGTCAATGCATTTGAAAAATATTCATTGAGGTTAGAAGATAGATTAAAAGATATTTGTGATGGAAAATGGAACTAAAGTGGATGGTTAGTGCTGGCAGGATTGAGTCTATTCAGACTAGGGCTGAACATGTGAATCCAGCTAGATATGATGCCTTTGTTGATGCCTTTGGGATTAATAACGTAGGTTTGGTTTCTATGGATAATGTTGTTAAGGAGATTAAAACTGGTGAACCTGCGTTTGTTTATTTATTGGGTAGAGATTTAGAGGTTAAGTTGTCGGATGAACGAGGGGTGCAGGGAAAATTATTTTTGGCTAGTGGATTTGATTTGGGCAGGGGAAAAATGTCTGGGCGCAAGGATTTAGAGAGGGTTATGGGTTATTTAGATTCTCAAATAGAGAAGGGGAATATTGGCAGGGTTGTTAACTCTAGATATTCTACTTTGTTTGAAGATAAGAAATCTTTTGTTGGCTTAAAAGGAGATGGGTTTTCAGTTCCAAAAACTTATCATTTTGAAAAGAATAAAGATTTTGTTAATTTTTTTGTGCAAAATGGAAAACATGTTGTGAAGCATCGATTTGGATATGACGGAGTTAATAATTTTTTGATTGATTTGTCTAATATTAATTCTTTTGTGGAAAACGAGAAAATATCTGATTATGTCGTTCAAGAGGTTCTTCCCATTATTAGTGAAACTCGCTTGATTTTTTATAAAGATGAGTTTTTGGGTGCCAGAAAGATTATGGATAGAACTAGGCCCTGGGAGAAAGAATCCAGTACAAAAAGAAAGCATTTAGTCGAAGCATGTTCCCCGTCTATTAAAGATATTGATAGTGCTAGGCAAATGTTTCGACATTCTAGAGCTGTGATTGGGGGAGTGGATACTGTTCAATTGGAAAGCGGGGAAGATAAAGTGCTTGAATTTAATGGGGTCTCTACGGGTTTGGGGTATCCTGGGGGAGTTTATGATTTGAATTCTGTGGTTGCTCAAAGATTGAAAGAATTGGATTCTTAGTGTTTTAATGGCTAATTTTATAAACTTCTTAATCTGTTCTGTATTATGAAACTCAGAGATGCGATTGAGAAGAGAAAAGATGTTAAGGTTTATGATTTGAAGGCGCCGGATTGGAGAGCGGTTGTCCGAGCGATTGACGCAGCGCGGTTTGCAACGAGTGCTGGGAGTCATTTTTCTGCTCGGTTTATTTTGGTTAGTGATAAAAAGGTTATTAAGAAATTGACGGATGTTTGTCAGCAGAGTTTTGTCGGGAAGGCGAGTTATCTTGTGGTTGCTGTGAGTGACCCTTCGGGTTTAATTAGGAGTTATGGGGATAGGGGCGAGGGTTATTGTGCTAAGCAGATTGGTTCGGCTGTTCAGAATTTTTTGTTGGCGTTGGAGGAGGAGAAGTTGGTGACGAGTTGGGTTTGGTATTTTGATGATGAGCAGGTTAAGAACCTTTTGGATATTCCTGAGAGTGCTAGAGTTGAGGGGATTTTCCCGATTGGTAGAGAGATTAGGATTAAGAAGAGACCTCATAGGGGGGCTGTTAAGTTGGATAATATTTTGTTTTTTGAGAAGTATGGGGAGAAGAAGATGAAGGGTGAGATTAAGCATAGCAGGGATGCCGTTTAGGTTTAAGAATTTTAGTCCTCGTCTTCCGACGAGGAATATAAAAATAAAATAAAAATTTGTTTTTGTTTAGCTTAGGTCGTCGAGTCCGAGTTCGTTTACACTTATCGTATCTTCTTGGTCGAATTGGCTTGAGCTTTTTCCTAGGATGTAAGGGGATTTTACTCCGGTCATAATTGTTATGACTCTTACTCTTCCTTGGAATTCTTTGTTAACTCGTGCGCCGATGATGACCTGTGCTTCTGGAGATAGATTTTCCGTGACTAGTCGTCCGATGCTGTCGAATTCTTCTAGTTTCATGTCGGGTCCGCATGTGATGTGGATTAGTGCGCCCGTCGCGCCCCTGTAATCTACGTCGAGAAGTGGGTGCGTTAGTGCTTGTTGTACTGCTGCGTCCACTCGTGCGTTTGAGTTGTCTTCACCGATTCCGATTACTGCGACGTCCCCATTTTTCATGATGGCTGATACGTCGGCGTAGTCTAGGTTGATTAGGGAAGGTATTGTGATACACTCTACGATTCCTTTAATCATGGTTGAGACTAACTCGTTTGCTACCGCGAAAGCTTGTTCCATAGGTAGCGAACCTGCGATGTCTACTAGTCGGTTGTTGTCTAAGACGATGACCGTGTCGACTGTTTCTCGAAGTTCTTGTAGTCCGAATTCTGCTTTGTCGATTCTTGCTTTTTCTGCCTCGAAAGGCATTGTCACGACTGCGATAACTACTGCGCCTGCTTCTTTTGCTAGTTGAGCTACTACCGGGATAGATCCAGTACCGGATCCGCCTCCCATTCCAGCCAGAACGAAAACCATATCCGAATTCGCTACGGATTTCTTCAGGTCGGTTAAGGATTCTTTGGCAGCTTCTCTTCCTCTTTTAGGGTATCCTCCGCATCCTAGTCCACGAGTTAATTCTTTTCCTATTAGGATTTTCTCGTCGGCTTTTGTGATGGATAGGTGTAGTGCGTCAGTATTTATTCCGTAAATTGTCGCACCGTTGATACCTTTATTAAATAGCCAGGTCGCCATGTTACATCCGCATCCTCCGCATCCGAAAACTTTGATTGAGGCTTTCCCCGCTCTTAGTTCGTCGAAGTTGATTGAGTTTGCTTCCGCAGTTTCTATTGCTTCTTTTGCAAAATCTAATGGCATTTTCTTTTTTTGTTAAACCTCCTTTCAAGTTTCATGGTAATTCGAGAGTATTTTTATTTAAAAGAATATGTGTGGTTTGTAAGATATTAGAGTTAGTTTTTTATATCATGAAGTTGTTGATATTTTATGAAAAGTGTTGATTTTGAGAGGTTTTTACGGTGGTTTATTGTTGGGTTGTTTGTTGTTTCCGGAGCTATTTCTTTTTGGTATGGGGAATGGGTTTATGTTTTTATTTCTTTGATTGCGCTTATCCCGGTGATTTATCCTAGAGGGCGTATGACGATGCGTGGCGTTTCTTTTTCTAATGGATTGAACTTGTTTATTTTGTTGTTTGTTTATGCGGCCATTTTTTTGGGGGAGTTGCATCAATTTTATGTTAGATTTTGGTGGTGGGATATTTTGTTGCATTCTTTTTCTGCAATAGTTTTGGGTCTTCTTGGTTTTTCGATTGTTTATTTTTTGAATAGTGAGGATAGGTGTCCGAATCTTAGTCCGTTGTTTGTTGCTATTTTTGGATTTTCTTTTTCTATTATGATTGGTGTGCTTTGGGAAATTTTTGAGTTTTCGGTGGATTATTTTTTGGGATTTAATATGCAGAAATCTGGTGTTGTGGATACTATGACTGATTTGATTGTTAATGGGCTGGGGGCGCTTGTTGTTTCGTGTTGGGGTTATCTTTCATTGAAGGGGAATTTTAAAGAGACGTTTGATTTTTTTAGAAGTATTATTATTAAAAGTTAGTTTTTTTCTATGTAGTCTTTGATATTCTGTTTGAATTTTTCTAGGTCTTTTGCTAGAATTTGTCCGCCTGATGCTCTTGGGTGTCCGCCACATTTTACGTCTTTTAGATTTTTTGTTGTAGCTTCTAATAATATGTTGACTCCAATTTTTTCTGTCTGGTCTCTGGCGGAGATATTGACGTATTTTCCTTTTGGGGATAAGAAGAGGTGGATTTTTCCTGGGTATTTTCTTGTGATGATGTTGATTAGTGGTTTGTTAATTGGGAATTTGGGTTTGTAGTAGAAAAAAGAGATGCCATCAAATTCTTCTTTTTCTTTCTCGTATCTTTTCTCGTATCTTGCAATTTCTTTTTCTATTTTGTCCGAGTATTTTTTTAGTTTTTTTAGTTTTTTTAGTGATGATATTTTTGAGAGGAGGGGAAATATTTTTTCTGGGGTTTTTTTGAGGCAGATGATTGTGTCTGAGAGGGGGTATACGTATTTTGTTTGGAATTCTTCTAGGGTTAGGTTGTTTTCTTTTAGGAAGTCGTTGATGAATTGGTCGTTTTCTTTGTAGAGGTCGGCTGAGTCTGAGATTGTTCCGATTAGGGCGAGCCATTTTTTTTGCCCGAGGAGTTCGTATGTGGTTCTGCTTGATGGAATGTAGCCTTCGTCTGTGGTTATGAGTTGGAGTATTTCTTCTGGTAGTGGGAATTTTGGGTGGTGGTCTGTGTAGAGGATTTGTTTGTCTTTTATTGTTTTGATGCTGCCGTTTATTCTTTTTGTTGCTATGTCGGTTATTATTATTTTGTTGAAAGGTTTTAGGGGGAGATTTTCTATTTTGGTTTTGGAGTGGTTGTAATGGAATGTTTTGGTTTTTGCTCCGTTTGAAATGCAGTGGTCGTAGAAAAGAATTGCGGAACAGAAGCCGTCTCCGTCGTCATGATGGATTATTGCGACCTTGTCTTTTTTTGAAATTTCATTTAAAAATTCCTTTGCTTGTTCCTGATTTATTTGTGGCATTTCTTAAGAATGGCGGGGGGTTAATAAGTGTTGTTACTTTACGACCCATGTTTGGATAACTATGAATATTATTGCGATTAGACTTATAATTCCTTTGACTGCGAGGAAGGCGGGGTTTTGAATGTTGATTTGCGGGAGGGATAGGGTTCCGGCTACGACTGCGAGGGCTCCGATTATGAAGGTTGTTGTTGCTGTGAAATTTCTTTCTTCTAGGCGGTTTCTGATTCTGTGGAAGAGTTGGACTGGGTTTGCTTCTATGATGAATCCTAGTCCGAGGATTATTAGCCAGAGAGTTTCGACGTATGCCTGTGTGTCTATAGTGAAAAAAGTGTAGGTGATTATACTTATGAAGCCGAGAATTGAGATAATTGCTAGAATGCTGACGAAGGCTTTTGAAATGTTGGTTTCTCGTGGATTGCTCATCTAAGATATAAGATTAGGAGGTTTATAAAATTGTGGAAATTTGAGAATAAGACAAACAATTATAAAGATTGGTTTGTTTAATAAAAAATGGTGAAGAGGATTCGGGTTGATATGTCTGATAGGTTATTTTATACGCTTGTCGTGGTTGGGTTGACGATTTTGTCGGTGGCTGTGGTTTATGGTTATGGGACCTTTGAGCCTGCTGTATTTGGACATAGTTTAGGGGAACTGAATCTTGGTGTTTATGATTGTAATGGGAATGCTATTACAAAGATTAATTTTAGTGATGGGAGTGTTACTTGCGTGGGAGCTGGGGCTGGATTTGATTTGCTTTATGGGGCACATAGCAGTGAGCAGTGTACTAATTTAGCTGGAACGGTGGTTGATGCTGGAGCGGGAGATATTTGTAAGTTCCCGAGTAGTTCTTGTCCTGCAGGCTGGGCACAATATGGGAGTTGGAGCACGACCACTAGTAATTCAGCTGATTGTGATGCTCATCGTCTTTATGTTGGTGATGATACGACTTGCTCAAGGCGTCCTTATGAAGGACCAATCTGTTATACTGGTGGGCACGCATTTAGTGATACGGCAAGGGAATCATGTACATCTACTTATAATTTAGTAGGATGGGATGTTAGTGCTCATTGTGCTCCAGGATGTACAGGTCCTAATTTTGTTACAGCTTATGCCCACATAACTGAGATGGGTTGTTATTGATTATTTGAAATCTTTTGCTAGCTTGAAAAGTAGTTCTTCTTGGAATTGTGGGGCGATGATTTGGAGTCCGACGTGTTTTTTGTCGATTTGTCCTGCTGGGATTGAGATTGCTGGGAGTCCGGCGATTGAGGCGAGGACGGTTGTGACGTCGTAATTGTACATTTCTTGAACGGATATTGTTCCTCCTATTTTGTGTGGGAGTTTTGGGGATGTTGGGAGGATTATTGCGTCTATGTCTTCGAATATTTTTTTGAATTGGAGTTTAATGTAGTTTCTTGCTTTTAGGGCTTCTCTATAATATTTTCCGTCGTGTTCGGCTTTTGTTATTTCGGAACCGCCAATGATTCTTCTAAGGACTTCTGGTCCGGCTGAGTCTTCGATTTTTTTGCCGAATCTTCTTCCGTCGTATTTTCGTGTGTTGGAGAAGAATTCGGTATAGACGATTATGTAGTAGGTTTCTAAGGCGATGTCTAGGGGGAGGTTTATTTTTTTGATTTTCCAGTTATGTTGTTTTGCGATTTTTTTGGTTTGTTCTTCGATTAGGTTTGCGATTTTTTTGTCAGCGAAGTCTTTGATGTTGACTAGTCCTATTGTATTTTTGTGAGTTGGGGATTTTTCTGGTGCATCTTTTGATGCTTGGTCGAAGTTATCTTGTCCTTTGACTACGTTGAAAATTAATTTGCAGTCTTCTGGGGTTTTTGCCATTGGCCCGATTACGTCGAAGGACATTGCTAGGTCGAGAAGGCCGTATCTTGAGACTGTGCCGTATGTTGGTTTTAGTCCTGTGACTCCGCAGTGTGATGCTGGGTTTCGGATTGAGCCTCCTGTGTCGGAGCCTAGTGTGAAGTCGGCGAGGTCTGCGGCTATTGCGGCTGCTGGTCCTGAGGATGAGCCTCCTGTGATTAGTTCTGGGTTTGTTGGGTTTTTTGTTGGTCCGAATGCTGAGGTTTCGCCGGATGCTCCGCATGCGAATTCGTCCATGTTTAGAATTCCTAATAGGATTGCGTCTTCGGCTAGGAGTTTATTTATGACTGTTGCGTTGAATGGTGCGGTGTAGTTTTCTAGGGTTTTTGATGCGCAGGAAATTGTCATGTGTTTTGCTGAGATGTTGGCTTTTATTGCGAAGCAGAGTCCGGCGAGTTTTCCTGCTTTTTTTTGTTTGATTTTTTTGTCAATTGCTTTGGCTTGGTCGATTGCGTTTTCGTTTAAAGAGAGGAAGATGTTTAGGTCTTTGGATTTTGGTGTTGCGATTTTTTTTGAGAATTGGAGGAGGTTTTCTAGGGCTGTGAATTTTCCTTGTTGGATTTGTTTTAGTTTGGATTTTAACATTTTATGTCTCCTTTTTCTATTAAGAATTGTGTGTAGGGTGAGACTTTATGTTTCCATTCGTCGATTTCTTTTAGGTCGAGCCATTTGATTTCTATTGTCGAGCCCATTGGTTTTATTTCGTCTTTGTTTTTTAGTTTTGCTAGGTAACTTGTTAGGATGATTGTCATTTTTTCTTTTGTTTGTGGGTTCTCCCAGAGAATTTTTGGGTGAAGGGGTTTGATTATTTCTATTTCTCCGTTAATTTCTTCTTTGACTTTTTCGTGGCATGCTTTTTCTAAGTCTCTTACTTCTTTACTGATTGAACCTCCTGGAATTTTGTAGAAATCGTCTTTATCGTCTTTATTTACAAGGAGTTTTCCATCTTCTATTATTACTGGTCCCGAGGCTATTAGATATTTTCCTTCAAGGATTCCCATTATTTTTTCCAAGCTCCTTTTTCTGCTACGATTGTGTTGTCTTCTATGAAGGGTGCGTTTGCGAATGTTGTGTTTCGGAATTCTTCGTCGGTTTGCCAGCCGTCGCCTTCTTCTCGTGTTCCTGTTTCGTTTTCGTGATGACCTTCAGGGGCTTTGATTTTGGAGAGTTTTGCGGCGAATTCGTTTAGGAGTTTTTTGGAGTCTTGTTTGATTTGTTGTTTTTCTTCTTCGGTGACTTCGTGCCAGAGGGAGTTGGGTTTCATGTATTTTGATGTGTGGAAGAGTTTATAAAATTAGGGATATTTATTGTTTTATGGTAGAAGATTGTATTTTTTGTGAGGTCGTTGCAGGAAGGTCGCCGAGTACGAAGTTTTATGAGGATGAGGATTTTGTTGTGATTAAGAATATTTATCCTGTTATTGAGGGGCATTTGTTGGTTGTGTCGAAGAAACATTATGATAGTTTTTTGGATATGCCGAGTGAGCTTTATGGGAAGGCGTTGATTGTTGCGAAGAAAGTGTCTGAGAAGGAAGAGATTAAGGATTTTAATTTGGTTGTTAATCAGGGGAGGATTGCGGGGCAGATAATTTCGCATTTTCATTTGCATATTTTGCCGAGGAAGGATGGGGATGGGTTTAGGTTTATGGCATGATTCTGTCTCGGTCTCGTGGGAACATGCAAACTTCTCTTATGTTTGACATTTCGAGTAGGACTTGCGTGAATCTTTCTATTCCAATTGACCAGCCTGCGTGTGGTGGTGCGCCGAAACGGAAGGAATCGATATAGGGAGTGAAGTCTTTTGGATTTAAATCGTTCGCCTCCAATCTTTTTTCTAAGAGTTCTGGGATGTGGATTCGTTGTCCGCCGGAGCTGATTTCCATTCCTTTGTAGATTGCGTCGAAGCCTTCGCTTAGTTCGGCATTTGGGTCTTCGTTTTTTGGCATGATGTAGAATGGTTTTCCTTTCATTGGCCAGTCGGTTACGAAGGTGATTGTGTTTGGGAATAATTCGTTGAGTTTTTTCTCGGCTTCTCCTGTTAGGTCGTTTTCTAGGATTTTGACTCCGTTTTCTTCTAGTAGTTTTTTTGTTTCGGTGAAGGTTAGGTATTTTGTTTTTGGGATTTTTAGTTTTAGTTTTAGAACCTCTAGTTCTTCGGCGTTTTTTTCTATTACTTGTTTTACGATGTGTTGGATTGCTTTGCCCATTTCTTCTAGGACTGTTTTTGAATCTGTGAAGGCCATTTCGATATCCATTTGTCGGCATTCGTTTAGGTGTCTTGTTGTGTTGTGTTTTTCGGCTCGCCAGACTGGGGTTATTGTTACCATGTTTTCCATTGAGCATGCTATCATTTGCTTATAGAGTTGTGGGGATTGTGCGAGGAAAACTTCTTTTTCAAAATATTTTGCTTTGAATAATTCTGTCCCGCCTTCTGAGGATGCTGATATGATTGATGGTGGGTGGGCGTAGGTGAAGCCTTTTTTTATGAAGTAGTTTAGGAATTCTGCTCCTATAGTTGATTGGATTTTGAAGATGGCTTGGGTTCTCACGGAATGGAGGTCCAAGAATCTGTTGTCGAGTCGGAGTGGGAGTTCGGTTTTTGAGTAGTCAGATGCGTCGATTGGGAGAGGGTTTTTTGCTTCTGCGATTATTTCGATTGAGTCCGGGATTAATTCTTCCCCGCTTGGGGCTTGTTCACATTTTTTTAGAGCTCCTGTTACTTGGACTACGGATTCGCGATTTAGGTTGTCTAGGAGTTCGAAAGTTTCAGGATTAGTTTTCCCGTCGATTCCTGTTACTTGGATTCTTCCGGATTTGTCTTTTAGGATTAGGAATCGGACTTTTTTGAGGTCTCGTGTTTCGTGGACCCAGCCTTTTAGGAAGACTGTGTTTGTTTTTTTGAACGCGTCTTTGATTAGGGTTCGTTGCATTTTATTGTATATTGATTGGGGTTTTTAAAATTGTGGGGTGGAGTACAATAATTTTTATAAAGTCTAGTTGGGTTTTGGGATTATGGTAGAAGATAGAATAGAAGACAAAAGGATTTTGCGGAAAGTGGGGAGTGATTTTTTGACTAATCGTCCGATGTATGGAGACTATAGGACTAGGTCTTTTGATGGTGATGGACCGTGTTCCCTGAGGAGAATGCATAGGCGAGTTGATAAAGGGAAGTCTGTTGCGGCTTTTACTAAGGTTTTTCCTAGATATGTAAATCATTATTGTAATGCACTTTGTTCTGCTAGATAGGTTTTTATAGTGAAAGGATTTTTGGTGGTTATGAAGAGGCGAGAATTTTGGACTGGGGCTTTGGGTGGTACTGTTGGTGGTTGTCTTGGTGCTGTTTGTGGTTCTAATAGTTTGTTTGTCGTCGGTGCCGTCGGTGCATCTATGGGATTCTTGACCGTTTGGTTGGTCAGTGGATTTTTTAAATAGTTATTCTGATTCTATTCCGTGTCCTGGACAGAGTATTTCGAATTTCAGTTTGGAGAGTTTTTCTAGGGATTTTCTCATTTCGTTTTCGTCGCTTCCTGGGAGGTCGGTTCGTCCTATTGTGCCGCGGTGGAAAAGGGTGTCGCCAGAGAAGAGGATGTCTTTGTATAGGATGCAGATTCCGCCTTTGGAATGGCCAGGGGTGTTTATGATTTTGAGTTCTGGGATTTTGAGGGTGTGGATGTCGTGAAGGTTTTCTCCGAAGTCTTTTTTGGATGCGTAGAATTTTGCGTTTGGGAAAAGGTCCATTCCGCCGGTGTGGTCCCAGTGGTTGTGGGTGAGGATAACGATATCGATTACTGTTGGCGAGAGTTTTAGTTCGTGAAGGTGGGAGATTAGTTCTTCGGCGTTTTCTGGCGATGAGGTGTCGATTATGATGTTTTTGTTTTCGAGTTGGAGGAGGTATACGTAGGAGCCGAAGCTTTGGAATGAGATTTTATAGACGTTGGGTTTGATTTTTCTTATCATTTTGATTAGAGGTGTGGTGTATTGAAAAAGGTTTTGTATTTTATATAAGTTGTGCGGGCATCTTGCTGTCATTCATTTTTTTGGAGAAGAAGTGTTTCGTCTATTCCAGATATAGACCAAAGTCGGCCTTTCAAAATTTGATTTGGGCTGTAGATACCTTTTTTTGCTCCCATTTGGCTCATATTATAATCTCCTGTTCCATTGCTTTCCAGCATGAATGTTTCGTTTACAAATACTGTGATGTCTGGTACGGGACTAAGGTTTATTCTTAAAAAAGTTTGAAATGGGACTAGGAGATTTTCCTCTTTCATAATAAAAAAGTATTTTGGTCCTTCAAATATATTGTCAGCCTGGGGTCCATCGTGTTTTCTCAAATAAACTTTTAAGTCTCCTCTAATTTCTGGAGAATATGGCTTAAATAAGTCGTAGTAGTTCATAATAATTCCTTTAGTGTGTCGCTCACATCTTTCCCCGAGACTTGTCCTTTGAATTTTTGCATTAGTAGCCCCATGTAGGCTCCTTGAGAAAGATTAGGTTTTTGTTTTATGATTTTTTGTGCTTCGGATTTTAGGTCGATGTCGGATTTTTCCATGGCTTTTTCTAAGGGGATTCCTTGTGTGATTTTTTGTAAGATTAATTTCACATCATTGGCGGATATTTTTTTGTCGACTTGTTCGAGGATGGCTTCGAGAGTGTGAGGATTTAAGATTGTTATTATTTCTTCTAGTGGTTTGTTCTCTTTTTTGGCGATTTCTTTTGGGAAGATTGTTAGGGATTTTGCGATTAGTTCGTGGTTGGGAATTGTTTTTGCGAGTATTTTGAATTCTTCTATTTTGTTTCGTTTTAGTATTAATCTTATTAGTTCGTCGTTTAATCGGAATTCTTTTAGGTAGGATGAATTTTGGGATGCTAGTTTCGGTAGGTTCTTTTTGGTTTCGTCGATTAGGTTTCGGGGGATTTTTAAGAGAGGGTGGTCGGTTTCGGGATACATTCGTGCAGCGCCTGGCATTGGTCTTAGGAATTCTGTTGTTCCGTCGGGTAGGGCGTTTCTGACTTCATTTTTGCAGATTTTTTCTTTGACGCATTTTTCTTGTCTTGCGATTTCTATGTCTATTGTTTTTATCATCATCTTTGGATTTTGGAATCCTTTTATTTCTACTCGTTTGCTTCCGGTGATTGAGATGTTAACGTCTTGGCGGATTGTTCCGAGTCCTCGTTTGACTTTGCAGGCTCGTAGTATTTCTCCGATTTTTAGGGCGACTTCTTTTATTTCTTCGGGTGTGTGCATGTGTGGTCCGGTTGCGATTTCGACTAGGGGGATTCCTAATCTATCTAGTTTGTAGGTTGTTTTGGAATCTGGGGTTTTTCTGGCGGAGTCTTCTTCTAGCATTAGGTAGTCGATTGCGATTTTTTTGCCGGATGATATTTCGATGTAACCGTCGTGGGCGATTAGTGCTGTTCGTTGGAAGCCGGAAGTGTTGGATCCGTCGGTTACGGTTTTTCTCATGATTTGTGTGACTGGGAAAATTTTGCAGTTTAGGAGATGGGCGATTTGGAGTGAGATTTTTATGGCTTCTTGATTTATTGTGTGGGGCGGTTCTTCGTCGAGTTCTACTAGGCAGTTTGTGTCGTAGACTTGGTAGGTGAAGTCTTTGTTTTGGGTTGCTTCGTGTGCTACGGCTCGGTCTATTTTTCCGGTTTCTCCGATGACTGGATTGAGGGTTCGGTGGATTTCGTATTGGGGTTCGTCTTGTCGGAGGAGAGAGGGGCAGTCGCAAAATAATTTGTGGGTGTCTAACTGTTGGTGAATTTCCAATCCGGATTTTAGGCCTAATTTTTTGTAGTCGTGTTCCATGGGTATGAAGATATGTTAAGGTTTAAATAAGTTGTTTTCTTGAGTGAGGGAAGGAGGTAAAGATGAAGTTAACTAAAATTAATTATGGGTCGGCTGTGTTTTTCGGGCTTATTGCTTTTGCTATGTATCTGGCTGTAGGAATTTTGCAATGGAGTTTGCGAGAGGTTTTGCTTGGTCAAGGAATGATGGTTACTGCGGTTTCGTCCTTTGTTTACGGCCCAATTATTGGTGGTATCGTTGGATATTTGAGCGCGCTTGCTGTGATTGCGATTTATAATCTTGTAGCGAAAAAATACCCGATTGCTTGGACAATCAAAAAGTAATTTTTAATCTCGATTTTTAGCGTAAATTTCTTGGTAAAAAATTTCTTATGTGTGTTTGCACACGGCGAAATTTTTTACGCTTTGAAATTTTCTGCTATAAATCAAAATTGTTGTTTTTATTTATCTCATTAGAGATTTTTTAGAGTTTTTCTTTTGGGTTCCAGGTTTTGTGTCCTAGAATCCATCCGAGTTTTACGTATGCGGTTTCGGTTGTTTCGTTTAGGAAGATGATGCCGGTTTTTTGGAGGTCTCGACCTGGGGTGTATACGTTTGGGTTGAGGAGTCCGTATGTTGTCTGTGCTGTTGCGACCATGGTTACTCCGTTTTGAATAGATTTTTTTATTTTTGGAATCCAGTTTGCTCGAGATTCTTTAGTTGGGACGTGTCCTAATCCTGTTGCTTCTAAAATTATTCCCTTGTAGCCTTCTTTTTGGTAGTAGTCTAATATTGAGGGGTTTTGTCCAGGGTGGATTTTTATTATGGCGATTTTGTCTGAGAATTTTGTGTCGATTTTTGGCTTTGAGTTTGAGCGGGCGTTGAATGTTTTTAGGATTTCAATTTTGTTTGGTGTGATTCTTGCTATCGGTGTTGCGTTGATTGGTTTGAATGTGTCTCTGCGGGAGGTGTGCATTTTTTTTGCTTTGGATGCTGGGATTGCTAGGCAGGATGAGTCGTCTTGGTTTTCGTGTCCGATTAATGCGATTTCTGCAATGTCGGATGTTGCGTATTTTGCTGCGCAGATTAGGTTGAAGGCGGCGTCTGTTGAGGCTCGGTCGATGGAACGTTGGGAGTAGGTTAGGGCTATTGGTTTGTTTAGGTTTTGGATGAAAAAGTGTAGTGCGGCTCCGGTATAGTGGAGGGTGTCGGTTCCGTGGGTTAGGATGATTCCTGAGATTGAGTCGTCGTTTAGGTATTTTTCGCAGGTTTCGGCGATTGTTTTCCAGTCTTGTGGGTCCATGTCTTCGGAGGATTTCATGAAGGGGCTTTCGATTATTGGATTGCAGATTTCTTTTAGTTCGGGTGCGATTGTGAGGATTGTTTCTTTGTCTGTTGAGATAACGCCGCCTGATTTTGGGTCGAGTCGGGAGGATATTGTCCCTCCTGTTATTATTATTGCGACGTTGGGTAAATTAGAATTTGGAGCTTGTGTTTGTGTTTCGCTTGTTGGCTTTTCGGATTTTTTTATGATAGTTGCGTTTAGGATTTCTGATTCGCGGATTCCGATGTTGTAGCCGGATTTTATTTTTAGGAGGATTATTTCTGGGTCGTGGGATTCTAGGGCGTGGCCTTCCCATGTTTTTGTTTTTGTTTGGAGTTTGATTTTGTCTCCGGGGTGGAAGGTTTTTGTTTTCATGGTTGGTTAAGTTTGATAAGATATAAAAAGGTTTGGAGGTTTTTCATTACATTTATATAATAGTTTTTGTTGTATTGGAGATGGTGAAAGTTAATTTTAATGTATATAGGCGGGATTTTGTTTGGATTGGTTTGTTGGTTGTTGTTGTTGGTTTTGGTCTTGTTTATGCCGATAATCCTATTGTTGATCCCAATATTCATGGTCATCCGAGTGATATTTTGACGTATGTTGATGGTCAGTTGTGTAATTCTGCTAGTTGTGTGGAGATTGGAACTGGTGAGAGTGGCGCAAGTACGTATGAAGGAGATGGTGGATGTTATTCCGGTGATGTTGCGATTGCGTATAGGAGAGAGGCTCGTACTTGTGTGGGGACGGAAGATGGCTATACTCGTATAGTTGGTGACGATAATACTTTTGATGTTTCTTGCACAGGTGCTACTTCTTGTACTACTGCTGAGGATGTGGAATGGTTAGATGTATTGCCTTCACCGCATACATGTAATTATGTGTCTGAGCGTGCTGTGGTTAGTACGTGGATTCAAAGATGTGAGACGGATACATTGGTTTGTAGTTCAGAGTTGAAAGTTCTTTGTGAAAGACAGTAGTCTGGAAAGTTTATTTTTCAATAACTTTTTATATGAACTTCTCTAATTTTGCTCATGATGGGGAAGCGTAAAAACATGTCTTTTAAAAAGGAAGTTGGGGATTCATCCTCGTCGGATAAAGCGTTTCCGGTCAAGATTGGGTTGGAGGTTCATGGGTATTTGGATAGTCGGGAGAAGTTGTTTTGTATGTGTCGGACGGATTTTTTGGAGTCGGAGGCGAATAGCAGGATTTGTCCGATTTGTACGGGGACGCCGGGGTCGAAGCCGATGGCTGTGAATTTGGAGGCGGTGCGGAAGATGGTGCAGATTGCGATTGTTTTTGGGTCGAAGATTAATCTTGAGACGACTTGGCAGAGGAAGCATTATGATTGGGCGGATTTGCCGAAGGGGTATCAGACGACGATGTCGGGGGCGCACGCGAAGGTGAACGCGGTTGGGGGGAAGTTTCGGGGGATTAATATTACGGAGTTGCATTTGGAGGAGGACCCGGCGCAATGGAATCCGGATTCGGGGAGGATTAATTATAATCGGAGCGGGTTGCCGTTGATTGAGATTGTGACGGAGCCGGAGTTTAGTGATAGTGAGCAGGTTGTTGAGTGGTTGAAGGGTTTGCTTTTGTCTCTTAGTTATATTAAGGCGGTGCGGAAGAATGCGGGGATTAAGGTTGATGTGAATGTTTCGACTTATGGGGAGCGGGTTGAGATGAAGAATTTGAATTCGTTGGAGAAGATTAGGAAGGCGATTGATTATGAGGTTGTTCGGCAGGTTGAGGCTTACGATGCTGGTAAAACCCAGCCCAGAGAGACGATGGCTTATGATGAGTCGAAGGGGATTACGGTTAAGATGAGGTCGAAAGAGGGGGCTGCTGATTATAGGTTTGTTCCTGACCCGGATTTGCCAGTGATGAAGATAGATGAGAAGATGGTGAAGGAGATAAGGGCTGGGATGCCGGAGATGCCGGAGGTTAAGCTGGAGAGGTTGTTGAAAAAGTATGAGGTTGGGGAGAAAGATGCGAAGATTTTGACGAGGAATTTGGAGCTTGTTGATTTTTTTGAGAGGTTGGCTGGGAATGGGATTAACGCTAAGAAAAATATAAGTTGGATTACAATTGAGTTGATTAGGGTTTTGAATTATAATAAGAAGAGTTTGGAGGATGCGGATGTTGAGATTTTGCCGGAGCATTTGGCGGAGTTGATTGAGGCGGTTGAGGCTGGGGATATTACGGTTTTGAAGGGGAAGCAGATTATGAATGATTTTGTGCCGAGGAGTTTTTCGTTGAGGGAGCATAAGGGGGAGATTGGGAATATTGATGAGGCGGCGGTTGAGAATTTGTGTAGGCAGGTGATTAGTGAGAATGCGCATGTTGTTGAGGAGTATAGGGCGGGGAAGGTGGCTTCTCTTAATTTTTTGATTGGGGGAGTTATGCGGTTGAGTGAGAGAAGGGCGGATTTTAAGGTGGCGGGGGATTGTTTGAAGAGGTTGATTGGATGAGTGAGTGAGTTGTAGGCAGTAGAATTAATATTTAAATTTCTTTTCATATGTTTTATGGTTTACCCAATCTAAGATAATTACTACAACCACAGCTTTCCCTCCTTGTATGGAGTAAAGGAGTCTCCATGCTCCAGGAAGGTTATATTTCCATAAATTATTATTATTTTTATATTCTTTTGGAATTTGTTTCTTGGGAATTTGTATTCCACAGAAAGGATTTTTTTCAATTTCACACAGGGCACTATCTATTTGTTTTCTTAGGGACTCTTTGGTGTCTATTTGTTGATAACTTTTTTGTATTTTTTTATCTACAAATTGTATTTTACAGGGCTTATCCACTTTCTTTTTGTCCCCTCCATGCCAAATGCGCTTTTTTAAGTCTTTTTTCTGATTCTTCTGGATAAAATATCCAACCTATTTTCCCTTCACTATCTACAGAAATCTTTCCAGAAACCAGAAGGTAATCTATGATTGTGCTATATGTTTGGTACATCATTTTCTTAGGCAAATTTTCCCACATTTTCTTTTTTTTATATTCTCCATCATTTTCTTTTATGAATTTTTCCACCATTAAGACAGTATCTAGTCTAGGTGACCGCGAAAGAGTTTTGCTTCCCATTATTTTTAACTCCACTCTTTTTCCTAAAAACTCCTAGGGCACCTCCCTCTCTTCATCATCACCATCTCCATAGGGTATATCATATGATATACCTTATAAACCTTTCTGTTTATATAAAATATTATAAAGTTGTAATATCTGTAATAATATGGGTATATTTTTCAAAAAGAAAAAGAAGCCTGGCATGGTTTATCTCGGGGAGGTTACTTGTAAGAATGATTCTAAAAAAATATATACTGGTATGACTCGCAGGGCTGTTAAAGTAAGAACTAGTGAGCATGCGAGGTCGCAGAATGCTAAAAAGAAAAAGACTTGGGTGAGTAAACAGAAAGATTACAAGTTGAAGGGGGCTTTCTGCAGTAGGAATCCGGAGAAAGCGGAAAGGACTGTTAAAAAATTAAAGCCGCATCAGAAAAGATATTTGGCGCGAGGAGCGGCGATGAAATATAGGCGAAGGATGAAGAAGATATAGATTAATTATTTAAACCTCAATCTCCTACACAACCCATGGCAAAAAAGAAAAAAGAGGACAAATCTGGCTTGTTCATTCCGGCTGGTCTTTTCTTGGGTCTTGGTTGGGGCGCTTTGTATGACAACTATTCGGCTGGCGTTTTGCTTGGGCTTGGCGTCGGGTTTTTAGGGATGGCGATTGCTAGTTTTTGGGGACGGAAGTGATGGACTTGAGAGAATTGATATTTAAGGAACAAAAGGGAGACGGTGTTTTGGCGATTGTGTTTTTGGTTATTGCTTTGGGTCTTGCGGTTGTTGGTTATGTGAGAGGTGAGGGTGTTTGGTATATTAGGACGGGGATATTTTGTGTTGCTGTTTTGTTTTTGTTGTGGAGGCGGGGGCGATAATTTAGAATCAGTCCAGATTAAACTTCTTTTGAAATTCTTTTGATTAAATCTTCTTTGTGTTCGGGCTTACAATATAAAACGATGCCTTCTTTGTATCTTGCTAGTTTTTCTTTAGTGTGACAGTGGGCGTCTCCGCCGATTACCCAGATTCTTGAATTTGTTTTTGGGTCGGAATAGATGTCGTAGGGGTGGGTGTAGAGACCATTCTTTTCTACGAGGTTGAAAGGGAAGCCAATAGTGGCTTGTGCCTTTAACATATTTCTGAGATGGTTTCTTGGGAACATTAGTCCTGTTCCGCCTTCGGTTTCGTAGTCGAAAAATTGTTTTTCTGTCATGGCTTTTGGTTGTTTTAAAAACAACTCACCCTCAAAATTTTTTTAATCAAATCTTTTTTATGTTTGGGCTCACAGTAGATGCCGATTCCTTCTTTGTATTCCCATTGTTTTTCCCCAACATGGCAGTGGGCGTCGTTTCCCATTACCCAGATTTCTGAGTTTGTTTTTGGGTCGGTGTAGATATCATAAGGGTGACTAAGGAGGTCGTTTTTTTCTGTTAGGTCGAAAGGGAATTTCGTGGCCCATTTTAGATTCGACTTGTTCCTGAACTGGTTTCTTATGAACATTAGTCCGGTTTTGCATTTGGTTTCGTAGTCAAAGGAGATTTTGTCTGTCATGATGTTTGGGGGGCTTTGGGGTTTTTAAAAATTATTGTGGTTTAAAATCAATTCGAGACTCCGTGTAAAATCGTCCGAGAGATGTTAGCCCAATATAGCAATCCTTAAATTGTCGGAGTTTGTTTATTTTTTATGGGGGATTGGAATAAGCGTGAGGCGTTGTATCATTTGGCGTTGTTGGAGGAGGGGAATGGCAATGGAGATTTGAGGAGTGCTCTTATTCATAGGACTAGCGGTGGCTTTGAGGAGGTTTGGACGGGGTCGCTTAATAGGCGGGAGATTAAAATGTTGCCTCTTATGTTGAGGAATGAGGGTTTTCGTCCTGCGGTGAGGGCTATTTCTGGTGTTGATTTTAGGGCTCTTGGAATTAATGGTCGGAGGTTTCCTGATGCTTTGAGAGATGTGGAGTGTTCTTCGCCTGTGGTTTATTTTCAGGGGGATGAGGATTTGTTTTATCGTGATGTGGTTTGTGTGAAGGGGGCTTATAGGGCGGAGGAGAAAATTCGTGCGGAGGATTTTCGTGATGTTGATTTGGTGTGGGAGGGGTATGTTAAGGAGGTGTTTGATTCTACTCTTGGGATGGTGAAGAATGGGTATACTATTGCTGCGGAGGTTTTTGGGGATACTCATAATATTGCGCTTAATACTGCTATGAAGTATGGGGGTGGGAAGATGATTGGGATTGTGAAGGATGGGTTGGATGGGTGGATTGATTCGAGATTGAAGGCTAGGATTTTGGAGAAGGGGTTGCTTGTTTCTGATGTTCCCGTCGGGGTGAGGGAATTGTTTGGGAAAGATAAGAGGTTTAGTTCTATGTCAAAGTTTTCTGATATTGAAATGTATTTGGGGAATTATGGGGTTAAGTGGCATTCTGTTCCGAAGTTGGATAAGAAAAATAGACCTAACACATATCTTTGAATTTTGTTTTGGGAAATCTTTTTTCAAATTTTTTGCTTACTTTGGCTCTGACTTCTGGCCATTTCTTTTTTTCTTTTGCTCCTACGATTGAGGCTAGGGCGCACCTGCATAAGGACGGGTCTTTCTTTTTTAGTTTGTTAAATATTTCGTATGGGTCTTGTTTTAGGAAGTCAGATTTCCCTTTGATGCCTATACCCTTTAGTTTTTTAGCTATTATTTTCCCAACGTTTTGTAAGTCTTCTAAATCGTCTTTCATTTTTCTGTTTCTAAAACCAACCCCAGCCTTGCATCGCCCTAAAAAGAATATAAAACCAACTCAAAACTCCGTGTAAAATTGCCCATAAAACCGAGGCGCTTCTTTCATAAGATAAAATCATTGCTAGGGCGGAGCCGAAGACCCAGAAGCCTGAGCAGTGGTTGCAGGATGTTTTCTTTTTTGGTTCGCACATGTCTCCTAGTTTGTCTAGGTTTCTTACTTTGATGTCGATGTCTGGGTGGGAGGATTTGAATTTCTTTTTTGTTGCTTTCTTTTTTATCACTTTCTTTTTTGGCATGGTTTTGGAAGGGGAGGGATGTATTTAAGGTTTTGGAAAGTTCTAAAAATGGTGAGGTTTAGGGAATTGGATGGTGTCGGATAAAATTATTTGGAAGGGTGACGAGGTGAGCAACACTTGGGTGAGGGTTTCTTCTTATGGTTCTTTGAGTCCTGTTTGTCAGGTTTCTGGATTTTGTTTTGACAGCGAGGGGAAGGTTTTGTTAGTTAGGGAGCCGGGGGAGGATTTTTGGATGTTGCCTGGGGGGACTCCTGAGGACGGTGAGAGTTTTGAGGAGACGTTGGTTAGGGAATTGGATGAGGAGGCGTCTTGTGATATTGGCGAGCCTTCTTTGCTTGGTGCTATTAAGGTACATTATCCTAATAATCCGAAGAAGGAACAGGGGGAGAATTTTTTTCAGTTGAGATTTGTGGCTCGGATAAGTAAGGTTAAGGAATTGACGAATGACCCGGATAGGGGAGTGAAGCATGAAAGGATTTTTGTTGCGCCGGAGGATTTTTGTGATTATGCGACTTGGAAGAAGATGGGGAAGGTGATGATGAGGGATGCGGTTGAGTTGGTTGGGGAGATTTAGGGTCGGATTGTTGAGTAAGTAGTAATTTTAAAGTAGAAACATTTTTAAGTTATAACTCTATAGAACATTATGAAACAAGATGTTGTTATTTTTGGGGCTACTGGGAAGGTAGGGAAGATTTTGGTTGACCAAATTTTGGATAAAGATGCTGATAAGCGGAGAATAACTGGAGTTGTTTCAAGTCAGAATTGGCTGTATGATCCGAATGGGTTAGGTTATAAATTAGCTTTGGATTTTTCGGGAGGAGTTGTTGATGGATATTCATATGGTGGAGATCATAGTATGTTGCTTGATGAGATAAGGAAGTTACAGAAAGTACCTACGAGTTTTGTTGATGTTACTGCTTCGACAGATATGATTCCTACTCATCTTAGGGTGGTCGGAGATTCTTTTTATGATGGCATGGTTACTGCAAATAAAAATCCTTTAGTCAAGGATATTGAGACATTCGAAAAATTAACTGCCAATAATGGGAAGTATCAATTTCAGTGTTCTGTTATGGCTGGTGCAGGGGCGATAGAGAAAGTTGATGAGGCTTATGAGTTGGGGGATGAGGTTAAGGAGATAAGTGGTTGTTTCTCGGGGACATTGGCTTATTTGTGTGACCAGATGCGTAAGGGCAAGAAGTTTTCGGAGGCATTGTTTGATGCGCGGTCTCCTGAAAGAGGGTATACGGAGCCGGATGAAAGAGATGATTTGTGGGGTTTTGATGTTGGGAGAAAGTTACTTATTCTAGCTAGGAGAGCAGGAAAAAAAGTTAATTTAGAAGATGTGAACATTTCCCCCTTTTTGCCTAATATGGCATTTGGTAAGGAAGAGTCTCTAGAGAAATTTAGGGGGAAACTCCAAACATATGATGTTTATTTTGAGGAGAGGATAAAGCTTGCCGAGTCAGAAGGAAAGACGATACAATATATTGCAAAAATGAGTACTCCTTCTGTGGATGATTTGTTAGAAAAAGGAGTTTCCGAAATTCCGATTCCAATCCCGATGAGTCTCGAGGTAGGTTTGAAGAAAATTCCTAAGTCTCATCTGCTGGGGGGATTGGAGGGGACTTTAAATGGATTTGAAATAATTACTAAAGAAAGGTACCCGAAAGGGTCTTCTTTGGTTATAACTGCTTCGGGAGCTGGTTTGAAAGTTACTGCGGGGAATGTGAGAGTTGGTTTGAATAATTTGATGAGATATGACAGGAGGACATAAATTCTTATAAATTGGGAGGAGGAGAAAGAATTAGGAAAATTTAGATAAACGTGCATTTTATAAAGATTAAATTCTTACGTATTACGTGGCAAAGGGTAAAAAGAGTGATGTCGGGTTGAATTTTAAGGATGCTTTTGGGTATTCGTTTAAGCGGGCTAAGGGGTTGTTGAATATTTTGTGGGTGTTTTTACCGATTTTCGGTTGGTTTGCTTTGGGTGGATATAGTATTAGGATTATTAAGGAATTTTGCGATGGGAAATTTAAGAAATTGCCTGTTATGAAGTTTAGCAGTGATATGAAGTTTGGATTCTTTATGTTTTTGAAGGCGATTCCGTTTATTTTGGCGTATATTATTGTGACTTCGATTTTGGGCGCGATAAGTGATTCGCTCGGAGGTTTTGTTGAATTTTTGTTGGCGATATTTGTAGTTCCGATGTTGGCTATAAATTTTATGAAGAAGGAAACTATTGAGTCGTTCTTTGAGTTTGAGGTTTTGAGGGCTGTTGTTGATAATTTTAAAGATTATATTATAGTTGTTTTGAAGAGTATCGGTTTAGCGATTATATTTATTCTTATGATGATTGTTTTGGTTGGGATTCCGGCTGCTGCTTTTACGAGGAATATATTTTTAGCAGACTTTTATAGAAGAAGAGTTAAATAAAAAGAGGTGGAAATGAATTTAATAAAATGGATTGAGAAGTCAATAAAGAAAATGAAGTGGCATGATATATCGCTTATTAAGCTTTCGACGTTTTTTGCGACTTTGTTTTTGATTACGGCTTGGCCGGCGTTTCGAGAACTTGTGATGCGATTTGATTGGTATGTGTATTTGATTCTGATGATTGTGTTTGCGATTCCGGTTATGAAGAAAACGTTTTGAGGTAAGGTTTTTATAGCTTGAAAGTTTGATTTGGTTATGAAAAGGTTATCGGTATTTTGGAGTGTTGTTTTGATATTTGGGATGATTTGGTTTGGGAAGGAGATTGGGTGGATTTCTTATAATTTTGATTTTCCTTGGATTCCGTCGATTTTGATTCTTTTTGCTTTGGGTGCTTTGATTAAGAGGGCGAGGTAGATTTTTGTTTTGGATTTGTAGGGTGTATGATATAAATTGTTAAAAGGGTTTATTTGTTTGGGGTTGGATGTATAAGATTGTTAGTATTAAGGGGGAGACTTCTCTTCGTGGGGAAGATTGGGAAGCTGGGAAGCTGGAGAGGGTTATGGGTTTTCTTGAGAGGTGGTATTCTGGTGGATTGAAGAGGGATAATGGGGTTAGGGTTGGGACTGGGAAACTTAAGCTTGCTGGCTTGATTCTTTCTGGTTCTGGGATTCCGTTGACTCCTGTTCTCACTTATGGGATAACTCTTCAAGATGTTATGTATGATAATGAAAGTGCTTTAGTATCGGGGGCTGTTGTTACCTATTCTAAAAGAAGGGAGTTTCTTCCTAAGCCTAAGAAAATTTTGGAAGTGGTTCCCGAGTTGCCACCTCTTCGGGTTTCTAAAGGTATGCCTAAGCATATATTGACTATTGTTGCGGGGAAACCTGATATGATTTTGGATGTCGCGAAGCAATTGAGGGTTTTTAGGAAAATATTATAAATTTGGAGTTCTTTGGATAGTTATGGTTTTTAAGAATGAGTTTTCGTGGTCGAAGTCGCGGGATGGGACGTTTGGGGAATGTAAGAGGAAGTATTTTTTTAATCATTATGGATTTTGGGATGGATGGATTGCGAGTGAGGACGATAGGATTAAGCGAATTTATTATTTGAAGAAGTTGGCGACGAAGGAACTTTGGATGGGGAGTGTTGTGCATGGGGTGATTGAGTTTATTTTGAGGAGGTTTCGTGTTGGGGAGGAGGTGAGTTTGGGGCATGCTTTGGCGGTTTTAAGGAAGAGGATGGAGAGTGATTTTGCGATTTCGAAATTGAAGGAGTATACTGGGTTTATGAGTAAGGCGCATCGGTTTTTTGAGGATGAGTATGGGATTGAGATTAGTGATGAGGAGAGGAAGGGCTTGGGGCAGAAGGCGGAGAAGTGTTTGAGGAATTTTTATAATTCGGATATTTTTATGGAGATTCGGCGGACTCCTGTTGAGGATTGGATTACTTTGGAGGATTTTTTGTCGTTTGATTTTGAAGGGACACAGGTTTATCTTAGTATTGATTTTGCGATGAAGGTTGGGGATGAGGTGATTCTTTATGATTGGAAGACTGGTGGCGAGAGGAAGGCTGATTATAAGTTGCAGTTAAGTTTGTATGCGCTTTATGTTTCTGAGAAGCTTGGTATACCGGCTGATAGGATTAAGGCGAGGATGTTTTATTTGGCTTTGGGGGAGTCGGGGAAGGTGGACTCTTTTGAGGTGGACTCTGAGGGGCTTGAGGAGGTGAGGGAGTATTTGCGGGCGTCGGTTTTGGAGATGAAGAAATTATTAGTGGACGTGACGGAGAACGAGGCTGTGGAGGAGGACTTTGAGAAGTCGGAGGGGTTTTGGTGTTCGCGGTGTAATTTCCGGAAGGTTTGCTTGGAGGGGTGGGGGACTTAGGGACAGGGGGTGCTTGTTTTTGATTTATTTCTGTCACATATTTTTTTACTTTATCTCCTGAGGTGACTGGTGTGACGCCGTTCTTTTTTCTTGTGAAGAAGAAGATAACTAAGGCTATAATTATTATAAGAAGAGTTGCGGGGATTGTTATCCAAAGTAGAGAGGATGTTTCTTTTGTTGGTGGTTCTTCTGGGCTGGGTAGTATTGGAGGTATTGTTGTATTTTGCTCTGTTGTTGAATTAGATGTTTCGTTTATTATTTCGGGGATTGTAGTGTTTTGTTGAATTTGTATGGTGAATACGTTGTTATTGTCGGAGAATTCTTCGTAGTTTCCAGTGTTGGGATTATAATCGTATTCTATTGCGAAAATAATTTGTTGTTCTGTTGTCGTTAGATTACTTGGTGCTGTGAATCCGAAGGTTATGTTCCTAGCTTCTTCAATTGCTAAATTAAATATTTCTTCCTCTTGTCTTAATTGGAGGGCGGAATTAAAGACTTTTACTAATATTTGGCTCTCGGGAATATTTCCGAGATTAATTATTTCGGCGATGTATTCCATGGTTGAGCCTGGTGTTATTTCTTCTGGTCCGTATATTTCTTTTATTACAATTAGCCTTTCTTGACCTTTCATTTCTACTAGTATTTCGTCACCTATGTCTCTTGCTTTTAATTCTGTGCAGTAGAGACTTTCGTTGTTTTTGTCGTAGAGTTTTGCGAAGAGGAAATAATTTCCGGCGTTGAATTCGTTTAGCTGGAAGGAAAAATTTAATGTTTGGCTCTCTTCTATTTCTAGGGAGACGGTTTTTATGATATCATTGTCGGATGTTGTGAAGTTTTCTATTATACCGTAGTTTTCTTTTAAGAGGAATAATTTTACTTCGAAATCTCTTTCGGTGTAGTTCTCGTTTTTTACTTTGACCTGAATACTTATGTTTTCGTTTAGTGACCACGTCCATTCGTCTTCGCCTAATCGGTTTGAATCTTCAATATCCATTACTTCGAGTTCGTCGTCCCCGACCATGTTTTCACAGAGATATGCTGCATTCACTAAGGTTGCAAGCATTAAAAAGAGCATAAGAGGTATCACGATTCTTTTTCTCATAGGGGTTTGTGGTGTTCTGGTTATTTAAATTTAATTAAAAAAAATAAAAATGTTTGTTTTGGATTTATTCAGATTTAGCTTCTTTCTTTTCTTTAGCTTCTTCTTCTTCCTCAGCTTCTTCCTCAGCTTTTTCTTCCTCAGCTTCTACTGTTTCTTCGACTTCTTTCTCGATTTCAGCTTCTGTTGCTTCTTCAGCCTCTGTTGCTTCTTCAGCCTCTGTTGCTTCTTCTGTCGCTGGCTCGTCTGAGCTGGCGTCTTCTTTAGCTTCCTCAGCTGTTTCGATTTCTTCGCTATTGTCTTCTTCTGCGCTCTGATTGATTGCGGAAGGGTCTGCCATTGGAGCTTCAGATGGTTCCTCGTGGTCTCTTTCTCTTGGTGCGTTGTCTCTTGGAACCATTGGTCTAGCTTCGCTTACTGTTAGTGGTCTGCCGTCAACATCTTTTTCGTGCATTTCTTTGATGGCTTTTTCACCTGCATCGTCATCTGTAAAAGTTATGAATCCGAATCCTTTTGATCTGCCCGAGAATTTATCTTTGATTAAAACTGCCTCTTCTATGTCTCCGTATGAGCTGAATAGGTCTTTAAGTGATTTATCGTCGATTGACCAGGGTAGATTTCCTACATATAGTTTCATGTTTTCCTCCTGTGTTATTTAATAATTTTGATAGAATATTCATTGGGTTCTTGGCTCGCTTTGCATAATTGGGTCGGTAGATGGGTATTTAAGTCTTTAGCTCAGTCTGGCGGTGTATCTTCTTGTGATTTTTGGTTCGATGTGTTTTGGTTGTTTGTGTTTTTTGGGCTTGATGAAAAAATAGCCTCCTGTTAGTGCTAGGGCTAAAAGTCCGATTGCGATTATCCAATTAAATGTTCCATTTGAGTCTTTTACAACGTTTCCTGATATTGTGGTTGTTGGGATGTCGGTTTCATTTTGTGTCGGTTCTGTGATTGTTTTGTTTGCTATTTCTTCTTCTGCTGTTCCTTGTGATATTGTTATGTAGTGCCTTATGCTGTCTTCGTCTTCTGATTCGCTTTCGTAGTAGTCTAGTCTTGAATTATATTCGTATCCTACTGAGAATGAGATTGCTTGTTTTGAGAGTGAAGCGTTTTCTGGGATTGCGAAATTGAATGTTAGGTTTTCTGTTTCTCCTGAATCTAAGTTTGAGATTTCTTTTATTTCTTTTATTCCTAGCTTGTAATTATATGCTAAGACGGATACTTTTTCTTCGTCTTTACTTCCGAGGTTTGTTATTATTACTTTGTAATCTATTTTTTCGGATGTTTTGACTTCTGTTGGTCCTGAGACGTCGATTACTGCGACTTTTCTTTGGGGTCGTTTTATTGTGATTATTTTTGGGTCTGAGTTGCTTTCGGCTTTTTGGCTTGTGCATATATTCTCGTCGCTTTCATCGTAAGCTTTTGCGTAGAGGGTGTATTCTCCTTCTTCGATTTCGGATGAGAGTGTGAAGTATAGTTTTACGTCGTCGCTTTCATCTTCATCTAATGTGACTTCTTTACTTGGGTTTTCGGAATTTTCTGTAAATATTATTTCTTTATTGTTTTCGTCAAACATTATTAATTCTACTACGAATGTTCGTGAAGAGTATTCTTCGTTTTTGAGGTCTACTGCTATCCCCACGTCGCTGCCTGGTTTCCATTCCCATGTTATTTCGTTGTCGTCTTGTTCGTCTGTTATCCCTTTTATTTCTAAGTCGTCTTCATCTACGTTGCCGTTTTCGCATAATTCTATTTTTTCAATTTTTATTTGTTCTTCTGAATTTTCTACGCATTCTTCGTCTTCACTTCCTTTTTTGTAAAATTTTATGTATAAGTCGTAGGTGTCTTCCTCTGTGTCTTCATCGATTTGAAAGTTTAGTGAGACGCTTTTTCTTTCGTTGGCTGAGAGTGAGAATTCTTTTTTTAGGTCGTCGGAGTCTTTTGCGATTATTATTTCGTCGTCTCCGTCCATAAAGATGGCTTCGAGGATGTATGTTTCTGATTCGTCGTTTTTGTTTTCTACTCGTGCTTCGATTTCGATTTTTTCTGATGTTGACCATGTCCATTCTTTTGAGTTGTCTTTTAGCATGTCGTCGATTGAGATTAGTCTTAGGTTGGATTCGCCTACTTGTCCGTTTTCGCAGAATTCGAATGCGGAGGTTTGTGCTAAGAAGAAAATTGCCAGGATTGTCGAGAATGTTTTTATCATGGTGGTTGAGAGTTTATTATTATTTAAATATTGTGGGGTTAGGGCATGAATTCTATTATGATGCCGGCGATGAAGATGAGGGAGAGGATGATTATTATGGGAAGGCTGATTGGCATTTGGATTTCTGGGTCTTTTTTGTTTCGGGTGTTGGCTTTGGCTCTCTTTGCTATTAGTAGTATGAGTACGCCAGTTACACCGCCGGAGATGACACCACCGATTCCTAAAATGAATGTGAATTTGATGAATTCGAATTGGGTCAATATAAGGTAGAGGGCGAAGGGGAGTAGGGATGTGAGGGCGAAGTTTGTTTTGCGGGATGTTTTGATGTCGTAGGTGAATGTGGCGTGGAGGGAGTAAGAGAGGACGAAGTAGGAGGTTAGCATTGTGAAGATTCCGAGGAGTGTCATTAGGGGTCCGAATGAGAGGGTTGCGACTTCTGTTATGTTGGTGCCGAGGATGCCGATGAATACGGCGGAGAATACTACGTAAAGTGCGATTGGAATGAGGGTGCCGACGAGGATTGCTTTTTTTAGGAGTTTTTCTTGGCCTTTGATTTCCTTTCTTAGTTCGGGGATTGAAGTGAATCCGAGGAGGGCGAAGAGGACGACCCCGAATGGTGTGGCGAAATTTGTGGGCTGGATGGCTGTGAGGTATGAGAGGTTAATGGATGGTAGGACTTTTACAAAGATTCCGAGGACGATTATGATAATTGCCATGACTCCGTATGTTTCGATTCGCTTTAGCCCTTTTAGCCCGCGTTTTAGCAAGAGGGTCATGATAATCCAGAAGAACATTGCGAAGAAGATTGGGGGGGTGTCGCCTGGGATGAGTTTAGCGAGGGATTCGCCTTCTCCGATAAGGTAGGCTAATAGGGCAGAGTAGATTCCGAAGGCGACGGCGAAGAACATGATTCGTTTGCCCCAGATGCCTAGGTATTTTCCTGCGTAGCCTGTGAGTTGGTGTCTGCCTCGGGTTCTTAGTGTGATTTCCCCGAGTGTTAGGTTTACGAAAATCATCATGGCTCCTAGTGCTATTAACCAGAAGAGACCGGCGAGGAATCCGGATTGTGCGAAAACATATGGAAGACCTAAAATACCGGCTCCGACAGTTGTACCGGTTAGTGTGAATGCTGCTGCCCAGAATTTTTTGTTCATTTGTCACCTCTTTGTTTTTAGGGATATTGTTTTTATAAGGTTTATCACAGGAATTCTTTTAAAGAGGCTGAATTTGTGTTTCTTGTTAAGATGGTTGATGTTATTGTGAACGAGAATTTTGAGGATGATGCGGATGAGTTGTTTGCTGATTTGGAGAATGGGGGTTTTGATTCGTCGGAGTTGTTTAAGTTGAGGATGGACGCGGAAGAGGTTTCGAGTGATTCTGAGATTAGTGAGTTGATTTCTTATGGGGAGATTAGTAAGAATTTGGCTTATGATTTGCCGTATCAGCGTGAGGGTGCGTTGAGGTTGCTTCGGGATTTGAATGCGACAGCCTTGTTGGCTGATGAGGTTGGGCTGGGGAAGACGATTACTGCTGGGATGGTTATTAAGGAGGGTGTGGTTCGGGGTTTTTTGAAGAGTGTTGTGATTTTGTGTCCGCCGAGTTTGGTTGACCAGTGGGTTGTTGAGATGAGGGAGAAGTTTGAGTTGGAGTTTGGGATTATTGAGTCTGTTGAGGATTGGGGTAAGTTTGATTTTGCTATTGCGTCGATTGATAGGGTGAAGGGTTTTGATAGGAAGAATCACGAGTTTCGGCATAAGGCGGCGCATGGGGTGTCGTGGGATTTGGTGATTGTGGATGAGGCGCATAAGTTGAAGGAGCGGAATACGGTTCGGTGGCGGTTTGTTGATAGGTTGCAGAAGAAGAGGTTTTTGTTGTTGACAGCGACGCCGTTTCAGAATGATTTGTTGGAGTTGTATAATTTGTTGCATATTTTGAAGAGGGGGCATCTTGGGACGTTGAGGGAGTTTCGGAGGAAGTTTTTGTTTCGTGGGAACAAGAGGCATCCGTTGAATCCGTTGGAGTTGAAGAAAAAGTTGGAAGAGGTGATGGTTCGGCGGCGGCGGGATGAGACTGGAATTGAGTATAAGTTGCGTATACCGAAGATTGTGACGGTTGAGATGAGTGAGCGGGAGAAGATGATTTATGATAATACGGTGCGGTTGTTGAGGTCGAATTATTTTAGGAAGAACGGGAATGTGATTAGTGGGGCGTTGATTGTTTTTGCGATTTTGCCGAAGGTGACGAGTTCGAGTCGGAGTGCGGTTGAGAGTTTGACGAAGATTGTTGAGAGTGAGTTGTATAGTGATAGGACGCGGGATTTTGCGCAGGGTATACTTGATGATTATGCTGAGTTGAAGGTGGATTCGAAGATTGAGAAGTTGGTTTCTCTTGTGAAGGAGATTCGGTCGCGGAGTTCGGATGAGAAGATTTTGATTTATACAAGGCATCCTACTACTCTTCGTTATATTGTTGAGAAGTTGGCGCCGCAGAATTTAAAAATTATTGAGTTTATGGGAGGGCTGGATAGGGAGGAGAAGTCGAGGAGGATTGAGAGTTTTAAGAAGGGCGAGGCGGATATTTTGATTTCGACTGATACTGGGGCGGAGGGTTTGAATTTTCAGTTTTGTCGGAATTTGATTAATTATGATTTGCCTTGGAATCCGATGGCGGTTGAGCAGAGAATTGGGAGGTTGGACCGGATTGGGCAGAAGAGAGATATGTATATTTATTCGTTTGCGACGAAGGGGACGATGGAGGAGCACGTGGTTGATTTGATTATTAATAAGATGTGTTGTGTTGGGTTGGTGATTGGGGAGTTGCCGATTATTCTTTTTAATTTGGGGTTGGATGGTGAGGGGAAGAGTGGGCGGAATAAGATTGAGGAGAAGTTGATGGCGTCGTTTATTGAGGGGAAGGGGAATTTGGATTTTTTTGCGAGGGGGGTGGATGAGATTGCGGCGGAGATTTCTTTGGGGATGGAGGAGTATGGGGAGGAGAAGAGGGAGAACACTTGTTTTTTTGATGGGTGAGGAGAGGCTGTATCGGGTTTATGTGAAGTCGTACGTAGCACGATTTGGGCGAAACGGAGACCGATTACGTGACGGGAAGGAGATTTTTAATCTAAAATTCAGTACATTTAAATATCTTGATGCCACCTCTTGATTTATGAGAAAGGATAGGCTAGAAATTATTAAGAAAATTGAACAAATTAGAGAATCTAAGATACTGGTATATATAACTGGCGACAGACTAGGTGCTGAAGCTAGTATTGCAGAAGATTCTGTGCGACCTATGTATGAGCATTTACTCAAATTTGGAAAAGTTAAAAATATTGATTTATTTCTATATAGTAGGGGAGGAAATGTAAGTACTCCTTGGAAGATTATAAGTATGTTAAGAGAATACTGTGAGACTCTAACTGTACTGATTCCTAGTAAGGCGCATAGTGCAACTACCTTAATTGCTTTAGGTGCAGATAAAATAATTATGGGTCCAAAAGGAGAGCTGGGTCCAATTGATCCTACTTTGGAAATACCCTCAACAGGACAGATAAACAAAGCTATAAACACAGAAGATGTTACGGCATATGTGTCATTTATGAAAGAAAAGGTAAATCTAAATGATCAAGCTGCACTATCTCAAGTTATTTCTCAATTGGCTCAAGATATCACTCCCTTGACATTGGGGACAATTTATAGAACTTATTCCCATATAAGATTAGTTGCCAAAAAGATGCTAGATTCTCATAAAGAAAAAATCGATGAAAGTAAAGCACAAACTATTATTGAATCATTAACTGAAAAGATGTTCTCTCATGGTCATGGGATTAATAGAAAAGAGGGGAAAGAAATTGGCTTAAATATTGAACCTGCAGATGAGGAATTAAGTAAGTTAATGTGGGAATTATTAATTGATTATGAAAAAGAGTTAGATTTGTTGAATCCAATACAGTTTAATGAATTATTACTTAAAAATGAAGAGATAGAATTAACTGATTTGAAGATAGCACTAATTGAATCGTTAAATAAAATTCATTATTTTAGAAATTCAATCAAAGTTAGAAAGATCAGACAGATCCCCGAAGCACCTCAAATTAATGTAAATCTGAATTTAGCATTACCTGCTGAAATTGATGTTTCGGTAATCCCCGAAGAGACACAAAGATTGATTCAGCAACTTTTACAAGATGCTACTGGTTTAGTTACTGAGCAAGTTAGAGAAGAGATCATTAGGCAATCTCCTCAGATAGATATACAAATGTTGGCAGTAAGGGGGGGTTGGAATGAAGGGTAAAAGGGAGATGAAGATAATTCCAAAAGTAAGGTTACACAAATTTAATCAAGTTAGTGTAAGCATTGTGGATATTAATCCAAAAACAAAAATTAAGAAAAAAAGATATAGTTTTTCAAAAACGACTTCCAATTGTTAGATTAAAAGTTTTCCATAGCTGTTATCCACTTGATTTGCAATAAAAGCGATTTTTTTGAAATGAAAAGTCATCCCCAACACAATAATATTCTTAAACTGATTTTTTGATTTCCACATATGAATCAAATCAAAAAGTTCAGCGAAGAGTTTTTTAGGAATTTGAAATGTGGTGTTGTTTGGGACAGAGATGTTTTGATTGTTAAAAATGTGCCTAGAAGTTTTGAAGATTTGTCTGGAAAGACTGCGCCGTATCGTTTGAGTTTTGTTTTTGGGGAAGACGATTCTATTTTTGTTGGAAAGGGGAGTCCGATGCTGGTTGCGATGATGAAGTTTTTGGAGGGGGCTGGGAAGACGACGCTTTTGAAGATTGATTTCGAGGTAAATCCTGAGGTCGAGATTAGGAAGAGGATTAATTTTAAGAATTGTGAGATTGGGGAGCTGGAGAAGAGTTATCGGAATAATTTTTTTTCGCGGTTTAGTTTTGTGACGAGCTTTGGTTATTTGAATGAGTGTGAGCGGGTTGTGAGTGAGGTTTATGTGCATGATGGGAAAGTTGTTGAGGGGGATTTGGATGGGTATAGGGTTGTTGAGGGGGCTCGGTTGACGGTTGACGGTGATAGTGTTAAGAAAGATTATGGGATTGCTAAGGAGAGGGCTGTTGAGTTGACTACTAAGAAACAAAGGGAGATTGGAGATATTTTGAAGGGGAGGGTCGATGCTGAGGTTGCTAGGATTCGGGGGCATTATGATAGGCAGTTGGGGGAGGTTGGTGGGGATTTAAATGGGAGGTTGGAGAGGATGAAGAGATTGGAGTTGGAATTGAGGAGCGCGGGGGATGGAGAGCGAGGGGGATTGAGGGAGAGGTTAGATAGGATGAGAGCGGGCTTGGTTAAGGCTGGGGAGGATGAGGTTCGGGGGAGGATTTTGAGGGAGATGGAGACGACGATTCAGGATGTGAGGCAGAAATTTAGTTTGAATGTGTCTCGGAAGCTTGTGAATACGACGGTGATTTATTATCCGGTTTATTTGTTTCAGCTTTGTGTTAAGGGTGGCGATGTTAAGAGTTGTATTGAGGTTAGTTATGACCCTTTAACTAAGAGTTTTGATGGGTTGAATTGTGAGGGCTGTGGTGCGGAGATTGTGAATTTGAGTTTGTGTGCGGGTGGGCATGTTACGTGTGGTGAGTGTTTGGATGTTTGTGGTGAGTGTGGAAAGAGGTTTTGTGTGAAGTGTTTGGGGAGAAGTTGTGAGAGTTGTGGGAGGAAGGTTTGTGCGGATTGTGCTGTTTTGTGTTTGGGGTGTGAGAGGTATTTTTGTGGAGCGCATGTTAGGAGTGATTGTGTTTCGGGGGAAGACCGATGTGTTTTGTGTTTGAGGGCGTGTTTGAGGTGTCATGGTATGGCGGAGGAAAAGTTTTTTGGGGAGGCGAGGGATGGGAGCAAGGTTTGTTTGAAGTGTGTTGGGGAGGAGAAGAGAGGGAAGGTTATGGAGAGGGTTTTTAGGCAGTGATGTTTCTAGTATAATAATTTTTATAAAGATGAGTTCGGTTTAGTGTTATGGAATTTCGTTTTTTTAGGTCGCCGGAAGAGATTGTGAATGGGATGAATGGAGCGTTGAAATATTCTGAGGTTGATAGTTTGAGGTTGGGAAAATGGAGAGATATGAAGGTTCCTTTTTGGGAGAAACTAGGAAAGAAGTTGGCTAGAGATGCTTCGGAGGTTATTAAGAGGGGTAGTTTTGACTTGCTTATGACTAACGAGATAGGACTGTTCCATTTTGGGGAAGAGAGAACTGTTGGGAATATTCTTGTGAATAAGGGATATTATAGTCCACTCTATGGTGATGGGTTTTATGAGAAGGTAAGCATTGCTATTCGTGATAATTTAGATTTCGGGGACGGGGAAGGCAGGACTCTTTATCCTTTTAGAATAGAGATGGAGAAAAGTGAGATTGGGGATAAGTTGACTAGAAAAAATCAGTTTTATGGTGGGAATTGGGGTGTTAATTTTTTGGGAAATTTTTTTGGGGATGAATGTTTTGTTAAGCAACGCCCTCATAAAGTTAATAAATAGGGTTTTCTTTTATTGCTTTGAGGTGATTAAGATGAATGTTGAATTTATTGGGCAGTTGGTTGATTCTATGGAGCAGGCGGTGACTAGGTTGGAGTGGGCTATTGGGGCTAATAATAAAGAGGAGGCGAATAAGATGAAGGTTTTTATTTTTGATTTGCAGGGGAAAATGACGGAGGCGTTGAAGTAAAATGTTTGAGGATTTGAAGAGTAATGTTGAGCAGGAGAAGAAAATTGTGGCGGAGATGAGGACGATTTCGGTTAATTTGCAGAATGACCCTGGGAACGGGGAGTTTTATAATGAGAGTTTGAGAGCTTTGGCAGATCAGTTGAGGTTGTTGAATAATGTGGTTCCGGGGCTGTTGAAGGAGTGGACGTCGATTGTGAGCGAGGATGTTGGGGTTGCGGCGACGGGAGATAAGAAACAGGAGGCGGTGAGAATGAGTTATGTTGCTCCGGAGTCGAAGGAGAAGAAGTTGATTACGGTTAATAAGGGGGATAAAAAAGATTTTTTGAAGAAATTGAAATTGAATGATGATGCGATTAAGAAAATTAAGAAGATAAAGAATAAGGCTGATGGAGTTGTGGTTCAGAAACCGAATTTATATGTTTCTTTTTCGAATAAGATTTTTAGGGGAATTTCTGATGGGTTGGCGCACCAGTTTGACGAGTTGAATAAGGATTTGAAGAGGGCGAATATTCGATTTTTGTTGTCGAGTTATTTGTCTATGTCGATGATGTCGATGCTAATTGCGTTTCTTGTGGGCGGTTCGATTTTTGGGTTTATGTTGTATTTGAATCCGAATAATTGGATTTATTTTGTTGTGCCACTTGGTTTGATAGGGCTTGTTATGGCTGCGTTTTATTTGTATCCTTCGACTGAAGCTGGCGCGGTTGATAAGGAGATTTCGTATGAGTTGCCGTTTGCTACGATTCATATGGCGGCTATTGCTGGGTCGGACATTTCTCCGTCGAAGATTTTTAAGATTCTTGTGGTTTCGGGTGAGTATAAGAATGTTGCTGCGGAGGTTCGTAAGGTTCTTGCGCAGGTCGATGTTTATGGTTATGACTTGGTGACGTCGTTGAAGAATGTTGCGACTCGGACTTCTAATAAGAGATTGGCGGAGTTGTTTTCGGGGTTGGCTACGAATATTAGTAGTGGTGGTGCGTTGAAGAATTATTTAGATAAGAAGTCGGAGAATTTTTTGGTTGATTATCGTCTTGAGCGGCAGAAGTATTCGGCTTTGGCTGGGACTTTTATGGATGTTTATATTTCGATTTTGATTGCGGCTCCGTTGGTTTTGATGATGATGTTTATTGTTATGAATGTTGCTGGACTTGGGATGGGCGGGCTTGGGATTACGAGTTTGATGTTTTTGGCGATTGGGGGAATTATCGTTACGAATATTATTTTTATTGTGGTATTAAATATGAAGCAACCTAAAGTATAATGAAATTTGGATTTATGCACGTGTTGGCAATTATGGCGGCGATTGGTTTAGGTGGGTTTTCGTTTGTCACTTTTTCTGGGAATTTACTTGGTCTTTTATTGGTTGTTTCGTTGCTTGTGGCCGTTATTCCTTTTATGATTACGTTTTTGTTGGGGCAGAATAAGCAGCGAGAGAGGGAGGAGAAATTTTTGGAGTTTATACGAGATTTGGTTGAATCGGTTCGTTCGGGGACGCCTGTTGGGAAGGGGATTATTAATTTGAGGACTCGGAACTATGGTGCACTTAGTCCTCATGTTGAGAAGTTGGCGAATCAGTTATCTATTGGGCTTACGTTGACGGATTCGCTTCATAATTTTGCTAAGGAGACGAATAGTAAGGTTATTTCTAGGGCGGTTGGTTTGATTAGTGAGGCTGAAAGGGCGGGTGGTAAGATTGAGGTGATTTTGGAATCGGTTGCTAATTCGGTTAATCAGGTTGAGAAGTTGAGGAAGGAGAGGATGGCTTCGGTTTCGAATTTGGTGACGCAGGGATATATGATTTTCTTTGTGTTTATTATTATTATGTTGGTTTTGGAGTTTAAGATTTTGCCGTTGGTTTCGGATTTGCAGCAGAGTGAGGGGCTGAGCTTGAAGGTTAGTGAGATGAAATCTTCGGATTTTTCGATGCCTCTTTTTTCGATGCTTTTGGTTCAGTCGTTTTTTGCTGGGCTTGTGATTGGGAAGATTTCGGAGGGGAGTGTTTGGGCGGGGGTTAGACATTCGTTTATTTTATTGACGGTGACGTTGCTGGTGACTACTGGGGCTCGGGTTTTGTTTGGATAGTTATATAAATGGGCGAAGTATTTTGTTTGTATGAGGTCGAAAAAAGGTGCAGCGCATTTTGAGATGATTATTGGTTTCGTGTTTTTTATTGGTTTTATCTTTTTTTTGTTTTTGTTTTTGAGTCCGTGGGATAGTTCTTCATTACAGGTTTCTGCTTTGTCTGGGCTTTACAATTCTTTTGAGGAGATGGCTTGCACTAATTTATCGAGTGTTTTTGTGGAAGCTAATTATACCGGGGCTGCGAGTTGTTTTTATATTGAATTGCCGGAAGAGATTTTTCGTTATGGGGTTCAGGATGAGAGTAGTTTTGTGACGCGGCTTGGGGGTGTTTCGATTGATTCTGGTCTGACTGGAGGGGATTTGAATTTGAATAGTGGTGGTGATTTTTTTAGGGTTGCGATTTCTCCGGAGTTTAGCGATGAGAATGTTAATTCTTGTGATAATTTGAGTAATTTTGAGTTGGGTGGAGTTGTTGAGTTGAGGATTTTTTCTTATAGTGCTTTGATTGATATGAATAATAGTTATTATAGTGATTATAATGGGTTGAAGAGAGACTTGAGGGTGCCGGATGTTTTTGATTTTGCGATTGTGCCGGAAGGGATGCCTGAGATTGTGATGAGTCCGGTGGATGGGGTTCCGGATGATTTGGAGATTTTGGCGAAAGATTATGTGATTAAGGTTTTGAAGAGTGATGGTTCTGTTAGTAATGAGAGATTTAGTTTGAGAATCTGGTAGGCCTCTTTTTAGAAAAAAGACCCCTGGGAGAAAAACTTAGTTAGCGATAATTAAAAATCAATTTTCTATTTAGCCGCTCGGCACACCCCAAATTGCGGAGTACTGGGGCGAAATCAATTTTTAATTATAGTATTTGATGCAAATTAAAATTTCTTGACGGTTCCGTCCAAAGGACACCTGAACCTAAAATTTTAATTTGCGGACTTGGCGGCTTGAGGGTAATTTTATATATTATGTTTGTTAGTTTTTGTCATGCCGTTTGATTTAATTGTTGGGAGGAATGCGAGTGATAAGAAGGATTTTGGTGAGAGGGGTCTTGCGTTTTTGGGGAAGAGTTTTGTGACGATGGGGAACTATACGAGTTTGTCGAATCCGATTTATATGGATGTTGCGCGGAGTCATGTTGTTTTGGTTTCTGGGAAGAGGGGAAGTGGGAAGAGTTATACGTTGGGTGTTATGGCTGAGGCTTTGGGTGATTTGGGAGCTGAGGAGTCGGGGAATATTGCGTCGGTTATTTTTGATACTATGGGAATTTATTGGACGATGAAATATAAGAATGCGAAGGACGAGGAGTTGTTGGATGAGTGGGGGCTGGGTTCTAAGAATGTTAATGTTAAGGTTTTCGCGCCGTTTGGTTATTATCAGGAGTTTAAAGATAAGGGGGTTGATGTTGATGCGGAGTTTGCGATTAAGATTTCGGAACTTGAGGCTAGTGATTGGGTGAGTTTGTTTGAATTGCGGTTTACGGACCCTGTTGCGGTTTTGATTGAGTCGGTGATTGGGCAGTTGAGGGAGGAGGGTGGGGGTTTTGGGTTTAAGGAGATTTATGATTTGATTGAGAGGGTGAAGAATGTTTCTCCTGATGTGAAGAATGCGGTGATTGCGCTTTTTGATGCGGCGAAGACTTGGAAGGTTTTTGATGAGGCGAAGGGGACGACTGTTCGGGCTTTGATTGAGTCTGGTGTGACGACGGTTATTGATTTGTCGATGTATGCTTCTCTCGGGGCTTTTAATGTTCGGGCTTTGATTATTGGGTTGGTTTCGAAGAAGATTTTTAATGAGAGAATGGCGGCTCGGAAGTTGGAGGAGATTTCGGCGGTTCAGCATGGGGCGGATTATGCTCGGTATCGGGTGAAGAGGGAGATGCCCTTGGTTTGGATTTTTATTGACGAGGCGCATGAGTTTTTGCCACATGAGTCGGTTGGGAAGACGCCGGCGACGGATGCTTTGGTTCAGTTGCTTCGGGAGGGGCGGCAGCCTGGTGTTTCTATGGTTTTGGCTACACAACAGCCGGGGAAGATTCATAGTGATGTGATGACGCAGAGTGATATTGTGGTTTCGCATAGGGTGACGGCTCGGTTGGATGTTAATGCTTTGAATGATGTGACGCAGAGTTATATGAAGAGTGATATTTCGGCGAAGTTGAATGGGTTGCCGCATTTGAAAGGGAGTGCGATTATTTTGGATGATAATTCGGAGAGGATTTATCCGATGAGAGTTCGTCCGCGGTTCACATGGCATGGCGGAGAAGCTCCAATGGCCATTAAAAAGTCTGATTTTTAGTGGCTTATACTTCGTTGAAAGAACGTTTGCGTACCATTCGTACGCGGCACAACCCTTCGCCTTGTCTAAGCCTGCTAAAAACCAGATTTTTGTTTGGAGGGTTGTTTTGTGGGAATATTTATAAATAAACTGTTCTTGGTAATTTGAGATGGTGAAGATTGAATTGGGGAAATGGGATTCTGTTTGGATTGTTGTTTTGATTAGTTTGGTCGGTTTTGGTTTTGTTTATGGTTATGGCGGGAGTGAGCCTGTTGCTATGGGGCATAGTGCTGGGGAATTAGAGGGAGTTTGTTTGAGTGATGGAACTAATTGTGCTGAGGCGGCGGGTTCTTCTTATACTGTTTGTAGTTGGTATGACGGGAAGGCGTGTCCTGTTGAAGATGGTACTCCTCTTCTTTTGACTGCGTATTCTTCTACGCAGGTTAAGTGTTGTGGCGTAGCGGCTGTGGCATGTACGGCGTATGGTTGGACGACGTATAATACGTATTGTAGTGCGAGCTGTGGAGGGCAGGAATGTGGAGGCGCGGCTGGGGTTTGGAGATATGACCAGAGGAGAAGATTTGCTGATTGTGAGATAGAGTATCAGACAATTAGTGGCGCGGCTTGTTCGACTTCTTGTGGGAGTTGTCCTTATGGCGAGTATTGTTCATCGGGTAGTTGTATAATAAGTCCTAGGTGAATAGTAAATTTTTTTATTTAATTTTAAATTGAGCTTGCCAACGGAATTTATGAGCTCCGATATCTCCAGCTTTTCGGATTTTGATTTTTCCTATTTTCCTTTTTGTGTTTTTTTTGATTTCGGCTAAGACTTCTTTTTTTGTTCCGAAACCGTGATAGAATATTGTTGTTCCTTTTTTGGAGAGTTTTAATGCGGTTTTTAGAAAGGTGTCTTTTAGGTTTGGTCGGGGCATTAGGATGATGTCGAATTTTTGTTCTAGTTTTGTTGGGAGTTTTTTTGCGTCGCCTGGGATGAGGGTTATTTGATTTTGGAGTTTGTTTAGGCGGATGTTTTCTTTTGCTGAGATGTTTGCTTCCTTGTTTAGTTCGTTTGATATTATGATTGCTGATTTTTTCGCTTGTTTCAGCTTTTTAGCTATGACGATTGGATAAGGTGCGATTCCTGCAAACATGACTAGAATTTTTGTATCTTTCTTTTTGGTAAGTTTAGCTACTTCGTCGGCTATGACTTTTCTTTCGTTTGAGAGTCTTGGGGAGAAATAGGTTTTGTTAATATCGAATTTAAAAATGCATTCGTTTTCTTTGTAGGTTGCTGTGGAGGTTTTGATTCCTGATAGGTGTTTTGTTTTTAGAGTCCGGAGTTCTCCGGAAAATCCTTCAGTTTTTTCTAGGATTGTTGTAACGTGAGGATGGAGTTTTAGGAATTTTTTTGCTTTGAGTTTCTTTATTATCCAGAAAGTTCGTTTTGGGAATTTTAGGAGTGCGATGTTTCCGATTATGTCTTGTGGGATTTTTTTCATGGTTAACAAAGTTTCCAAAGATATAAAAAGGTTTTCGATTATTGGACATTATGGAATTAAGGGGAAGTGAGACGGAGAAGAATTTGCTGAAGTCGTTTGCTGGTGAGAGTCAGGCGCGGAATCGTTATACTTATTTTGCTAGTGTTGCGAAGAAAGAGGGGTTTGAGCAGATTGCGGCGATTTTTAATGAGACTGCTGATAATGAGAAGGAGCATGCTGAGATTTTTTTTAAGTATTTGGAGGGTGGGGATTTGGAGATTGAGGCTGGTTATCCTGCTGGGAAGATTGGGATGACTGCTGAGAATTTGAAGGCTTCTGCCGAAGGTGAGAAGATGGAATGGAGCGAGATTTATCCGAAGTTTGAGAAGGTTGCGAGGGAAGAGGGCTTTAAAGATGTTGCTGATTCGTTTAAGGAGATTGCTGAGGTTGAGGAGTATCATGAGAGGCGGTATAAGAAGTTGTTGAGGAATGTTGAGGAGGGGAAGGTGTTTGAGAAGGATTCTGAGGTTAAGTGGAAGTGTAGGAATTGTGGTTATGTTCACAGGGGCGAGAAGGCACCGTCGGTTTGTCCTGCGTGTAGGCATCCTATATCTTATTTTGAAATTTGGATCGAAAATTATTGATTTCTAGTGTCTATTTCTTGGTAAAACAAATTCTTACACGCTACGAATTTTTTTACGTTGCGAACTAAACTGCCAGAAATCAATAATTGTTGGAGGGGTGGGTAATATAAATCTTTAAAAAGTTTGGATGTCGTTTTTTTGGATGAGGTATAGGACATTGAGGAATGTTGAGGGGGTTGATAGGGGTAATCATAAGAGTATTTTGGAGTTGTGTGATAAGGAAATGTTGCAATCGAGGTTTGAGTCTTATGTGGGGGAGAATATTGTTGTTTTGACAAAGCCGTCGTTTTCGAAAAATGATGAGATAATAAAAGGTAATTTTAGGGGAGGTGTTTTGAGGGGAGTTGAATTTTATAATACGGGGCGAAATTCTGGTGCGCATATTTGGTTTAAGAAAGGGAGTTTTGCGACAGGAATGGGTGATGTTTATGATGTGATGTTTATGGATTGGGTCAAGAGAGGTCGATTAGATAAATTAAAATTTTTTAATTTTTATGGATTTGTTGATGGTAAGTTGGAGCCTTCTACTGCGTTTCATGTGGATCCTTTTTTGGCTTATGTTTCTTTAAGACATGAGAAGAAAGGAAGTTCTGATAAACAAACTCTGAAATCTGTAGGATTGCCAGAAAGAGGAAAAGTTCTTTGATAGTTTAGAAAGATATAAAAGTTAGCTTGTCTTGTAGTTATAATGTCAGTAAAAAAGAGGATTAAAAAAGTAGTGAATAAAAATCCCTGGTTTCGAAAGAGATTGGGAAATTTGAAGGGGGACTGGGGTTTCGTTCCGATTAATTGGGAAGGGTTTGTCTCTTTGGTTTTGCTTGTCGGTTTGAATATTTTTGCGGCTAATTATTTTAATTTGAATGATTTAGTGGTGGATAATTATTTGAAGATGGGAGTTGTTTTTTTGTTGTCGGTTTTTGTTTTTATTGAGATTGCGAAGAAGAAGACGATTGGAGTGAAGTAATAACTAAGAGAGGCGGGTTTTGAGGGCGAATTTATACGATTTATAGACGAATTGAAAGGTATAAAAGGTGAGAAATTATGGTATTTTATGGCTTATAGCTTTTTGGAGCACACGGCTGATGTGAAATTTCGGGCTTGGGGGGAGAGCTTAGAAGAAATGTTTGTTTTTGCTGCGGATGCATTTAATGAGACGGTTAGGGGAGAAATTAAGATTTTGGAGCAGGAAGAGAGAGCTTTTGAGGTTGAGGGTAAGGATAAGATGAGTTTGTTATATAATTTTTTGGAGGAATTTTTGGTTTTGTTGGAGAAGGATGATTTTTTGGTTTCGAAGATTAAGGAGATTGTGATTGATGAGGGTAAGTTGAAGTGTGTTGTTGTTGGGGATGCTGCTGGGAATTATAAGTTTACGAATGATGTTAAGGCGGTGACTTATAGCGAGATGTTTGTGAGGGAGAAGGAGGAGGGGTGGGAGTGTCAGGTTGTTTTGGATGTGTAGTTAGATTATTTTTCCTGTGTTGAACTTGTTTAAGGGGTCTGTTCTTTTTTTGATGTTTCTTATGATTTTTTGGTCGTTTATTTCGACAAATTTTCTTTTTAGAATTCCTATTCCGTGTTCTCCTGAGACCTGTCCTCCTAATCTTTTGACTAATTTTATCATATCGGGGATGAGTTTTTCTTGGTTAGTGTTGAAACACGGGTGTAAAATTCCGACGCCGATGTGTCCGAAAGTGGGTATGCTACGGGCTTCTAGCCATCTCATTAATTTAGGGAATTTGTTTATCATGATTTTTGGGTCTTCGATTCTTGTGTATCCTTCACCTGCTACGAATGGATAGACTTCGTCTCTCATCCCAATTATTTTTCTATATTCACTTCCTTTCAGACTTCCCTCGTCTCCCTCGTATTCTACAATTAAATGATATCCTTCGCCGAATCCGATACCTTTCGAAACAATCTTATCTAAAAATTCAATCATTGAGACATTCTGTCTTCGTTTTAATTTTCTAACAACATCTTCGACTTCTTCCAAATTTTTTAATCTAATTATGCTAGCGCTTCTTTCTCTAATATTGTTTAATTTTAAACATGCTCGGACAATTATCCCACTGATACCTTCCATTCCGACATAGTCACTCATTTCTGTGATTGTTTTTCTTTCTAATCTGCCTGCGGAATCTATGATATCAACCCACCTGACCCAATTGGATGTTTTTCCGTATTTTACTCCTCTGTTTCCTATTGCATTTGTAGCTATCATTCCTCCAATTGTTGCGACTTCGTGGCTTGATGGTTTTACTGGGAATTCTAAGCCGAATTTTTTTAGAAAATCCTGTAGGTCATCTAGGATAACGCCAGCTTCGGCTTCAATGGTTTTTTTCTTTTCGTCAAATTTGCCAACTCCTTTTAATTTTGATAAGTCTAAAACGACATCGCCTTGTGGCACGGCTCCTCCGGCAAGACCGGTTCCAGCTCCTCGAATGGTGATTTTTGGGTTTTTTAGGACGGCGGTTTTAATCTCGTTTATAGATTTTGGGTGGATGACTCCTTTGATTTTTCCTTTTAATCTCGAAGCATCGCTTTGATAACTTCTGAGTAAATTGTTTCTCATTTTTTTCCTCCTCGTAATTTACCTAAAACAAAAGTTGAAAATTCGGTTGATTTATCGCTGGCTGACTTTAGGTTTGCGTAACAGAGTCCACAGGGAGAGATAATTTTTTTAACATTTCCGTCGAAACTTTTTATTCTTTCGTTTGCAATATTTTTTGCTAATTTTTCAAAATTTGCTCGGACTCCTCCACCTCCACCACAACAGAGGGCTTTTTCTTTGTTAAATCTGGATTCAACGATTTTTCTGCCTAAAATTTCTATAATTTCTCTGGGCTCATTATATATCTTGCAATATCTCCCTAAGTGGCAGGGGTCATGATAGGCGACAGCCTCTCTGTCTTTAATGGCTTTATTACACTCCCATCCTTTTTTTTTCAATGCTCTTAAAATCACAACTGTTGCGTGTTCAACTGGGATGTCCCATTCTCGGATTAATTTGGGATAAACGTTTTTGAAGGTGTGTAAGCATGAGGGGCAGTTTGTGATGATTTTATCGATTCCTTTTTCTTTGAAAATTTTTAAGTTCTTTTTTATTAATTTTTTGACGTCTTTTTTGTATCCGGCATTTAGAACTGGCAATCCACAACAAACTTCTTTGTCACTTAATAGAACAAAATCAATTCCGAGTCGGTTAAAGATTTCTTTATAGTTTTCAAATTCATCTTTCAAAACTCCTTTTGTCAAGCACCCAGGGTAATACAAAACCTTCTCGCTTTTAATCCAATTCAATACTCTCATATATATTTTAGTAAATCAGTCTACTTAAAAATTTATGTTCTAAATTATACCCAACAAACTCAGCCCCAACCCCAACATTACAATACCTGCGGCTAATCTCATGAATCTTTTATTTTTTTGAACCCATTTGTTTACGACATCGACTTTTGTTCCTCGATAGACGAAATATGAGATTAAGATTAATGGTAAGACGAAAATTAAATTGTATAAAATTAAGTAGAAAGTTCCTTTTATTCCTGAATTGGCGATTAGGGAAAGGATTGCTAAGTAGATTCCGCCTGTGCATGGTAATTCGACCAAGGCAACTAATGTTCCCAAAATAATTAGACTAAAAAAAGTCCCTCGTCGAGCGTATTTTTCTAACCATGGTTTTGCACTTTTCGGAATTGCTAAGCTGAAACCTTTTCCTTCCCAGAAGAAATCTTTGAATTCTATTAGGGCTCCAATTAGGACTATAATACCTACAAAAATTTTCACATTATCTAAAACTAAAAAAGAGCTGGCAAATTTCATGATGCCAAAACCTGCAGCTAGATAAACCAAAAAAATGACTCCTGTATAAATTATTCCAGACCGAAGTGCTCTTTTGGCTGATCCCATTGTCAGTAAGATTGCCATTAAAAAAAGTAAAACTCCAAATGCACACGGATTGACTGAATCTATTAGGGCGGCTATTATTATGACCCATAGATTTAATTCGCCTCTAACTGGAGTAATGTTTCCGCCGTTATGTGCTCTAAAGTTCAGAACTGAATTTTCTAAATCTTCAATAATGGGAGTGTCGCCCATTAAATAGGAAAACTCTCCATTTTTTTCAATTACTAGGAATGGGATTCCTCCTCCTTTGATTCCAAACATTTCTAAATAGTCTAAGTATCTCTCCCGATTGATTGGGCTAGTAACTTCATATTTCTCGACGCTGACGCCTTCAATTTTGGAAATATTTTCTAGAATATTGCTATCTACAACTTCTTCGCAATGTGAACAGCTGACGGAATAAAAATATGAGACTTCTGTTTCTGGAATAGCCGAGGCTAAACTGGCGAAAAATATAAAGATTAAAGTAAAAATTAATTTTTTCATCTTATGAGTTGTCAAATATTCTTTAAAAACGTTAAGATGTGTTGTATTCGGCAATTTTTTAGCGGATAACAATAAAGCCTATAAACTCAGTGCTTCTCTCAAGCAAGAGACAATAAAATGTGGTCGTTATATGAGAAAAAAGAGAACCGAGATTCGGAAAATTCTAATTTTCAATCTCCTGTTTCGTCTGATTCTCGGTTTTTAGACCCTTTGAAATTTTCTAATGGTAAGACGCAGGATGATGTTGTGGAGGAGATTCTTGGGGAAATTGAGAAAGGGAATAAGTTGATTTTTATTCATGGGGTTTGTGGGACTGGTAAGTCGGCAATTGCGTTGAATCTTGCGCGTCATTTTAAGAAGACTTCGATAGTAGTTCCGATAAAGTCTCTTCAGCAGCAGTATGAGAGCGACTATACGAAGAAGAATTTTATTTTGGGGAAGGACGAGAAGCCGTTGAAGATTGCGGTTATTAAGGGTCGGAATAATTTTCGTTGTCCTTTTAATGGCGAGAGAGCTGATGATGGTGATTTGCCCTGTATGATAGAAATTCGGGAGAAAAATACGGAGCAGCTTTTGAAATATGTCGCTTTGAATCCTGCAGTTGAGAAAGAGAATTTTTCGAAGGCGTCTGATGTTAGGAGGATGAATATTGCGCCTGCTTGTCCTTATTGGGCTCCGATTATACCGTCGGAGATTAATCCTAAGGGGTTGTCTGGCGTGAAGAAGGTGAAGTATGATGCGATATGTGGTAAAGAATTTGCTCTTTTTCATCGGAAGAAAGGTTGTGGGTATTATGACCAATATCAGGCTTATCGTGATGCGGATGTTTTGATATTTAATTCGATGAAGTATCAGATAGAATCTCAGATTGGCCGGAAGCCGAAGACGGACCTTGATATAATAGATGAATGTGACGAATTTTTGGATTCTTTTTCAAGCGAGAGGAAAATTAATTTGAATCGTTTAGCTTCTTCTCTGATAAATCTTATGCCACAAGACCAAGAAAAAAGGACGGCAGTTAAAAATTTAATCCATCAGATTAATGATATTCTTTTTTCGCCGCCTTTGACTGATATTGAAAAACTTAATAAGTCTCCGGTTTTTGAAATTTTGGAAACTGTTCTTGAAAATCCGAATATAGCAGAGGACGAGGAGTTGAATTATTACAATGCTGTTGTTGAGATTGCTCGTTCGTTTGAAAATCTCTTGAGCGAAACTTATATTTCTATTAAAAGAATTGAGAAAGACCAAAAGCAGTCTGGGTTGTTTGGTGGTAAGTCGGATGATAGTGTTATGGTGACTTTGGTTTCAATTAATCTTGCGCAGAAACTTCAGGAGTTGATTGAGCAGAATAATGTTCTTGTTATGATGTCGGGGACGTTGCATTCTGAGCGAGTTTTGAAAGAGATTTTTGGGTTAGAAGATTTTAAGATAATTGAGGCTGAATCTAAAAGTCCGGGGAAGATAAATAAATGTCGGACGAATCTTGAGTTGAATTGTTCTTTTTCGAATTTTAAGAATGGCACGATTACAAGGGAGAGGTATTTGAAAGTTTTGGATATGGAACTTTCTCGTGCGACGCCACCGACTCTGGTTCATGTTTCGGCTTTCAAGGATTTGCCTAGTGAAGAGGAAAATGAGAAACTTATGTTGGATAATATTATGACTCGGGAAAGGTTGAAGGAGATGCAATCTAGAGGGAACATGGCGGTAGATGAGTTTACGAATGGAGAGGCGGATGTTCTTTTCACGACGAGATGTTCTAGGGGTGTGGATTTTGCTGGGGATTCTTGTAACTCGGTTCTTATTACGAAATTTCCTTATCCAAATATTCAGGGCCTTTTTTGGAAAATTCTGAAGCGGGAACAGCCTGATAAGTTTATGCAGTTTTATTTAGATAAGGCGCGAAGGGAGTTGATTCAAAAGATTTCTCGTGGGGTTAGATTTAAAGGTGATAAGGTGGATTTGTGGAGTCCAGATTCTAGGGTTTTGGGTGCGAAGTTTGATTAGTTATTTTATAAAATTCTTCGAGTTAGCTGTCTGAATATGCAGTTTAACATAAAGAATATTACGAAGAATGCGAGTAATATTAAGAGTTCAAACCAAACACTTCCGAACCCAAACCCGAACAGCATAACTTTTTTAAATGCTAAGTTGGAGAGGACTAACGGGTTAAATTTGAAGATGGTCATAAATCCAGAGGAAATATTCTCGAGTGGTAAAATTACATTTGAAAAGAACATGAGTAGTGCTGCGATAATCATGGAGGAGAAGATTATGGTTTCTTCGCTTCTAAATAAATATCCAATAAACATTCCGATAGCTATGAAAACAGAGACTGTCATGAATAAAACTATTATCAAGGGAAATAGCATATCAAATATATTCATCTTTAGAATATATCTAACCCCAATTATGACTGGTATAAACTGAAGCAAGATAATAAACAAGCATGTTAAATATGTAGAAAAGATGAATGTGGTGTTTTTTACTGGAGCCATAAAGTTTCTGAAAAATGCCTTGGTCTTTTTTTCTTTTAAGACGAAAGTTGAAGATAGTAAGATTGCGCCAAAGAGAGCGATTAGGGAAAAGACGATTGGAATCATGTAATCTTTATTGGTGGAGTCAGTGTTTATTGCTTCGATTCTTGTGGTTATAGGGGAAACAACGTTGCCGGCGCTGACGACTCTTTGGGAGTTTAGGGAGCTAATGATAACACTCAGTTCGGTGGAAATTCTTCCTAAATCAGAAACAACTGCATTTTGTCTCGTGGTCATGTCTTCTATGTCATCAGATGCATCCAAACTACTTGTTTCGATAAGTCTCAAATTTACTAGGACATCTTCAATATCATCAACTTCACTAACATTAATTTCTAACACAATTGCTTCTAAATCTTCAATAGCGAGAGAAATCTCATCAGTAGGGAAAACTATATTGGAATTAGCTTTCTTATTATTCAAAGCATCAGCCAGAGCCTTGTCGATTTTTTCCTTACTTGCGGGTAAAGATTCTTTAAGGGTCTCCAGGGAATCTATTAAATCTTGAGCTAATTCCTCACCAACTCCTGAAGTTCTGAGTAAAACACCTTTTTGGATTTCATTAATTAGGGTGCCAGCTAAATTAACTCTGGAGTAATCCGCGTGGAAGATGATGTCTTCGCTGGATATATCTGGGCTTAAGTCTTTTGGAAAAATAACGCAAATTTGAGATTCGGATTTTTTAACAGATTCGATACATGCATCGACGGAGGGATATTTATGTGAAGCAAACCCGTTTCCTTCAAAATCGGAAATTAAATCACTTGTGAAATTACTATAAGACTCTGAATAAATAGCGACATTAACATTGGATAAGTTGGATGAATTAAAAGCAAATCCGGTAAGCATTATAATCATAAAAGGAACTAAAATAACCGCAGCAGCAGATACCCTAGACCTGAAGAACATCTTTAAATTTTTCGCAATCAAAGATATAAGGGAACTGAAAAACGTGAGGAATTTAAAAATTTTAAAGAACCTGAGAAGTTCAATGGCTTTCAGCTTTACGGGATCAAGATTTTTTACTTCCATCATCCTTTGTGGTCTTTTTTAATTCTTGAAGAAAATCGGTTTTATCTAGTGCTTCGATTTTTAGTGATTCATCGTGACTCTTTAAACTGAAAGCCGTTTTCTTGTCGCTGGATTCCAGATATGCTTTACGTCCTTTTTTGGAGAATATCTTGGTAAAAATTGTATTCATTTTTTTTGTGCCGTATTTTTTGAATATGGATTCTAATCTTCCATCTTCAATTATTTTTTCATTATATAGGATAGCGACATAATCACATAGGACGTCTATTTCTTCTAGCATTTGTGTGGTGAAGATGACGGTTGTTCCGTTGGCGTTGATTTTCTTTATTAGTCTAAGCATTTGGGTACGGAGTAGTGGGTCTAGGTCTGCGGTTGGTTCGTCTAAGATTAAAACGCTAGGTTTATGGACGAGTGCACAGGCTAAATCGAGACGTTTTTTCATTCCAAGAGAGAGGTTTTTTGCTAAGACGTCTTTAGCGTAGCTGATTCCGACGAAATAAATGATTCCTTGTATTCTTTTTTCTAAGACTTCTTTGTTGACTTTGTATAGTCTGCCGAAATGGCGAAGATTTTCATGAACGGTTAGGTCTTCGTAAAATGAGCCGGACTCTATGGCGACGCCGAAAGATTTTTTGATGCCTTCTATGTCGGAGTTGACGTCTCTTCTGAAATAGAGGACTTCTCCTGAAGTGGCTTTGTAGAATGAGGAAATTAATTTTAGGATGGTGGATTTTCCTTCGCCTGAAGCTCCGATGATTCCGGTGATTTTTCCTTCGGGGATATTTAAGTCAATCTCGTCGAGAACTATGTTCTTCCCGAAAATTTTTGTCACCTTTTTTAACTGAATAAACTGGTCATCCATAGTTTTTCTATGTATTTTTAGTTTTTAAATATATTCAAAATGAGGTTTGGGGATTTCGGGGGTAGAATTTATTTGCTGTGATGAGTTTTTGTGGTGAAGGTATTTTGGTTTTTGTTGTAAGATATTTTTGATCCTGTTATATTGAAGAACTCTCGTCCTTCGTAGTTTATTGTATGGCAATAGTACTGTCCAGCCTCTATGTTAAGACTACTTTGTTTTTCTCTTATTTCTGACTTTAGTAGTCCTAGTAAGAATTCCATATCTCTCAATTGAATCATTGTTTGTTTCCTTGGTCCTTCTTCTTTACCTAATATTTCAGAGAGTTTTTCCTTGCTTCCTTTTCCAGTTTTGACATAAATATCTTTAATCATTATCGATGAAGATATTTTTTGTTTTTAAGAATTGTCGTGGTTTGATATGATGGTTTAAGTTTTAGAATACGCCCAGGCCCGGAGTCGAACCGGGGCGCCCCGAGGGGCCAAGAGTTCCAGTCTTGTGCAATACCGTTATGCGACCTAGGCTTAAAGGTTACAGAAAAATCTTGTTTAAAAAACTACCTCTCAGATAATTTAATCGACCATTTCAATCTTGATTTTGACGGTTCTTGGGATAGAAATTCTCATGATGTTGTGTAGGATTCTGTCGTTGGCTGGGAGGTCGACGATTCTTTTGTGGATTCGCATTTCATATCTGTCGAAAGTTGCTGTGCCACCTCCGTCGGGGCCTTTTCTTGTTGTAACTTTAAGTCTTTTGGTGGGTAATGGGATTGGTCCAGAAATTGGGATGCCGGCTCCACTAGCGATTGTCTTTATCCGGTCGATAACTGCGTTCAATTTATCGATCTCTACGCTCTGTAATTTAATCCGTACTGTCGTCATAATTTAAAGATAAAAATTACGCTTTTAAACTTTGCTATCTTCAAAATTTTATGTCGGTGAAAAACGTAATTTTTTTAATATTGTTTCTGGCGTCGGGTGTTTTTTATTATGAAATTACGGTGCCGAGAAGTGATCTTCAGACTCATGATGTTTCTAAAATAATTGATGGTGACACGATTAGGCTTGAGAATAACCAGACCTTGCGACTTCTTGGGATAAATACTCCGGAGAAAAACGAATTGTATTATCAGGAGGCTAAGGATTTTCTTGTTCAGAGAATTCAAAATCGGACGGTTCAGATAGAGACTTTTGGTGTTGGTAAGTATGACAGGACTCTTGCGTATGTGTTTCTTGATGGTCGGAATGTGAATGCGGAGATTTTGCTTCAGGGTTTGGCGACTCTTTATTATTATGATAAGGATTGTTATTATGAGAGTCTTAAGGAGGCGGAGGAGTTTGCGAGGTTGAATGAGAAGGGGCTTTGGAAAAAATCTCGGAATTTTGGTTGTTTGGAGATGTTAGAATTTGAGACTGATGAGCCGGAGAGTTTGGTTCTTCGGAATAACTGTGATAGAATTCTTGATATTAGTTACAAAGACGATGCGACTCATATTTACCATGTGACGATTCAGCCCGGTTCGCAATATTCAGAATCTTTTTCTCATATATGGAATACCGACGGGGATTCTCTTTATGCTTATGACGCGGATGGGTTGGTTTTGTTTTATAGGTATTGAGTAGTTGGTGTTTAATCATCACACTTTTAAAAACAGTTTTCTTTGTAATTTTATGACATTAGATAGTGCTGTATTTCAGTTTTTTGAATCTATTCAGAGTTCTGCTCTTACGTCGTTTTCGAAATTTGTTGCGATTGTGACTGAGCCTCTTCTTCTTTTGATTTTGGCTATTGTAATTTCGGGGTTTTTTTATTTCAATGATAAAAGACCTCAGGCTGTTTTTTTGTTCTCGGTGTCTGCGATAACTGCTTTGGTGAATGAGAGTTTGAAACAAATTTTTAAAATTTCTCGTCCAGTTTCTACTCTAATCCAAGAGACGGGTTTTTCTTTTCCTTCGGGGCATACTACATTCGCTGTTGTGTTTTTTACGTTGATAACTTATATTTTTACTAGGGGTTCGTCTTTGAGAACTAGGGTCTTTGCTTATGTTGTCTCGTCGGTGATTGTGTTGATTGTGGTTTTTACGAGGATTTATCTTCAGGTTCATTGGTTGACGGATGTTTTGGGTGGGTTGGTTTTGGGTGGGATTATTTTGGTAATAGGTATTTTGATTCATAAAAAAATCATTTCTTCAGATTGACATCCATTTGTGGGAATGGAATTTCGAGTCCAGCTTCGTTCAAAGCATTGTAAATTCGAGTGTTTGCATCGTCGACTGCTGATGGTACATTATCAAAAGATTCAATGTAAAAATATGCCTTAAAGTTTAAACTTGAATCTGCCATTTCCGTAAATCTGACAATTGGTTTTTTATCTTTTAGTGTCCCTTTAACTTTTTTGATTTCTCCTAAAATTAATTTTTTAACTTTTTTTATGTCGCTTCCATAGGCAACGCCAAACGGCACAACAACACGTGTGGCTGGTTCGGGTAAAGCGACATTTTTGATATTTGACTCACTTAGTTTTCCGTTTGGGACGATAATTAATTTGTTATTTAGTGTTTTGATTTTGGTACTTCTTAAATTAATCTTCAAAATATGTCCCCTCGTTCCGTCTTCCAAATCAATTAAATCTCCGACGCTGATCGACCTATCTAATAGCATGGAGATTCCGCCGAATACATTACTTAAAGTAGATTGTAAGGCAAACGCAATTGCAATACCAGCAACTCCTAGTCCGGCTAATAGCGGCCCGATTTCAATGCCCCAACTGGATAGGATGACTAAAAGCATTGCGAAGATTACAAGGATTTTTAACATACTGTGAAAAAACTGTAGCAGACTTTCGTTCACTTTGCCTCGGACTTTTTTCCCGAAATCCTTATATCCGATTGTGACTAATGCATCAATAATATAATAAACTAGAATTGAACCAAATACAATCATCAAACTTAAAATAATGCCTTCAATCGTTTCACCTAAACTTTCCTCGATATTAATTTCTCCGATTCCAAATCTTATTCCAGCTAGAAGTGCTAACAAGGTTAAAGGCATCGACGCCTTCTTTAAAATTTCATCGTCTAGAGTTGTTTTCGTTTTTTTGGTAAAAAATGGAATCACCCTTGATAAAATAAACATTAAAATTCGAATTGCCAAAAATACAATTAAGAAAACGGCGCCAGCCCTCAAATAGGTATTAGTGATATATTCTTCTAACATTTTAATTTTTTAATTTTTTATAACCAAGCCAGATTAGAATGGCTAAGACTGTCCCGAGCATTAATGTTCTCCAGACGTCTGATAATTTACCCCAATATCTTATCGAGCCGTAGACAATCAGCATTACGGCTCCGCTCATTAGTCCGCTTGAGACGGCTTCGAGTCCTAGGAAAAATGCGACGACGAAGACTATGATCCCGATGATTAAGTTTGCAAAGAATACGTTTCTTTCGTAGGTATCTCTTACGGTATCGTATTCTTTATTGCATTCGAAATTAATATCGCACCAGCCTTTAATTTCTACGGGCATTTCTCTGCTGGGGGCGCTCATCCATTTTCCGCCGTTGGTCTCGCAATCGATAGAGTTATTAATATTCTCAGAATTTTCTCTGTCGCAGAAATCTTCGTATTCGGGGGCTGGGTAGACGGCTTGGACTGCGTAGGCGAAAAAGAAGACGGAGATGAAAGCTATTGCTACGCTGAAAAGTATTAGTTTGGATTTTGTCACCTTCATGGTAGGTTAAGGTGTTGGAGGTTTTTATTTGTTTCGAAAGTTATTGGCAGGATTTTAGGTCTTCGCCTAGTTCCTCAAGCCTAGAGCTTCTTCTTAGATTGCCCCTGATTTTTCGTAGAGCTTTCTTCTCGATTTGTTCTATTCTTGCTCCGGTCACGACGTAGTCTTCAGCGATTTCGTCCAGTTCTAGTTCACTATAAAATCGTTTTTTTAATACGTCTATTTCTCTGGGAGTTAATTTGTTGTTCATCTGTTCCCAGAATTTTTTAAAGACTAATTTATTGTTAATAGCATCAATTACGGATTTTTCGTCACTTATATCGTGGTTTTCGTCGTCATATATTAAAAAATTATCTCTTCGGTCTATCTCGCAAGCGTATTTGGAGAATAATTCAGAAACGGTCATTCCGAAAAGAAATGCCATTGTTTTAACGTAGGGCTTAGTATCTCCAATTTTATATGAGGTTTCATTTACTGTTACGTCTTTTTCGTAGAGGGGGCTTGCCGTTCCATTTTGTAACCCAATAGTCTCATCAATACTACATTCACATATTTCTGCAAGTTCTTTAACTGTAAAACCATACTTTACTCTAAATTCAGCTATTCGGCTTTCATGCTCAACTTTTTCATCTAATCTTGCTCCGCGTTTGCCCATGGAATCATTTCATTAAATTAACTTATAAAACTTTCTAAAAGATACCACTTAAAAATTACGTCTATTTTTTCGAATCACGTAAATTTCAGCTTTATTCCCAATTTTCTTTCCAAAGTCAACTCCGACGTCATCTCCTTTTTTTGCTACGTCAACTCGTTTTCCTTTTAGCTCGATAGTTTTAACAATGGCTTTCTTGATTCCTATTTCGTCTGAAATTAAATAGACGTCATCTCCGACCTTTAACTTCCCGGTATTTATCAAAACCGAATGTGCTCCGGCCTTCTTCCAGTATTTATACACTTTGCCGACGAATTCTTTCTTTTCTTTTTGTTCTCCGTGCTCGCTGAATGAGAAATCGTCTGCGGTGGGTGTTCCTAAATAGAAACCTGAACTAAATCCGCGGTGGTATACCTTTTTTAAATTTTGTATACCTGTTATGATTTCTTCTTTAGATAGTTTTTTGTTTAAGGCTTTTTTATATTCGCTGACGACTGTGTTTACGTATTCTGGTCCGCGGTTTCTTCCTTCAATTTTGAAGCTTTTTATTCCTGCCTTTTTCATTTTCTCGATGAAAGGTAAAGTGCATAGGTCTTTCGCTGACATTACTCTGGAATTTTCTAGTTTTAATTCGTTTCCGGAATCGTCTTTTATTTGCCATGCTCTTCGGCAGAGTTGGGTGCATTTCCCACGGTTGGCTGATAGTTTATTGATGTGTTGTGACATGAAGCATCTACCTGAAATGGCGACGCACATTGCTCCGTGGATGAAGCATTCAACGTCGATGATTTTTGAAATTTCTTTGATTTGTTTTAGGGATAATTCTCTTGCTAAGACGATTCGTTCTGCTCCTAGGTTTTTGTAGAATTTTGCTGCTTTTGAATTTGAAACTGATGCTTGAGTTGAGATGTGGAAGGAGATTTTGTATTTTTTACAGAGTTCGATTACTGCTAGATCCCAGCAAATAATTGCGTCGATTTTCCCTTTGACTTTTTTGATGATTTCCTCGACTTGTTTTAGTTCTTTGTTGTAGATTATTGTGTTTAGGGTGAGATACATCTTTACATTTTTGCAGATTTTTTTTATTTTGTCTAAATCTTTTAGAGTGAAATTTTTTGCTGTGTCTCTCATGTTGAAGCCGCGGATTCCGAAGTATACTGCGTCTGCTCCTGCGTCTATTGCGGCTCTTAGGTTGCGGAAATCTCCGACCGGGGCTAGGAGTTCGTGGGGTTGTTTCATAGAATGGAGAGGGAGAACTATATTTTAAAGATAACTAATTATAATTAAAAGAGGATAGTATTTTTTCTTCTAAGTGCCCGTTTTTTGTTAAAATATGGATTCTTTCGTGTGGGCTTATGGGTTTGTAGCAATCGTAACAGAGTTTTAAGTGTGCCCAAGTTTGTTTGTCTCCTCCGAAAATATTCCCTGCTTTACTTTCTATTAATTGGACAAAGGTGTCGTGTCTTGGGTTTTTTCTTTTTGGAGAGTTGTTAAAATAAGCTTTGACGATGCTGAATGGGAATAGAAATAAGGATTTTAAATCTAGTGCGTCTTCTAGGGCTTCTTGGGTTGGATAGTTTTTTCTCATATCTTTCAATATTGAATGGTAAGCGAAAGCGTAGAATCTTTTTTTATTTGTTTTTTTATCATATCTAAATAGTTGTCTTTTGTTTATTACGCCTCCGTTTGTGTAAGAAGATGCTTTAACTTCGATGCAAAAAGAATTGAATATTATATCTGGTACTGTATTTGGATTATTTATGATCGGTGAAGATGATCCAAACAAATTTTTAACTTTTTTTTCAAATAAATTTCCAACAATCATTCTTACATCTTTCATAGAAATTTTAGACTAAGTTTGGTTAAATACATTTCTGTCTTAATTATAGAGTTACGAAGTTACAAAACTTTATAAACTTAGAAATCATAAATTGGTATGGAAAAAACAGCGATGCAGGTCGAGAAAAATGTTTCTGCGAGTTTCGGTTATGTGAAGAAGGATATGTTGATGTTGAATGATGCGTTTTCGGATTTGCATGAAAAGGTTCAGGAGCTTTCTTTGAATTATTCGATGCTTCTTGAGAAAGTGGAGAAACTTCAGGCGAAATCTGTTCCTTTGGTTAAGAAAAATATTGTTATAAAGAGAGTTCCGGTGAGGAAAAAGGTTGTAAAAAAAAAGAAATAATTCGGGATATTAGGAAGCAGTTTTTTGGGTAAGGAAAATGTTTAAAAAGTGATTAGGTGGTTAGTATTTATGCCTCAATAGTATAGTGGTTAGTACACGGCCCTGTCGCGGCCGAGATCCGGGTTCAATCCCCGGTTGGGGCGTTCGGAACAAAAATGGAAATCGATGGGCGTCACGTCGATATACAGCATTTATACAATGGCTTTTTATTTAATATTCTCTTCTAAAACAAATGAAAGTAGATCCCTATAAACATAAAGAGAGATATCTTTCTTGGAAAGAATCTGTTAAAGATGGGATTCCTAATCTCTCAAAAGAGAACTCCGACATTATTTTAGATTATATTTTTGACATGGAACATGGTCTTAACATATCTGGGAAAAACAAAAAAGGGTCTAGAAGTTATACTCGTCTAAATAGTTTAAGGCAAAGGATGATATTTCTTTCTAAAAAATTCGACGAACTTTATGATTTAAAAGACATTACAAAAGTTAGCGAGAGAACCTTGCATATATTTTTTAGTGGGATGAGAAATGGCACAATTGAAAGGGTTGATGGTGGAATCTATAAAGATCCTGCAAACTTTGTTAAAATATTCAAAGCATTCTGGCACTGGCACCAAAAGGTTAACCGGAAAAAAGGAATAAATATCGACGACATCACAGTTGACTTAGATACAAGCAAAGAAAAACCATCCTGGGTATACCTAACCGAAGAACAAATAGCTAGATTATGCGAGAGTGTTAATTTAAAATACAAAACTCTAATCACCTTTCTTTTCGATACAGGGATGAGAGCGCCAAGCGAACTAATAAATATAAAAGTTTCAGATTTGCACAATAATTGTCGAGAGCTTACTGTGAGAGACGAAGTTAGTAAAACTTTTGGAAGAAGGATTAAGTTAATGTTTTGTTCCAGAATCCTAAAAGAATATATCGAAACAAAAGGTCTTCAGCAAGAAGATTATTTGTTTCCTATTAAACCAAATACTGTCAATGAATATCTAAAGAAATATGGTAGAAAATTATTTGGTGATGTAAAAAGTCAGGCGGGTCAGAAATATTCGGAGCTTACAATGTATGACTTTAGGCATTGCTCTTGCTGTTATTGGTTGCCAAGATATAAATCCGAATCAGCTTTGAAATATAGATTTGGCTGGAAAAAATCCGATAAAATTCATTATTATTCTGATATGCTTGGCATGAGGGATACAATTAATGAAGATGATATGTTGATTGATTTGACGAAGACTGAGATTGAAAAGAAATTGGTTAAGGCTAGAAATGAAAAAGAAATTTTGCAGGATAGGGTTGAATTTTTAGAGAAACAAATGAATGCTATTGTGCCTGAGATTGACGAAATGAAATTGATGATTAAGAAATTCCAGTTATTGAGAGTCCCAATGGTGAGCTGCTGATGTTCTATATAATTTTCTCTAACCAAATAATCGTACAAAGTGTACAAATTAGGTAAGCTTTTGATTCATTTCTTCTATTAATGATATTTCTTTATCACAATTTTCTATTAATTCATTAAATGTTATAATTTTTATGTGAGGTGCTAGGTGATAGTTTAATTGTTTTAAAAAATCTTTATGGGGTTTAGTTATATTATACCCAATTATTATTAATCCAGAGGGTTTTTTTATTTTATATGTACCTTCTTGAGAAAGAGAAGAATAAAAGTCTGTTTTATCCATGTAAGACAATAATTCACCTATTGCTTCACTTAGCTCTGATGTAAATTCAAATCGCCCTTCCTTCCTTTTCCTCTTAAATATCTTCTTATTAGGACTTTTTAATTCAATAATCCTATTCTGACCAAAGCTATTTATTATATGTAAATCAATTTGAGCCTGGGTATCAATATTTTTATTTTTGGCTCTTACCTCGCAATCTAACCCCAAAATCCATCTATTAGATTTTATTTTCTCTGAAATTTCATTCTCAACATTTTTATTTTCTTTGACAGAATCTTCAACAAATTTTTCAAAAGCTTGCAAAGTATGTTTATAATTAATTCTTTTCGAGGTAACTTCTTTAATTAATTCTTTTTTTGCCTTATCTTCTCCAAAGTTCTTTCCCATGTCTTCCCCTTTTTTTCTTTCCTCGAAAAGCTGTTCTTCTAAAGTTTTTATTTTATTATTTTGAATAATTAAATCTTCTTCAGATATTATTTCCTTTCCATACCATTTTTTAAATAGTTCATATAATGCTAGCTTTAATTTTACTAACCAGTTTGAAACATCTAAATTGGAAGGTATCCATGCGCATTTTTTCCATTCAGTATATTTTTCAGACTTAATTTTACCTGTTCTAATATTTATCCAACTAGTTTCGCCATCTTTTATTTTTGATAATTGTAACTGTGTTTCTATACTTCCCTCAGTAAAGGATTTTCTGTCTAGGTTTTCAAATTTAACGGCTTTCTTCTTCTTCGATACTTTCTTTTTAGGCATGAAAATTAATAGATGTTATAATACTTAAATATTGCCCACAGAATCTGTACATGGTTAAAGGTGGGCGAAGTTACATTCGGCTTAATGTTTTGATTGAAAGACAGCTTACTAAATAAGAAAGTGAAAATAAAATGGCAATAAAAGATACCAAAATTTTGGTTACTAAAGAATGTTAAAAATCATTTCTTAGTTATGTCCAAAAAGGGTAAATCAAAAAAACTACTCGGCTCTTTATTGTCCCCATTATTTAAGGAAAAAAACACTTTTCCTCTAGATCTAGTTATAGCAACATAAAAAAGTCTTAAATTCTCCAAGTTTTTACTTACAGTACTCGCGTCGTAATTTAATACCCCTTTATTCATATTAATAATAAAAAGATTATCCCACTCAAGGCCTTTAGATTTATGAACAGTTATTAAAACAATTTTATCAGTAACACAATCAACAAATTTAATCAAATCATTTTTTTTAAAAACTTCTTCCAAAAAATCATTTCTTTCTGAATAATAAACTCTTTTCATAAGATAGTTTTCTATAAAAGAATTAAGCAAATGAATATAATTTTTTTCATAAGGGTAGTTTTTCAATTGATACTTATCTTTAAAATATTTTGCAAAAAACCTCAAGTTATTCCGATGAGGATATTTATCTAAAAAATCATGGAATATGTTTAATGACGCTTCGTTAAAACTAAAATAATTATCTTTATTATTTCCATCTTCAAATAATGCATTAAAAAACACACTTTCATTTAATTTATTTGCAACTCCTCCGGTTCGATTGCCAACGAGTATAGCACAAGTTTTGTCGACCTTAAAATACTTTTTTGATTCATCAATAATGAACTTAGACTCTTCAAAATCGGAATCAAAGACATTAAGGTCTATTTTTACCTCATGATTAAATTTCCCGGTTCGATAATAAGTTCTCAAATAAATTTCTAAATATTTTAAAGATTCGTCGTTTAGCCTATGGGACTTTTTTAATTTAAGATAATTCTCCGGAAAATCTTTGCAATATTTTTCAACCAATTCGGGATTCGACCCACTAAATTCGAAAATTGTTTGTAATGAGTCTCCGAAGAGATAGCGATCCGATTTTCTTTTATTAATAGACTCTATAATTTTATTAACAAGAAAATTGGTATCCTGGAATTCATCAATAAATATATTTTCGTAGTAATGATTGTAAAAACTTCTAACAGATTTAAAATCTCCGAACAATTTAAGCAATAGGAGAATTGGTCCAAAATAAGGAAGTGTTTTTTGGTCACAGCTTTTTATTAATGCAGGATAAACATCATTAAAATTATGGTCAAATTCTTGCTCCTGTCTTTTTTTGATATAATTTTCAAGACCATTAAATAAAGGGTTTCCAAGAGAATTTGTTTGAACAAAATCAAACTTGTAAATATCCTTTAAATTTGGATGAATCAAATAACCGTATTTACTCAAAATTTTTTTAGATAATGAATGGAAATTAACAATATGTATCTTACCCCTAAAAAAACGTTTCTCATTAGAAGATAACTCTAATTTATCAAGATAAATGTTTAGATCATTTTTCAACCTAGAAACCCCGTTATTTGTATATGTTACAATTAAGGTTCTCCTATAATCATTACTATTTTTTTGAGAAATAATATAGAGACATTTTAATAAAAGAGTTCTTGTCTTACCATATCCCGCAGGAGCCTCGACTAATAATGGATTTTTATCAGACTGTATAGCTTTCTTTTGTGACTCATCTCCTTCACAAAAATCAATGATCTTATTCTGTATTTGGTTCATTTTCTTCTACCTTTAACATAATTTTATCCATTACTCTATCAAAACAAGGAGGAACCACATTCAAACATTCAGCACATTTAAATCTAAAAACTCTATCTTTATGACTTTCTAACTTTCTTAATATTACCTCATCTGAAATTTCGGAAGTTGTACCATTCTCCACTTGATTGATTTGCTTTGTGAAAATAAGATTTTCTTTTGCTTTTACCATAAAATAAGTTTTATCCAATACGCCCATAAATTCTTCTTCAAAGTCTTTTCTGTCTGTACAATAAATATCGTCCGATACTAGTGCACTTACCTGCTCAGCAGAAAGATTATCCCTATCTCTTATACCAATGGAGGGTATTCCAAATTTATTACATAATTCTTTTATTTTCGAGATATTGTCGCAAGAACCAGCAGGCAGAATAGAGATCCCAAGATCATCTAAATCCTTACCCTTTTTATTAAAAAAGGACATTAGAGATCCTATTTCTGTATCTCCCTCGCATATTATCAATCCTTTGCAAAAAAAAGCTTCTTTAAACTCTTTTATATGTTGCAGATAATGTTTTAGCTCCTTCTCTTCAGATATATCTATATTTTCCCCAGAAACTATTTTTAATTCTCCTCTCGATCTATAAAAACGGGTAATTTGTTTATACTTATCTGAAAGAATATCTGCAGAATGAGTAGCTACAAAAATTTGCCTGTCCAATGATTTTATATCAAAAAGATCAGAAACTAAATCTTTGAACTTATTATCCGTTGAATCTTCCTTAAATTTAAAAGCTTTAAGTAAATATTTAATAAAACATCTCTGCTGATAATTATGTAAATGAACTTCTGGCTCATCAATTGCAATAATACTATTAAAATTAGATATAGGAATTCTATTTTGTTTTTGAATTTTGAGTAATTTGTACAATATTGCTAATTCCAGATAGAGGAGAGATTTTAACCCCTGTCCAGACATCTCTAAACCTATACCAGTAGACTCTTTTAATGAAAAGAGATTGCATATGAGATTTTCCAAATCCTCAAAACCAACGCAAACCTGATGTTTATTCGAGATATATAGCTTAGAAAAATGGTTATTAACTTTTGCTAGGAGACTCTTAAGTTCATCAAACTCTTTTATTCCTCCTAGTTCCGCTATGAGTTTAGACTTATCCCCAGAATTCATGCATTTTTCAAGCAGTCTTCCAAGAGAACCATCAACGCCATATTTTCTAATAAATTTAAGATGGGTATTTTTGTTTCCAGTAGAATCGATATAGAAAAGATTGAATTTTTTTAGATCAAATCTCTTAATTTGAGCATCCGTATCAATACAGCTAATAATAGTCTCTTCGTCTAAATTTTGAGTTATTCGCAAGCCCACAGTAATTGATTTTCCTTCCTCCTCAGGAGAAAAATTATCCTCAAATATACCCAATTCTTCATTGCTATCCAACTTCAACTTCAACTTAATTATAATTTCTTTTTCCGAATTATAAAAATCCTCGTCATTAAACAGAGATAAAGAATTAGAATTGAAAATTTTATCAAATAATTTTAGTATATTCGATTTACCTAGATTATTCTCACCAATAATAAAATTTATCTCATCATTGAATTTAAATGTAGCCTCTTTTTCAAAATTTCTATAATTTTCTAAAGATAATTTAACTATTTTCATAGAAATAGCAACGATTCCCTCTTTAAATTATTTATCTTAATTAAACAACCTTAAAATCCATCCCAATCCACCGCCCATCCAACTCAATCCCAACCCACTTCCTTCCAATCTCCTCACAAGCCCTACAAGTCGACCCACTCCCAGCAAAAGGATCTAAAACTAAATCACCCTCAGAAGAACTATGAATAATTATCTTCTTCAACAAATCCAACGGCTTCTCATGAGGATGATTCAACTTATTATGATTAATATGTGACGCAGTCTGAACATCCGAAAAATTCTTCAAATTATATTTAGGCTTTCCTTTCTCAAGAACCAGTATCAATTCATACTGATGCCGAAATGCCCACCCAAGCCCAAAATTGTGTTTCCTCCAAACTACCAAATGTCTGATTTTAAATTTAGTATATCTAGAAATAAATTCCGTCAAAAAAGGATAATGCTTCCAATTGGTAAACAAATAAAGACTCCGATTCAACTTCAAAATCCGATACATCTCAACCAAAGCCAAACAATTAATCAGGGGATTTTCATTATTCTTTATAGTTTTATTATTAAAACCATAAGCTACATTATCTCCGTATGGTGGATCCGTAACAATCAAATCAACACAGCGCCCTGGCATTCCTCTCATAACTTCAATGCAATCCCCCTGAATTATCTTATTTAATTCCATTTTTCTTCAAGAGTTTGTTTAATTTTTCTTCAATAATAATTAATTGGGGTTTTGAATAAATCTTAGATAAACAATAATTATTCAAGCTAGTATTCTCCTCCCTTGCCAATTGCTTTAATTTTTCAAGCCGGCAAGTTTCTAATACAAGATGGATTTGTGCATTCTTCTTCATATTTCCCCCCAATAATCTCTCTCAAGATTTTGTTTAATTCCTTCAACTTCGCAATTATCTCCTCGCCAATGTCTTCTGAAATTTCGTTCTCCATAAAAAAAACTATTCAAATAAACTTTATAATAAATCGGAGACTTTTTTTGTATCTTTTTTTGGACAAAAAAAGTCTCCGATTTTATTTATAACCAATCCATCTAGAGCAAACATGAAAACAAAATGTAATCTCTGCGGTATACGAACAAAAAAAGATTTCTGTGAGATCTGTCTAGCTTTCTTAAAACAAAAGTATCCAAACAAAAAAGACCTCAAGCAAGCATTACAATGGCACATAAACCATACCAAAAAACTAAACGAAGAAGATTGAATCTTTTGCCAGTTGCAATATTCTTATTTCTGACAGTAGCCCAAATAGGATTAGTCGTAGCGGCAACCGATGCCGATTTTGAAGAGATACTAGCTCCACTAACAGTAATCTACGACCTCATCAAATATGCAGCAACGATAGTCGCAGGACTAGTGATGCTTTTCGCAGGCGTCACCTATATTGCAAGTGGTTCAGATCCAGGCAAACGGGAGAAAGCCAAGAACATGGTGATGTACGTCATCGTCGGGCTCATGGTGATATGGGCAGCTCCTTTTGTCGTCAACCTAATCCTCGGATAGTTCAAAACAAAATGAGAAAGATATTTGTTTTTTTTATGGCAGTTGCTTTGGCCCTGCCCTTAGCAACTGCCTTTAATTGCACTAAGCTCGACGGAGAAGAACATAAAATTTGTGACTATATTGAAGATATGGATTGGACTCAAGATGAAAAAGATGAAGTTATCCAAGATATGGTTGACTCTGGCGACGCCTCTCTTGATGGAAACTTTGATTCAATACTAGGCAATATTCCAGAAGACACAATCCAATTAAATAAACTCGAAGAAGTAGAACTAAAGATTAGCGACGAGAATAGAGAGTTTTTAATAGATTTCTCTTCAATCTCGCTTTTCGGATATATTGTTTATTCTTTTCTTAAGAGATACTATCTTCTACTACATCTATTATGAGTACCTGCGGAATTACAAATTTAGGGTCTTGCCTTGTAGAAAATTTATTCGAATTTATAATCTACATTCTAAACCTACCAATCAAAGCTCTCCTAATCCTAATCAACAACTTAATGATAGAGCCAGTCAACATCCAAATCTTCGCCAGCACATGGTCAATAATGATCTACATTCTCTCGTTATTTTACGGTATACTTCTCCTAATCACGGGTTTCAGATTCATGCTTTCAGGACATTCCCCAGAACAACGAGAAAAAGCAAAGCGAGAATTAATGAACACAATATTAATGATAGTGTTCATCCAAGCGAGTTTCTTCCTATACAAACTAATCTTAGAAATTATATCTTCAATGTCAGCAGTAATTTTCAATTTAATCCAAGATGATTTCTTCTTAATAACAATAGACAATCTAGGAAATATAGGCCTAGAGCTAGTATTAATCATCCCCTACATCACAGTATTAGTCACAACACTAATTTTTCTAACCTTAAGATACATCTGCGTCGGAATAGGAGTAATATTTTTCGCAATAGGAATTTTTCTCTACTTTATAGAACCACTAAATCAATACGGGAAATTGATCTTAAATTATCTCTTCGTCCTAATGGCACTCCCACTCATCTATTCAATAATTTTCCTAGCCTCTTCAAAATTTCTAGAGCTACCAATTTTTACAAATATGAAAATAATAGTAATGATTGGAGCATTCGCACTAGTAGATATAACAACAATGTTTCTAGCGCTATTCGTAATAATCAAAGCGGCAAGTAGCCTATCAGGACCCATCACAACCATAACAAAAGTTACAGGAGCTCTATAGAATGTATGAAATTCCACAGCAACTAGAATACAAAGAAAAAATAGTCTTTGGCCTAACTTTTTCCCAATTATTCTACGCCCTAATTTTCTTTCCAATAATTTTCGGTATATTTTTCAAACTCCAAGCAAATCTAACAGTCCGTATTTTTCTCGCATCGATTCCAATGCTTCTAGCAGTAGGCTTTATGTTTTTTGACCTTTCAGATAATCTAAAAATTTGGTATACCTGGCTTAAAACTAGAAACCTAGATACAAAAGAAAAATTAGAAAAAGCCTTGGCGCTGGGAGAGGTTAAAAATAATTTGATTTTTGCCAACAATAAAAGAATTGCGGTCATAAAAGTAGAGTCGATAAATTTTTCTATCAAAACTCAAAAAGAAAAAGAGACCATTGGGTACGCTTTTCAAAAACTCCTTAATTCAATAGATTTCCCAATTCAAATTCTAATGGCAACAGAGACTCTGAATCTAGATTCTTATCTGGGCGTTCTGGAGAAAAAGATGATTGACAATAATCATAAAAAAATATTCGATTCATACCAAAACCATATGAAAAATTTAGTTGAAGATAATAGTGCCATGAACAGAAATTTCTATGTAGTAATCCCAGAAACAAGCGATATTGGTATCCAAATAAAATTAATTGAAGACAGGCTTCATAGCCTAAACCTGAAAACCTCGAGGATGAAGAATGATACTTTAGAGAAAATGCATTTAGGGGTCTTTGACAAAAATAGATTTCCTAATTTAATAAAAAATTCTCCAGATTTCTTAATGGTTAATAAGAAAAAAGCCATGCCTAAGACGATAATAAACGAGGTAGAAGAAATAATTCTCGAAGAAATAATCGAGGAATTAGGAGATTTGAATAGGGCAATGAATGAATGTCTTCTTGAAGAAATAGATGATCTGACAAATGATTATAATCGTAATGAAAAGTTTCACAAAATAATCTATGCTTATGGCTACCCCAGATCAGTTGAAAACGGATTCCTTGATAAATTAGTTAGTTGCTCTGGAAATTTTGATTTCTCACTACACATCAATCCTCATCAGATAGAACAAACGTTAATTATGTTAAACAGGGAATTGCAAAAACAAAGAGCTGATCTTTATGCTGCAAAATTAAAAAACCAGCTTAGTCCAAGTTTAGAAATAAAATATCAGGACACTAGGGCAATTCTGGCCAACTTACAAAAAGGAAATGAGAAATTATTTGACGTAAGTCTATACATTAATTGCAGAGCTGACAGCCTAAAAGAATTAAATTTACTAACAAGGAAAATAGAATCTGAATTAAATTCTTTATTGATTATTCCAAGAAAACCTATCTTTAGAATGTTAGATGGATTCAAGTCGTGCTTACCTTTAGCAAAAAACTTTCTAGATGTTAATAGAAATATCACAACTCCAGCACTTTCTGCCTTCTTTCCCTTTACCTCATCTTTTTCGAGATTTGACGAAACCGGAATTTGGCTTGGTTTGGATAAAAACAACATCCCAATAATAAAGGACATCTTCAATCTTTCAAACCCAAATGGTATAGTCCTCTCCCAATCTGGCGGAGGAAAATCGTATTTCTGCAAATTATTGATAACTCGATATTTACTCAACGGCACAAAAGTCATGGTAATCGACCCGCAAGGAGAGTACGGCGCCCTTGTCTCGCATTTTGAGGGCCAGAGAATCGATCTTTCTAGAGATTCTAAGACAATCATAAACCCGCTAGATTTAATGGGACACGACTATATAGAAAAGCGATTGTCTTTAATGGATTTAATGAAGGTTATGCTCGGAGATTTAACCGATATCCAAAGAGCTTTCATCGATAAAGCGATAAATCTAACATACAAGAAAAAAGGTATAACAAATAACCCAGACAGCTGGAATAATGAGCCTCCAATTCTAGGAGATTTAATGAAAGTTTTTAAGCAAATGGAAACCGAAGCCTCGAAGTTAGAAAAAACCACAATCAACAGCTTAGCAAGTCGTCTTGACATGTATGTTTCAGGTGTTTTTGGTTTTATGAATAGAAAAACTAATTTGGATTTTAACAATAATTTAGTTTGTTTCGACATTGGTAATCTGCCCTCTCAAGTTAAGCCCGCAATAATGTTTCTAGTTTTAGATTATATCTATATGAAGATGAAATCTGATCTCACTAGGAAAATATTGTTAATTGATGAGGCTTGGACATTGCTTTCAAAAACTGAGGAGGCCGGTTATATTTTTGAGATTGTAAAAACTTGTAGGAAATTTAATTTAGGACTTCTTTTGATAAATCAGGAAGTTGAAGGATTGTTAGATTCGAGAGCTGGCAAGTCGGTTTTGGCAAATTCTGCGTATACCATTCTAATGAAACAAAAGCCTGCGGTAATTGATAGTATTTGTAGAACTTTTCATCTGAGCGAAGGTGAGAGAAGACATCTTTTGACATCAAATATTGGAGAAGGTCTCTTGATGATGGAAGATGACCACTCTGAGTTGAAAGTTATTGCTTCGCCTGCAGAGCATAAGTTGATTACTACAAATCCTGATGAGTTGAATGTAATTAAAAAGAAAAAAGAACCACAGAAAAAAGTTGATATTGGAATCGATCCGAACAAAAGGTTCTTTCATAAAAAGGGTTTGAAGAAAGATGAAATTAAATTCCTTTTAGGTGAGGGCTATCAAGTTAAAAAATATAAAAGCTTGGTAACTGATAAGATGGGGGATTTTCTTTTGCAGCCAAGACATAATGAGAGTTTGACGCATTTGTTTATGGTTCATAATATTTCGGAATTTTTGGAGAAGAATGGAATTGAGACGAAGTTATATACAACTAAAAAACCAGATATTGTTTTTGAGATTGGTGGGAAGAGGTTTGCGATTGAGATTGAGACTGGGAGTATGCTTAGTAGAAAGAAAGCGCTAATTGAAAGAGTAAAATTTTTGAATAAAAATTATGATAAGTGGTTTTTTGTTGTAACTGATAAGAATAAGGTTCCAAAATATAAAGAACTCGGGGATACGATGAATAGTAGATTTGTAAAACGGCGATTAGACAGGCTCATAAAATCTGTGAAAAAGAGCTAAAAACGACACCCTGTTTTTCTGGTATAAATATCGTCTTGTCGTCTATAAAATTTGTTAAATATCCAGAAACGCCCGTAGACTTAATATGTATGTATGTGGATAGGGATCGTGGGGAACTATCTCAAAAGAACTTATCCAAAAATTCAAATTCCTTCCCTGAATCTTCATAATTATAGGTATCTTTTGAATTAATTTTCCATATATTGGAAAATTCAACTACTATTCCTCCAATAAGAGTTTTGTTTTTTTGTTTTTTAATCCACTCTTGTAATGCTTCCGCTTTCCATTTCGTTTCATTCTCACTTGCGGTTTTCCCCTTCTTGGTATCAACTATCAAGGTAATTCCATTCTTTAATTTGATAATCCAATCTGGGTAAAATAGTCGTTCCCTATGTTTATTATGATCATAGTAAGGTATCGCGAAATAATCACTACCTTCATCTCCATTCTTATGCCACCACTCAACATTATCCTTACCTTCAAGATATTTAATGAATCTTGTTTCATTTATCTTTCCAAGGTATTCTTTTTGTAAATAAAAGGGCTTCATTGAGCATCTATTTACACCTTTCTTAATTTCCTCGTAATCTTCATTATATTCTAAAATCTCATTTGGAATATCCAAGAGTGTAGTTCCTTTGGATCTTGATGCCTTTTGATGAACTTCCTCTTCTCGTATTGGTCTATATTTTAGAAGAGCATCGCTGATAATTTTAACCAATTCACTATCTAATTTGAGTAAATCCTTAACTATTAACTTGTAATAGTTGTCTCTGTCTTCTTTTGACGCCTTTTTGATCCAGACGTTTAATGCAGTTTTTAATTTCCCCCATGATCTTGCAGGTGCAAATCTTCTCTTTTCATCTTCTTGTTTTGCAAGAATATCAAAACATCTCATATTGTATGTCCTAATTAAATCATTCTTTGAAGTTTCTCTGTTTAAATCTGTTCCATGATCAACCAATTCTTGAATAAAATTATCAAAGTTTTCAATTTCTGCATCAACAATCATATTGTTATCTATATTTAATGAATCAAAAGACAGTCCTTTCTGCTCTAATTTTTTCTTTACTACCGCTGGAGAATCCCCTTTTTCGATTTCAAAATGTTTATTCGCAATTTTTTCAAAAATATTTTGGAAGGAATCTCCAAGGTCATTATAATTAGGTCTACTCATGTAAGTGGATTCCAGTTTTATTGGAGTAATTCCCTTTTTTCTCTTACTTGTATAGATAAATGGCTTATTTGTACCTAATTTGCCCCAGTTTTCTCTGACCTGATTTCTTTCATAATTGGTATAAAGGTATGCTTTGTTTAGTTCTTGCTCTGAATAAAATCTTGCCTCAGGCATTCTTAAAACTCTTCCAACAGTTTGGGTATGAAATACTGGATTTCTTATTTCTCTAAACATAACTAAGATGGAGGCTCTAGGGCAATCCCATCCTGTTGCGGCCGCTTGTTTAAATATTAAGAAATCAACTTCTGAATCATTCTCTTCAATATCTTCTAAATTCTCTTTTGGTCCCGCTAACCAAATAGCAACTTTGTGACCAGGAACCCCCTTCTCTCTTAAGTAGTTCTTCACTAATTCCATTTTTGTTTGATCTAGGGTTTCCTTTGTGGAAATATCATCATTAGGCAATTGTATTAATGCAAGAGGATTTATGTCTAGTTCAAAATCTTTATATTTTTTCAAAAGCTCTTCTCTTTTATTGTATGCTAAATCCAAGAGCAATATATCCTGATCAATTTCTTTTTTCTTTACATTCTCTAAATCCTCTTTGGTTTGAGTTATTATTTTTTCTTTGATTAATTCTGCTTCAACCACATCCTCTCTTGTTACATTAACGAATCCTTTTGTTTTCATTTGTATTTCTAATGCATTTGGAATTGCTTTCGGAGTGGCAGTTACTTTAAGAATAATTTTTGGATCAATTAAGTTAATTAACTCATCTGCAAGGTTTGTATCAGTGTCTCTGTGGGCCTCATCAACAATTAATATTATTTCTCTTCCATCTTTTTGGGTTTTTTTGATTAATTCATCAAATTGCCCGTCATCTCCTTCGGTATATTCTGTAGGGTTTCTTAGTTTTCTGCCTTCTTTTGTGGATGATTTCAGTTTCTGCCAATTTATAAAAAAAATATTATTTTTTTCGAGTTTCTTTTTATTCGCCAAATCTATTAAATCCAACAAATTAAGCTCTCCTGCGCCACCATAGTAATTTAATAATTTATTTTTGCTTTGTAAATAAGAAGGTTCATTAAAACTAAACCACAAAAAACATTTATCTGCATCAAATTGAGGATCTCCAGTAAGGTCTCTTAAAAATTGGGCCATCATAATTGTTTTCCCTGATCCGGTGGGAGATTTTAAGATTAACTCTGTTTTTCTGTTGTTGGATTTCCAAAGCGTAAGAAATTGATTTCTTAATTCTGCAATTGCATTCTCTTGAAATGGTTTGAGTATTATCTTGCTCATAAATTTGCCACCTCTTTATAAACATCAATTAGGGGTTCAGGGATATCTTTAACTTTAATTTTTTTGTATTCTGCAAATTCATTTACATATTCATTCTTTCCCCAACTAAAAATATAGAGGTTTATTTTTTTACCCATCTTGTCTAATTTCTCAACTAACTTTTGTAGCTTACCCTTATCCTCTTTAAAATATATTGCGGTAACCTCTTTCTCATTTGAAAAAATCTGCCACCAATCATCCCTTTCAACTTCTTCAAAAGTTTCCTCTCTAACTGCAATCATCTCTCCGGCCCTACGGGTTAATTCAAGTTTATCTTGATCTGTTGCATTATCAAGGTTTTCTGTTTCTACAAAATTGGTTTTATAATATCTAAGATTCCCTCCAAACCCCTCAATCTTATTTTTATTATTGTCAGAGTAGCCTTTTATGACCTTTTTCAAACGGGGATAGCAAATATTCTCTGCAATTTTATTACCCTGATTATTATTGTCTTCGTTGTTGGTACATAGAATAAATTTTCTATTTCCACCATCTTCTTTGTTGAGGTCCATTACGGCATGCCCGGTTGTCCCACTTCCTGCAAAAAAGTCCAGGACAGTAATATTATCCTTGCCATTCCCACTAGATATATCAAGAAGTTTTTTTATTAATTTCGTAGGTTTTGGAAACTTAAAAACATTGTCCCCTAAAATCGAGTTAATTTCTTTAGTCCCATCTTGGGTATATACGTCATCAATTATAGAAAATGGCTTTGTTCTTCTGGTTACTCCAGTCTCATCTTTTAAATACTGTTTGAATCTTATGGACCACTTAGCAGATTTATTTTTTTTAAAGTCTAATTCTCCCTTTTCGAGCGCATTCTCTACCCTTTCCTTGCCCCATACCCACTGTCTTTTTGGCATGATTTCTGAGCCGTCAGGTGCTTGAACTGGATAAACTAGATTTGGACGGGGGTCCATAGACTTGCCTGCTTCTAGTGGCTGTGTCCTATAGCCACCTCTTAGCTCATAATTTTCATCTTTATTCTTAAAATATTTATCAATAAATTCAGGGCTTGTTTTAATGCTAAATTCTTGGAGGGACTTTTTGTCTTTTGCATATACAAAAATGTATTCATGTATTGCGGCGTGATATTTTTCTTTTGCTCCCTGATATCTTTTTTTCCAAACAATTGAATCTACAAAATTATCTTCTCCGAAGATTTCATCACATAAAAGCTTTAATTGAGCAAATTCATGATCATCTATACTAATAAAAATTACTCCTGTTTTTCGAAGTAATCTTTTCCCAAGTTTCAATCTTTTTTCTATAAAATTTAACCATTTACTGTGTCTCCAACGATCTTCCGCGTCAATCCATATATCATTATATTTCCACTCCTTAGAATTTCCAGTATTATATGGGGGATCAATATAAATCACGTCAATTTTTTCTTTATGAGTATAACTTAAGGCAGAAAGAGAGTGGTAATTATCTCCCTCAATTATGAAGTTATTGGGTTCATCCACTTCTCCTTTTATTTTTCTTTTCTTATCCTCACTAAAAATAGGTAAATTTTTTCTACAATCCAAAACAACTTTTTCTGGCTCCTTTTCGGCATCCCAAACCAGGCCATACTTTTTCCTCTGTTTTAATTTTTCTATTTCTCTTATTAGATCTTCTTTAGATGCTTTGTCATAATCTTTCATTTTTTCTCCGAGCGTTTTTTTAATAAATTATAATCTTTTTTAGTTATTTCTACACCAGATTTTCCCATTAATACGCCCCCCCAACTTTTTTTATCTTTAAATATTGAAATTCTGTCTACCAAATCCCTCGTAAACTCAAGAGGTTTATCTGGGAGATTGCTTTCGCTTAGTTTTACTTTAAATCCGTAATATCTCCCTTCAAATTTTAAATTAGAATCGATATTAATATCTGTAATTTTAAAAAATCCGACTATTTTCTTTGGAATAAGGTATAGTGCCACCAAATCCCCTTCCCTTATTTTTTTTGCGATTTTTGTAGATTTATCACTAAATCCATAAATTTCATGTTTGATTATAGTTGGGAATGTGTCTTTACTCGCAATTAGAATCCAAAATTTATTCATTTTATTTTATTTTTTAGCCCTTTAATTATTTCAACTTCTGCGAGTGTATCAAGCTCACAATATCTTTCCAGAGCTCTCCTCGCTTTTAACCTTTCTGCTTCCTCAACATCACCGTAAGTCATTCTTTCATATTTCAAACTAGCCAAGGCGCCATCCTTAATATCCATCTTGTCATAACTTAGATCACTCAAAACGGGTAAAACATATTTTATCGAAGTAGACCCTTCCTGCTTAGGATCATAATAACTGAAGTCCTTGAATACATCCCAAAGGTCTTTTATCCTTGTAAAAATATTCTCATCATACCACTCTCTAAACTCTGGCAAGGCCCCAGAGCATTCATTCATAACACCCTTCTCAAATCCCTGATTATAAACCAAAATACTTCCCTTTTCTCCAAGGTTATCTTTTAGAGATTGCATAAATTTAGGCCGTGGGTCACTCATCCCCTCAGCCAAAAACGAAACATGCCTCAACTCTCCACTTTCCTCCTCCTGAACATGCAACGAAAACTGAAACGGAATTCTTTGATAGGGTCTCATTCCATCAAATTTCGGAATCGCCGGATTAATCGTTTCAAAATCTAAATAATAAACAGGATACTTCAAACTCTCAAGAAAATTCTTAACCTGCAACTTATTAATATGCTTTCCGCCATCAAACGCCAATCGACGCTGTATTTGTTGTTTATCATTCAATTTCACATTCTCAGGAACATCATTCAACTTAACAATTCCAGAATCATATAACTCAAAAGTCTTCTTCTTCAACATCCTATAAAAATCAAACACACTGTCTTCAGGCACATCTTTCCAACATTCATCCTTTATAGGACAATCATAAGGATTTGAACAATTAAACCCAATTTTACAATTAGGCTCCTCCCTGGAATTAATAATTTTAGACATTTCCTCAATCCTAAATTCAAGCCCTTCAGAAAATTCCTCGACCTTTTCACTAATTTCCGTCTGCACAAACAACTCCGAAGGCTCAATCTCCCCATCACGAACATACTGATTATTAATATGCATCAAAAAACATTTCCGAATCTTCAGCCCAGCTTTCTCATAGACATACTTCTGAAAAGCGACGTCATGCAGATTCGTCTCCTTGACCCTAGTCGCACTCTTAACCTCAACGATATCCCACTCATCCTCACCAACCGGCACCAAAACATCCGCCCTAGAATACAAACTATCAATCATAAAAGCTGGCTCAAATAAAGGAATTCTTTTACTAATTAATTTTTTAGTATTTCTTAAATTTTCCATAAAATTATCGTCAGGGATATCCTGCCCCTCGGGAAAAACTTTCGTCGCCAACTCTCCAAGAATATGCCCATCAGAAAATTTCTTTAATGTAATCTCGTCATGCTCTGGAAGTCTTTGTTTGTCATTTTTTGTTACCCATAGAAGTTTTGGGCATTGTAGACCTAGAAGGTAGTTGGATTTTGTTAGGAGTTTTGCCATAATTATCGCAAGGAGCAAGAGCTTATAAAATTACTCTAACTTTCTCCAAAAATCCTATTCAGTTTATCTTCAAGCTCTCTATCCCCATCAAACTCAAAAACCTCATCCGCAATTCCTTTCAATAAAAATCCCCTACAATCTTCTTTCGAAGCAACAATCAACTTCTTCCCAAGTCCCTTCATATAACCACTCTCAATCAAGAGCCCCTCACCCTTCTCCGCACTCTCCAATACAACCAAGATAACATCGGATTTCTTCATCTCAATCCTAGCCCTCTCCATAACTTCCTCAGGTTTCATTTCCCCAGGCTTCCAGTCCTGTACATCTCTAATAAAAATAAAGCTCTTATGCCCAAGTTTTTCAATTATTTTAGATATCTTCTCAAGCCTCAACCTAAGTTTCTCAACATTCGTCCCGCTCAACTTATACGCTACATAAATTCTCATCCTTTTCTCCTACTAAATCTACGGTAAGCACTAATTATATATTCATCTAATTTTTCTGGCGACACACCATTCAAAGACGAATTATTCATAACATGATATTTCACATAGGGAGCATCTATTTTCGACTGAGCATAATCGTCTAACTCTTCTCTAGAATATCCAGCTTCTTCAAGATTTTTATACAACCGAGTCCCAGGGAAAGCTCGAACAACCATAAATCTCGCATCGTCTGGATTAAGATCCATAGCAAAATCAATAGTATCCTCAATCTCTTTTTCAGTTTCATTAGGATGTCCAACGGTGAAAAATGCTTTGGTCTCAACCCCCAATTTACGACACGAATCGAAAATAGATTTAGTTTTCTTAATATCAGAACTTTTTCCAATGTACTCCAAAACACTAGGTGTTGCGGACTCAACCCCAATAGCGATTCTATAACATCCAGAATCTTTCATTCTGCTCAAGAGATTTTCATCCAAATTTTCAATCCTACAAAGTGCCCTCCAAGAAGGATTCGCATCACTCTGACTCAATGCTTCCGTAAAAGAGATTACTCTATCTTTACTGAAATTAAATAAATCGTCAGTAAAATGGATACTTTTAACTCCCTTGGTAGATAAATTTTCAATTTCCCCAACAACATTCTCAATTGACCTTGCACGCATTTTTCTTCCGCCAATTGTAGGGACAGAACAATAAACACAATTAAAAGAGCACCCTCTAGAGGAATTTATCGACGCTTCTCTCTCCCCGTTGTCTGAAGAGTAGGGATCATTTACAAAAAACTTACGATTAACATATGGTAATGAATCAAGGTTTTGCACAAGTCCCGCATTTATGATCCCCATAGGTCTCTCTCTTAAAATCTTTGGAAATATTTTATCAGCCTCTCCTTTAACAACTGTATAACTCCCCTGCAATTCCTCTCCCCTAAGTGTGGCATGAGGTCCCCCAACCAATTTATAATTCCCAGAAGAATTTTCCAAAATATCCAAGGCAAGCCGATGATTAGTAGAAAAAATATTTATCCCAACGATATCCGGATTCAAATTGTCAATTCTTTTTACAACTTCACTAGGACTCAACTTCTCAGCCTCCGCATCAACAATTTCAACATCATACCCTTCTCTCGAAGCAACCGTCGCTAAATATCCAAGACCAAGAGGAGCTGTAGTAAAATAATTTGGCTTATTTTTTTCCGAATACTCTTGCATTGGGCTATTAATTAAAACGAGATCTTTCATCTTCCAATACTCCCCAGATTTAAAACTACATGTTCAATGGCTCTCTTCGGCTTTTTGTCTGCTGTCAATAAACCCATATTTCTTAACTGGGTAATATAAGTCGAAACAGTACTCAATTTTAAACTAGATTTTTTAGAAATATCCAAGATTGAATTTGCTCCATCACAATTCTTCAAAATAATTAGCTTAATATCATTCAATGGCTTAATCATCTTCCCGAATTCCTCAGGACCATCGATAAACCGACTTTTCATTTCGTCAGCAACGTTTATTTTACTAACAATTTTTTTTAGTTTATCAAAATATGAATAAAGACTTTGTGACACTACTTCCACAAACTCAAAATAATCCAAATCAGAAATCATCGTCTCGGCCTTACTTCTCCCCACCTTTCTATTTTCTAAAACGACCTTATCTAGAATAGAAAACAAGACATCAAATAATTCAGAAATTTCCTTTTCGTTAGGCTTGGTATTATTATAATGAGATTCTACTATTCTCTGAATACTATCTTTAGACATCTCCGAAGAAGGAATAACACGATCTTTCTTATGAATTATCACAGGAACTCCAGTAACGTAAATACTCTTCGGGGGACTATATCTAGATTTCAATTTTAAAATATGATCCATATCTCCTTTAAAAATTTTGAATCTTTCAGAAGTTAAATAATGAGTCGGCTGTCCACCACACACTTCTGGAAAAAGTTCTGGAAGAAATGTCGCCGCTAAATAATCCATGATAATATAATTTATTCGAGATAAACTAATATCTCCGAATGGGATATACCTAAGAGAAAACCCTTTTCTTATTTTCTCAATATCAATAATCGACAAAGAATTATGATACAAATTCGTTATCTCTCTATTCCTAAAGGCTCTTGACCAAAGCTCGGATAGGTATATCAATTTATAATTCAAACCAAGATACTTCATCAAAGCTTCAATCATCCGAACATTAGATTTTAATTTTTCTTGCCTAGACTTCTCGCTAGAGGAATTAAGTATACGACTTTCAAGAACAAAGAGATCCCACACGCAGAGATAAACTTTTTGTGGCTTCTGTTTCTTTAAATAAAAAATATGATTAAAGTTTGTATATGCATTTGTCGTTGGGCTAATATTTGTATATATTATTTTCATTGCAAAACCTCCACAACTTCCGCTAAAGATTTCGCAAGAAAATTTTCCATTCTAACACCTTCCGCTCCCTTTACCTCCACCTCATCGTGAGATACAAATAAACTAGTTTCAGGGATACTTCCAGCCTTCTTCATCGCAATATTATAAATTTCAGGATGAGGTTTTCTAACTCCCACGTCGCCAGATAAAGTAAATGTTTTAAAAAATCCAAGCATATCATATTCAACTAATTCTGTGTAGAGGGAATCATGAGGAATATTAGAGATTATATGTAAGTTTCTTTTCTTAGCCAACACAGGAAGCATTTCAGAAGTCGTCTCCATAGGACAATAATCATGATCATTTAGTTTGTATATGTCAACTAATCTAGGAATGAGTTTTTTATCTAAACCAAGTATATCAGTAATATCTCTAATAATTTTATTCATTGACCATTCGGAGTTATTTCTTTTTCTTGCTTGTAGATATGTTCCGATAGTTTGGTCATGAGCTTTTTTAAGATTATTTTTGTCTATGGTATACCCTTCAGATTCAACATAGTCAATAGTAAGTCCATGTGCTCTAGAGAGAGTTTCATTATTAAATTTATGATAAAATATCAATTCCCCATAATCTAGGAAGAGGTCCTTATTTTTTGCCATTGTCAATTTATCAAGAACTCTTTTCCCCTTGGGATAAAGTTATATGTTTTCTTTCTTTTTAAGGATTTGTATATTTTTATATATTTATGAACTTAGCATATATATAATTGTGAATCTTAATCCTAGTAAGAAAAGGGGAGGTGATAAAAATCGCAAATGAAAAAAACCACACTCACCCCCAGAACAAAAATAAATAGTGAAGGAAAAATTTTCTACAGTGAAAGTGCACAGGCATGGAATATTTTAAAATTTAAAAAGGAATTATTTTCTGAGTTTCCGCAGTTGAAGGAGAAACGATCCAAATTTTCTTATAAATTAACTTATTATAGAAATTCGGAAGAGCTGGAAAAAGAAATAGGGGTATTGGCGAAAAAGAGGAATCAGGTAATGCCGGTGTTGTTGTTTTTGTATAAGGAAGATTAATAATTGAAGTATTGTTTTATCTGAAAAATGATGTAAAGATATATAAAACAGTATTGTTAATAATGTTATATGAGAGAGGGGTTGTTTATTTTACTGGTTGTTTTTGGGCTCATGTTTGTCGTTGCTGGAGAATTGGAAAGTAGTGATGTGAATATCAATTTGGATTCTATGGAGTTAGTCGAGAGGGGAATGGATTATGATATTTATTTTGATGAAGCTTCTGGGAAAAAAGTTGCTCAGGTTTCACCGACGGCTATTAATTATTTTGATGGGGAGGGGTACTCGCCTATTAATAGAAATATAGTTAGGGGAAATTGTGAGTATGATTATTGTGTTAGGGAAGGAATTTATTATGCTGATTTTAGGGAGCGGCTCGAGGGGGAGGTCGTGAAGTTTTTATATAATGGAAGTTATATAAAATATTTGCCCCTTCCTTTGTCCTATATTAATGATGAAAGTGAGGAAGTTGTTGGGGAAATTGTGAATGTTTTGGGAAAAGCTTCTGAGAATGAGTTTGTTTATGTTGGTGCTTATGGAGAGGGGTTGGATTTAGGGTATGAGTATAATAATATTTTATTGAAAGAAAATCTGATTATTGAAAGTTTATCTTCGTTGCCTGTGCCTAGTTTTTATGATGCGTTTTTGAAGTTAAGTTTTGAAGTAGATGACGGAAGCAAAAAAACAGATGGGAAAAATGAGAAAAATGAGATTCGTTTGAGTGGAAAGAAAATTGAGGAAGCTGGATTCGTTTCTAAGATGTTTGGTGGAGAAGATAAGGAGGTTAGTGTGGAAAAAGAGAAGTGGGAGAGAGATGGAAAATTTAAAATTAAAGGAAGGGCTGAATTTATAAAAGGTGATGGGAGTTTTGCTTTTGAGTTACCTAGAGCTTTTGCGATAGATTCGGCTGGAGAGGCAGTGGAGTTAGAGTATGAGTTTGAGGAAAAGGATGGGAAGACGATTGTTTCGGTTTTGACGCCTTATGATTGGCTGGCTGTTGAGGGGAGGGTTTATCCTGTTAGGGTTGATCCGAGTACGGGGACGCAATATTCCAGTAGTGAAGGGTATTTTATGAAGGATGGAAGTAATAATTTTTATGATATGGGAACATCTTTTACTTGGATTGAGGGTGGGTATACTTCTAATGGAGGATATACTAGCCGATCTTATGAGAGATGGGCTTTAAGTTCTTCTGTTCGAGATGAATTAGAAAGTGCTAGTAGTATTGATGAATTCATCTTGACTTGGTATGATGACCAGGAATTTGGAACAGATGATACTGTTTATTTTTATTCTGTTGATGAGGATGATGTGAGTGATTGGACACCTGACAATGAAGGCGAGATAGAAGCTATTTTTGATGCGATTGGAGATAGTAGTTTTGGTTATGTCTCGAATCCTTCTGAGGATTACAGTATGGCTACTTATTTTTCGTCTAGTGCTTCGATAAATTTGATTGAAAATGCAATTGATAATAATGAGGATTTTATTATTGGGTTTGGTGGAATTGAATCCGGGACAAGTGAGAGTAGAGTTAGAATTGGAGGAAGATTATCTAATAATAAACCTAGGGTTTCGTTTAGTTATACCTGTGATCAGGCTTCTGGATGTCAGGCTTGTTTGAGCTTGTCTGAGGGGGTAAGTTGTGATTGTGATGGGGAATGTGATTCTGGTAATTGTTTGGATGGAACGTGTAGTGCGGCAGGTACGGAGTGTTATAGTGATGGTGATTGTGAAAAATATGGAGATTACGTTTGTGAGGATTATATTTGTGTGAGTCCTGAAAATTGCGAGGGAACTGTTACTGTTTTTGGTTATGATAGTGAAAATGAATATTTGGAGGACGGAAATGCTAAGATTTATTTGAATGATGTGTTTGCTGGGAATATTAATGAAGGATATGTAGAAGTCGTTCTCAATAATGAAAATACGAAATGTGGAGCTTCACAAAAATTTGAAATGAAGTGTTCAGATGGAACAAGTTGTGATATCCAATATACCTCGATGGATACTAATCCCGATTATGATTCGTTGACTTTTGTTTGTGATGTTTGTAAATCTGGATCTGATTTATTTATTAGTGAGAGTGATATTGGATTTGAGGATGCGGCTGATGGTGAGACTAGGATTAATGTTGATGTTCATGCTGTGAATATTTGGGCTTCTAATGTTAATGTTCAGTTTAGAAAGGTTTGTGGTGGGGTTGCCAGTATTATCGGAACAGAGACTATTCCCTCGATTGGTGGAACTGGAGTTTATGAGGCTAGTGTGACAGATGATTTAAGTGGGTGTTCGTTTGTGACTGTATTTGTTGATTCTAGCGATGTTGTTAATGAAAATCCTGATAATAATCAGGAGAATTCAATCGTAATTAATCCTGTTTCCGTTTATTTGTATTCTGATACCGGTCTTTCTAAAGTGGACTCCGTCGTCGAGAACTATTTAGATAATTATGTTGATTTGGTTAGTTCAAGTGGAGAGGCTCAGATGATCTTACATATTGGGAAGAATACGCTTAACGAAGATATAAGAGTGGAGTATTTTCCTGATAAGGTCATTAAATATAGTGGAAAGATTGAGGGGTTGCCTTATAATGGGATCATTATAAAAGATGATAATGATGTTCCGAATGTTTATGTTTTTGGGAATGATATTGATGGGACTATTGCGGCCTTAAGGGAATTGGTTGTTAGGAGAAATTTATTTTTGAATGAGAATACTTTGGGGAATTTTTATCCTCCTGTTTATTTGGGAGAAGAAGATATTGATGCAATTTCAGTTTTTGATTACTTTCATACAGATGAAAATCAGGGGGCGTATAAAACTGATATTTTGAGTTTTGCCAATGCTGTTGATTCTGCGTTGAGGAAGAAGACTTTTAATTTAGCCATAAAGAGAGTGATGACTAATAATGATGTGGCTGGCGATAGAGTAGCCTTGAGGTTAAAGCATATTAATTCGGAGATGAGTCCAGAGTTTCGGGAATATAATGAGATTGAAAGACCAGTTGTACTAGCTAGAGGACTTTGGAGTAATCTGTTTACTTGGGAGGACTTTGGAGTTGAAATTGCTCGGGGGAAAATGGGAGTAGGATCAAAGGAAATTGATGGGGTTATTCATTTAAATGTACCCATCCGTGAATATATTCGGGATACTTGGTTGATTGAGATAACTGGAGGTCCAAATACTGAATGTGAAAATTGTCCGAATTATGACTTTGAGGATTTAGTTGATTATTATTGGCCTGCTTTGATTGGGGGAGTTCAGGCTTATACTGGGAAGGATGAGATTGATTATGTTGGATTTTCTAATGGATGTAGGACCGCATTGGCTTCGCTAGAAGAGTATCAAGAGGATGGGAAGGAGGATGTTGGGGAATATGTTAATCCGAAGACTGGGGCGTGGAAGGAGATGGATTTGAAGGGTGGGGATGTTGTGCATACATTTGTTGGAGTTGGGTGTCCGGGGGCGTTTGAGGGGGAGAGTTTGTTTGGCGACTGTATATTAAAACATGGGAAGGATATTCGGGAGTATTTTGAGGAGCAAGAGATAACTCATATATCTGGAGATATGCTTGCCGAGAGAATGGCTTACGAAGGGGGTATTCTTAGTCCTTATTGTTGGGTGCTTGGATCCTTTGGTCTTTCGGGAGAAAATATGATTTCTCAAAATTTATCATTAGATTATTTTGATTGGATAGAGAATGAAACAGATGTTCAACCAGGAAATTTTGCTGTAGAAAAATTTTTATTGATATATGGGACAGAGGGATGGCAATTTAATAATGATAATGATTATATTGTTACGGAAGAAGATTCTTTGGCAATTTATAATAGCATAAATGCAACTACAAAATCTGTAAAAGAATTTGATTTGAGACATCCAGATTTGCCAAAAGATAAGAGGATCAAAGAGATGATTAGGGAGAAACTAAATGAAAAATAAAGAATTGAATAAAAATAGAAGGTCTAAGAAATTTTACTTTTTTATTAGTGGAATTATCGGAGCATTGTTCCCTTGGTTGTTTTACGGATTGATGTATTTAATTAATCTCTTATTTTTAAAGTTTGGATTTGAAAAAGATTTCATATTTTATTCGTCGAATAGTATTATGGAGAAAATTTTTTTAACTTCGTCTTCATTTAATATTATTAAGATTTTTTGTAGTGACTCTCCTGGGATTGGCTCTTGTATGGGCTATGTGTGGATTGTTCCTTTAGTTCCTATGTTTTTTTACGCTATTATTGGAGTATTAATTGGTTACATCGTTTGGAGAATAAATAAAAAATGAAACAACAACAAACACAACAACTTGAAAGAGAATCCGGAAAGTATATCCTAAAACGAAATATTTCATTTATGTTTTTCCTATTCTGCATACCCTTTATTGCCGCTGAAAATTTGACTATTAGTTCTTCAACAACACTTTGTGGCAATTATGAATACGATAATGTTTTGATTGAGAGTGGGGTGACAGTGACGGTTTGTGACTATAATGGGACGGAAGGAACCGGTGTTTTGAATTTTAGTGCTGAAGACACGTTTACTTTAGAGAGTGGAGCAACCATTAATGGAAATGGGAAGGGATATAGGGGAGGTGCCAAAGCCACTATGTGGGATAACGACGGATCTTCTGGGGAAGGAGATGGAGCCGGAGGAGCTGGGGTAAAGCATTCAACAGGAGATCCTTATTGGCTTGGCGGCGGCGGCGGAGCTGGATATGGAGGGGCAGGAGGAACTGGCGGAGAGGGGGGATTAAGTTCAGCATATGGAGGAACTGGCGGATCTAGTTATGGGAATCAAAGTGTCTTAGATGTAATGTTTTTAGGTTCTGGCGGAGGAAGTGGACCTACTGCTCCTGGTAGTGATGGGGATGGAGGAACTGGCGGAGATGGTGGTGGAGCGTTTATTTTGTATGCTAGGAATGTAAGTATAAATGGACAAATTCAAGCGTCTGGAAATAGTGGGCAATATGGGGAGCCTTATGGAGATGCTAGATTTGGCGGAAGCGGCGGCGGAAGCGGCGGAAGTATTTTTATTAAGGGGAAATTTGTCAATATCAATTCTGCGACATTACGAGCAAATGCTGGCAGTGGTTCTGATGCTTATTTTTATGTTACTAAGGATGGTGCTGCTGGCGGTGGCGGAGGAGGGGCAGGAGGAAGAATAACGATAGCTTATCAATATACTTTGCAAAATTCATCTTCTACTATTTCTGTTTCTGCTGGAAGCGGAGGAGATGAAGATGATGGAGGAAGTGATGGGAATAGCGGATCTTTAGGAGTTATTTACTATACTCAAGATGGGGATTTCCCAATCGAAACGATTGAAGAACTAATCAGTTTTTATTCTTTCGATTACTCCGAAGGTAATATTACAGTTTCACAAACTGGTGATTATATGATAGATTTGGATAGCAATGGGATAAATGATACCTTATTTTTTAATCTGACAATTGGGAATACTACGAATGGAAATTATGAAATTTATGTGGATATAGATGATAATGGGACCGTTGTGACTGAGGGTATCGTTTCTGTTTTAGGGGCATCTTTTTCTAACGTTTCTTTGAACATTAGTACAGAATTACTTTCTGGGATTGATAGTTTTGAGTATACTATTAGAATTTATGATAATGAAAGTAATTTAGTTTATAGAAAAGGAGATTTGGTTAGTAATAATTATAATTCATATGAAACTGGTCCAACTTTTATCAGTATTTCTGATTCAAATATTAATAATGATTCTATTATGTTTAATGTGACTCTTAATTTATCTAGTGCTTCTGTTAGAAATATATCTGTTTATTTAAATTATGATTACGGTTCTTTATCTTCGATTAATGAGTCCGTTAATTTGAGTTCTGGTATAAATAATGTTTTAATATATTTTGATAATGAATCCATAAAGCGTACTCATTATAATGGAGGCTTTGTTATTAGCGGAATTTCTGTGGGCGAAAAAAATATCCCTTTGAATATTTCTACTTCTAATTATAGTTATGAAGATTTTGCGAAGACATCTTATGTTAAATCTTATAATAGCTCAAAGATTGACCTTGATTCTAATAACTTGACCGACTATCTTGAAATTAATACAACAATTAATGTTTTAGATAGTGGAAATTATACACTTATTTTAGATGTTTATGATTTGTATGGAGAATCCCTTATTACTTTAGAAAAAAATGCTACGCTGACTACAGGATTTCAACATGTTTTGATAAATATTTCCGGAGAACATATTTATTCTTCACAAGTTAGCGGACCTTATGAAATTGCTATTTCGAATTTGTTTTATGATTCGGAATTAATTGATTCGGAGTTAAGTGCTTATTTAATTGATACGGGGAATAGTAGTTATTTCGATTTTGAGCGTCCGCCTAGACCGGATTTGGAAATTATAAATATGACAACATCCTTTAATGATACGCATAATTCTTTTAATGTGACTGTTAAGAATATTGGAGAGGCTAAGGCATTCAATGTTGTTTTGGATTTGTTCGATGCATCATCTTTTGACTTTCAAGATTCTGTAGCTGAATTAGATGTGAATGAGAGCTATATGTTCCAGAGCTCTGGTTCCGGCTTGATAGATAATACAACTGTTGTTGCTGTAGTAGATTTTGATAATTTAATTGATGAAGAGAATGAGACGAATAATATTGATTTCGTTATTGTTACAGTTTACAATACTATTCCTGGAAACGTTAGTATTATTTCTCCTGAGAACAAAGAAATTACCGACGACAATTTGATTGAAATTATTTGGGAATCTGTTTCGGATATTAATGGGGATTTTGTTAGATATTTTATTGATTATTCTCTTGATGAAGAAAGCTGGTTTTCTATTAAAAATAGTTTTGGATATGTCAATAGTTGGAACGATAGTAGCCAGAATCATTTGTTTAATTATTCTGCAGGTGGAGGGAATGAGACGATCTACTTGAGATTGCCTAAAAATGCTACTATTTCTAGTGCTAAAATAAATTTGATGGGAGTTACGAAATGAAATTTAATTTAAAAACTGGGTTACTAATTGGTATGATAATTTTATTTTCTGGGCTTGTATTTGCTGATATTAATGATACTTTTGAAAATGAATCCGAGGAAGTTGAAGTTGTTTTGAATGAGACGATTAAAATTAATGAAAGTTTTTTGGAGTTAAATGAGAGTATAGAGGAAATAATTAATGAGAGTGAAAACTCTTCTGAGGATGATACGAATGTTTCTGAGGTTGTGAGTCCAAATAAAACTACGACTAATGGAAGTGTTGTTGATTTAGGTAAGGTTGTAGATGTCGGGGTTATTTTTACTTTGCTTGAATTTGTTAAAGATTCTTTTGATTTCGCCTTGAATGGAATATTAAAAGTTTCTGCTAGGCTTATTTCTGAAAATAAAACTCCTATTGCTGACCAAGAGATTAGTTTTTTTAAGAATGATGTATATGTTGAGTCTGGAATTACGGATTCGGATGGGTATACCTATGTTGAAATTAATTCTTCAAATTGTGAAAATACGAGTTGTATTTTAAGAGCAGAATTTAATGGTTCTGTAAATTTAAGTTCTAGTTTTGCTACCTATGTTTTAGATTTGAGTTCTGATGATGAAAATGTCGAGTCGAATGAAACGAATGTTAGTGAGGAAATTATTCTTGATGATTTGATGATTTTTGAAAGAGCAGAATTTTCGGATACTTATTATTTAGGTAATGGGAAATATAAGGCTGTGATTTATAGTGAGGCTGTTAATATGTTGGATTCTAATGGGGAATATAAGCCATATGAAGAGGTGACCGATTTTAATTTTGATGGGGACAGTCTTATTTTAGAATGGAACAATAAGTCAGTTGAGATGCATTTGTATACTAAGGATTCTAGCGATGAGAAAGATGAATTTAAGGAAAAGGATTTAGTTGAAAAGGACAAATTAAATTTTATGACTAAGATTGAGAAGAAAAGAGGGAGTTATTATTTTGACCATACTTTAGACGAAGCTAATCAGCCGAAAAAACTTGGTTATGATATTAAAACTAAGAATGTTAAGTGTATTGCGGAAGGGAGAGCTCTTATTTGTGATGAGCAGAGAATTGATTTTGAAGAAGCGTTTGTAAAGCAGGGAATTAATGTTAGTGTGTCTAAAAACAATGTTGAATTTGAAGGAGATAATTTGAGTTATATTGATCCAGAGATTGGATTAAATAGAGATTCATTCATTCCATTAAGAGCTCGTTGTAATCAGGATACTGAGATAGGAGGCAGTGAACAATATGTTGGAACTTTACAGACTGCTGCTGGATATGAAAGAAGATTAGTGGAAATTTATGATACTTCGACAATTCCTGATGATGCTGTTGTCGACGAGGTGAAGGCAAATGGTTCATTTGGACAAGTAAATGATTGGGATTGTGTTGGACAGGTTTCTGTGAGATTTAAAAAGATGGATTTTGACGATGCTGATCCGGAGTGGTACGGGAATGATGTTTCTGATGCGAATGCTGTTTGGAGTGCGATGTCCAGTCATGGTGAATACACTTATATAAATGGCATAGGAGACGAAGACGATAATTCTAATTTTAATGTTGATTTAGGTATTGCAGCAGTCTGGAAATTAGAAGAATTACTTTCTACAGACGAATCTTTTGTGCTTGGATTTGCTGGAAATCCAAGTTATAGCACTTGTGATGATAAGAGATGTGATGTTGAGATTACTTCTAGAAATTTAATTGTTACATATACTGCATATCCTCTAAACGCTTCTATTAGCGTAGGAGACTACCCCGCATGGAATTATTCTGGAAGATTAGATGAAGATATCGAGGCGGATATCAGTGATGCTATTAATTCTTATTTGGCGGATTGTACTGCTGACGATCTTGGGTATTGTGACGTTCCTGTTTCATTTACTTCTGAGAGTGCTGGAATAATTAACGTAAGTGGTCCCGAGGTTTATTTTGATGTTTCTAAATATATATGGAATTCTACTGGGCTGTTTAGTGAAGGTGCTTTCTTGAGAATCCTTGCTAGTGATGGACTTGGGAATAGTAGTTGGACTGTTGTTGAGATATTTAGAGAAGTTGCTAGACCATTTGTTAAGATATTTTCTCCCGAAGATAATTATATCGATGTCGACGGAATTGTAGATTTGTCTTGTTATGTCAATGATACTTTGGGAATTTTGAACGTGAGTCTTTATGGGGATTTTAATGGAAGCTGGGGGATTAATGGAAGTCAAGATTTTAATAATACTGAAGGGACTGTTAGTTTTAACAGGGTTCTAAATAATGGAGAATATAGTTGGGCATGTGGAGTCTATGATAATCAGGGACTCTCAAATATTTCGGCTAATTTTAGTTTGAATGTTAATACGAGTCTCCCTCTCTTCGAATTTAGAGGAAATGGTAGTGAAGTTGTTGCGGCGTTTCTGGGAAATGGTGGTTTAAATTTGAAGGGGGATTGTTCGATTTCTGCTAATTGTACTGCACCTCAAAATTCTTTAATATTTCAAGATACGAGTAACACAACAGTTGCTTATATTGATTCTGATGGAAATATTTGCTTAGAATCGGGAAGCTGTAATGATAACCAAACCAGTTGTAATCCTAGTGAAGATGCATTTATTATCCAGGATGGCTTGGGCTTGAATTTAAGTTATGTTGATTTTAGTGGGGAGATGTGTTTGACGGGGGAATTAAATGAGGAGATTTATGCTTGATGAAAGATTTTAAATTTTTTTATAGTAACGTATATAAGAGGGATGATATTGTTAATGGCAAGATGAGGAGGGATTTCCGTTTTGATAGAGTTTTTGGGATGTTGGTTGTGATTTTGTTTTTGGGAACGGTGAGTGTTTTTGCTGGGAATGTTTTGGTTAGTGAGGAGGGGATAGTCTCTACTTATTTTTCCAGTAGTGGAAATGCCGGAGTTACGCAGAATGTTAGTTATGAAAATGGAACCAAAGTGTTTGTTATCGAAGATGGGCTTATTGTTTTTGTCGATGAGAATGTTAGTGAGGGAAATGAAAATGAGTCTAGTTTTCCTTCTAACGGGTTGGTTTCATATTATCCTTTTGATGAATCTTCTGGGGATGCTCTAGATTCTTTTGGCTCAAATAATGGAACAATTTCAGGTGTTTCCCAGAATCAAGCTGGAAAAATTGGGACTGCTTATGATTTTACGGATGCAAGTAGTGATAAAATAAATTATGGGACATCTGCTTTTAATTATGCTATTGATGATTCTTACTCGTTCTCATTTTGGATAAAACCTAATTTGTCTGTTGATAATTCAGACAAATATATTATTCAAAGAACAATGTCATCGTCGCCATGGAATGGATACAGTTTTTATTATAGAAATCAGACAGATACTAAATTGTTTAGTTTTGATATATTAGGAAGTGGCTACCCAACCTATTATTTATCTGTGAGGTGGGATTATGAATTATCAAACTCACAGTGGTATCATATTGTTGTAACTAAGGGGAGTGGTGGTGCAGACACAGATGTTAAATTATATGTTAATGATGTATTGCAAACACAAAATTCAGGAGCAACAACACCCGCAAGTGGGAGTATGCCTTCAAGTCTAGAATTTGCGATTGGGGGGAGAATGACTACTTCTTCATGGGGTGGGATTTTAGATGAAGTTGGAATTTGGAATAGAACATTAAATTCTAGTGAAATTTCTGATTTATACAATGATGGGGACGGTTTGGCTTATGAATAGGAAAATTTCTTTTTTGGTTTTGAGTGTTTTGTTTTTGGGGACTATTTCTGTTTTTGCTGGAAATGTCTTTGTTAGTGAGAGTGGGATTTCTGCTACTTATTCTTCTAGTGGGGGGAGTGTGGGGGATAGTCAAAATGTTACGTATAAGGGTGAGGATGATAGTTTGTATGTGATCATGTTTGAGGATGGGATTTTTATTGGGGTTGCTAACGAGAGTTCTGCTGGGAGTTCTAATTCTAGTTGGTGGAATTCTAGCTGGGGGAAGAGGAAGGAGATTACTATTGGTGAAACTTCTGGAACTACTCTGACTAATTATTCTGTTTTGGTTAATGTCAGTTATGAAGCAGAGATGCAGAGTGATTTTGATGATTTAAGATTTGTTTTGGATGGGGAGGTTTTGAGTTATTACATTGAGGATAAAGTTGATTCTGGTTGGGCTGGGGTTTATGTTAAGGTGCCTCAACTTAATGCTTCTTCGGATACAGTGATTGAGATGTATTATGGGAATGGCGGAGTTTCGGGTGGATCGAATATTACTGACACGTTTATTTATGGTAATGATGGAGATATAAACGATTTTTCACAGATAACCACTTGCACACCGAGTTTAGAAAATGGGACTTTGAAGTTTGTAAGTGGTTCGTCCTGGAGTGCCTGTGGAGTAACAGTTCCAACAGTCTCTAATAGTGGGTATATGTTAGATTATGATATAAAATTCAATAGTGGGAGTTCTGTTAGATTCGCGGGTTTAATGATGGCAGACACAACACTTCCGACGCCATCAGAAAATTATGCAAATCGAATTTATAATGTTTTTTTAGACAATAATGGTGCATTAAGTTGGGGTGTTTGGGATGATGCAGATACTTCCGTTACATCTGATTGGGAACTTAATACATGGATAAATATTAATCAAAATGTTGATTTTTCAGAATTAACAAGTACAACTGGAGTCGATTCGGTTCTTACAAATGCGGATGGAACAGAATACAGTTATACAAATAGTTCATACAGACCAACATTAGATGATGTTGGGAGAATAACAACATTAGGATATTTATCTTCAATATTTTGGATTGATAATATTATTTACAGAGAAAAGGCCTCCTCAGAACCAACAATAACATTTGGAGCGGTGGAGTCGGAATAACAATATGGAATTAAAAAAAATAAAATCAGTGAAAGAGAAAATAGGTTTTATACTTTTGAGTATCTTGTTTCTTGGAACCATTAGTGTTTTTGCTGGAAATATTTTGGTTAGTGAGGATGGATTGAGGGGGAATTATTATAGTGAAGATGGAAATGCTGGGGCTACTTTTAACTTCACTGTTGTCGGGGCTGATGGGCAGAATTATATTTTAGTTTATGAAAATGGGTTGGTTGTTAGTGAACCCGTTAATGGTACAAGTGGAGGTAATGAGAGTAGTGGTCCATTCGATGATCATGCAACATTGGCTGATGATTTGGTAAGTTATTATTCTTTTGATGTAGATGCGGATGATGATTACGGGTCTAACGACGGAACTGTGACTGGGGCGACTTTAACTACTAGCGATGGTGGGAAGATTGATGAAGCTTACTCTTTTGATGGGACTGATGATTATGTTAGTGTCTCTAGCAGTCTTGGTATAGATGGTAGTTCTGATGTATCTTATTCATTATGGATAAAACCCGATAGTCTTGCAACAGGAACATACCCAGCATTTTTTTCAAGACAAACTGCAGTTGAGTCGGTAGAGTATAGAATTAGATATGATGTAGATACCCATCTTTTAAGGTTCTGGAGAATCAAATCAGGTGTTGGTAATACTGGATATACATATTCAATTACTTTGAGCACAGATACTTGGTATTATCTGACTTTAACTTATGATGGCTCTAATGTAAGAGGATATGTTGCTGGTAGTTATGTTGGGCTGGGTGCTTCTAGTGGGAATGGTAATTCATTAACAGAAGGATTTTTTATTGGTTCGGGACAGACTGGATCATCAGAATTTGATGGTATAGTAGATGAGGTGGGAGTTTGGGAGAGGGCTTTAAATTATATAATAGCGGGGATGGTTTGGCTTATTAATAGAGAGTAGGGAAAAAATTAATAGTCAGGTTTGCTGTAAGTTACTAATATTTCGCCTATACAGCCTCACTGTTTAATCTTTTTATCTCTAGTTAATAAGAATGCTTAAATTTAAAATTTCACCCCTAATTGTGCCATACTATACGACATGTCAGTTGGGCGTTCGGACACTTTGTCCGATTTCATGGGTGTCTTTTTAAGTACAATGAAGAATTTAGGCAAGAATATTCTTATTTACTATATGGAATTAAATATAAATGAATTAAAATTACAAAAACATCCTTCATCAAATTAGTTAAAAACGATCTGTCACCTATAAGTCGTCGACAAGACTTATATATTCCTCCCATCACACACTCACCGATGGAATGTGTGAAGTGCAAAACTGAACTGGGAGAAAACTCAAAATTCTGCCCAAATTGTGGTGAGAAACAAAAGACTTTTGAAATCAAAGAAGACATTGGGGAACAAGTTATAGGACAACTGAAAAATCTTCTAACAACTATTGAATCAAAGAAAAAGGAAGAGAGTGAAAAGATATATGCCTGCCCGTTTTGTAATAAAGAAATTAATTTACAATTATTAAAATCCGAACTAAACACAAAGGGGAAAATATACGAACCGAACGCCCACTGATTTCCATTTAAGTTCAATCGGCTCGGTTGGGGCGTCTAGGACTTTTGTGACATTCATGGGTGGACGTTATAAGTGTTATGGTTGTTTCTCTCTTTTTAATCACTCTAGGGTGACTACAATCGAAAAGTTTATAAACACATTTTTAGCCTTGTATTATATGAAAATATTCAAAAAAAATACTAAAAAAGTAGTAGTGATAGGAATGGGCTATGTGGGCTTTCCCTTGGCTTGTTCTATAGCTAAAAACAAAAATTATGAGGTTTGTGGGTATGACATTGATGAAAGTAAGATTAATAAAGTAAAAAATAAAATTTCTCCCGTCGAGGATGAGCAGGCAGAAAAAGATATCAAAAAAGTAAAAATAAATGCCACGACTAATCCAGATATAATGATTGGTGCTAAATATATTATTATTTGTGTTCCAACTCCAGTTGATAAAAATAAGAATCCTGATTTAACCCCAATAATTAAGACTACAGAAACAATTTTAAGGTATTTAGAAAAAGGACAGTCTATCATTTTGGAATCTACTGTGAACCCTGGAGTTTCTGAAGAAAATGTTTTGCCTATTCTAGAAAAAACAGGATTGGTTGGTGGAAAAGATTTTGAATTGAGTCATTGTCCAGAGAGGATTAATCCAGGGGATAAGAAATGGAATGTTTATAATATTCCTAGGAACATCGGTTCTCTGACTATTGAAGGAAATAAAAGAGTCGCTGATTTTTATAGGTCTTTTATCAATGCAGAAATAAATGAAGTTTCTTCATTGAAGGCTGCGGAATCTACTAAAATTATCGAGAATGCATTCAGGGATATTAACATAGCATTTGTGAACGAGCTAGCTCAATCTTTTGATAAAATGGGCATCAATTTAGATGAAGTCATTAAGGGTGCTTCGAATAAGCCCTATGCTTTTATGCCCCACTATCCAGGATGTGGAGTTGGCGGACATTGTATCCCCGTTGACCCCTATTATTTAATTCAAAGAGCAAAGAAGTCAGGGTTTGATCATAAGTTATTAAAAATTGCTAGGAAAGTGAATACCAATATGCCTCGGTATACTGTTATGAAACTTGTATCTGCATTAAAAGAAAAAGGTATTAATATTTGTGGGGCTAATATTGGTCTTTTAGGATTATCCTATAAAGCAAATATTGGAGATATGAGAGAAAGTCCTGCATTAGAAATCAGAGAGTTATTAAAAAAATTGGGCGCCAACATATTATCATGCGATCCTCATTGTAATGGAAATGCAGACGCAAAAATTAATGATATCCTTGAACATTGCGTAGGAGTAGTTCTCGCCACAGATCATGATCACTTTCTAGAAATTGATGATTGGAAAAGTGTCGAGGTTATCATCGATGGAAGAAATTGTTTAAATAAAGATAAAATTCTAAATTCCAATATTGTTTATCAAGGCATTGGCCTTGGTGCTTAATTTTATAAATTGAGATTAAAATGAAATTTAAAATCAATAGGAATCGTCTATTAAGACATTTTAGTATATTGTTTATAGTGATATTGTTTATAGCAATAATTAACGGTAAGTTTTTTAGTGCTCCGGGATTATCGTTTCTGATTGTTTATGGACTAACAGTTACATTCATTACCGGTCTTGTATTTACCCTAGCGCATTTCAGGTATAAGGATCTTTCTGTAGAAATTATTAAAAATAACCTAAACAAGAACAAAAAGCGTCCGCTTATCTCATGTGTTTTCGCTGTATATAACGAGGAAAAATATGTTGGGAGATGCATCGAGTCGCTACTTAAATCAAGTTATAAAAATAAGGAAATAATTGTAGTAAATGATGCCAGTATTGACAAAACCTTGAAGGTTTTAAAAAAATATGCTAAACATCCCGAGGTCACTGTTTTAGATTTAAAAAAGAATGTTGGGAAAAAGGCAGCCATAGCGAAAGGGTTGAGGATAGCCAAGGGGGAAATTTATGTTTTTACAGATAGTGATTCAATTGTTGGCGAGAAGTCGATAGAGCGTTGTGTGGAGATTATACTGTATGACAAAAATGTGGGAGGTGTCGGTGGGCATGTCAGGGCATGGAATGCCGATAGGAATATATGGACGAAGATACAAGACTCTTGGTATGAAGGGCAATTTTCGGTAAAAAAAGCCGTGGAGAGTTCGTATGGTTCTGTATCTTGTGTTTCTGGCCCCTTGGCAGTTTTTAGGAAAGAGGCAATATTTAATTTTATTCCTGCATGGGAAAATGACGAATTCTTGGGACAAAAATTTCTTTTTTCAACAGATAGGACTATGACGGGGTTTGTTTTGGGAAGTAAAAGTATTGGTAAAAAATTGAAAGAAAAATTTAAAGACTCATGGTTTGTGAAATCTCATGATTATCCCTTAAAAGAATGGAAAGTTGTTTACTGCAAGTCTGCTAAGGCGTTTACTAATGTGCCAGATAAATTTGAAAAGATAATCAAACAACAGGTTCGATGGAAAAAAAGTTTTATTAGAAGCATTTTTTTTTCTGGACCATTTTACTGGAAAAAGCCCTTTGTTCCTGCATTTTTATTTTATTTTAAAATACTTGTTGTATTTTTGGGACCATTTATCGTTATGAGGCAACTTATCTATCTTCCGTTATCCGGTAGCTGGTTTGAGCCTCTTTTGTATTTTGGAGGAATCGTGTTGGTCGGTTCTATGTATGGATTATTTTATAAATTAGAAAATCCCGGATGCCACAGATGGGTATACAGGCCCTTAATGAGTTTATTGTCTACTCTGACTCTTTCATGGCTGTTATTCTACTCTGTATTTACAATTAAAAAAATGGTTTGGCACAGGGGATAGAGATGAGAGATAGATTAAAGTTTGTAAAAAAGCGAGAGATATTGGTAGTATTGCTTGTTGTTGTGTTGGCTTTTGTGGTGCTGTCAAAGTATTATCCGCTTGAGGAATATCTGGATAATGGAGTGGAGTCAGTTAGTCGAAAAATAGGTTATTCTTTTGGTAAATGTTCTGATGGGGAAATCAGAATAAACCTCCCTGATGAATCATATTTATGCAGATTACCGGTAGATGATAAATCAGTATACTTGGAAATTTATGATACTTATCCTAAATACGGAAATGGTAAAGAATCAATCTATGATTATCTAAGTGAAGGAAAAGTTGAACTTGCAGATAAATATGTCGATGATGTTTACGATTTTGAAAGATATCCTGAAGTAGAATTAAAAGATATTTCATGGGAAGAGGATCCTTATGATGAGAAATATTGGAGATTTATATTTTATAGTTTACGTTTTACTAGACATTTAGTTTATGCTCAAGAGAAATTGGACGATGAGCAATATAATGAAAAATTAAGCATGATTATTGAAAATTTTATTGATGAAGGAATGGATAATCCAAAATCATGGGAAGATTATCATAGTGTAGCTTTTCGTAGTATGGCTTTGACAAATGCTTGGTGGAAACTTCGAGAAGAAAATATGCTTTCTGAAGAGCTTAGTACAAAAATTTTGAAGGCCATAGAGATACATGGAGACTTTTTGTTAGATGAAACACATTATGAACCATTTCATAATCACGGGATGAATGAAGCAGCGGCATTATTATTATTAGCAATCAATTTTCCAGAATTAAATTCTGAAGGAAGTTGGATGGAAGTTTCTACAGAAAGGGTGGATAAAGGATTAGAAGAAATAATTGATGAAGATGGGGTCTTGATAGAAAATTCCCCTTATTATCATTTTTATTCTCTTGAAAAATATTGGCAAATTTACCAGTACTCAGAAGATAATAATATTTTTATCTCAGAAGATTTTGGAGAAAAATTGAAGAATATGATAATTTACGGAACTTATATCCTTCAGCCAAATATGGATATTCCTATGCTTGGAGCATCATTAAAAAGAACAATAAATCTGAATAAAAATTATATAGACATAGCTGAAGAAGATGAAGAATTCTTATATGTTTTAACTAAAGGACAAGAGGGTACAGCTCCCAAGAATACGACGATTTCTTTTGAGAGCAGTGGACAAACAATTATGAGATCTGGATGGAAGAAGGGATCTGAATTTGAAAAACAAACACAATTAATTTTTGATGCTGGTCCCTATAGAACAGAGCATAGTGATTTGGATGCGCTAAATTTTAATCTTTATGGAGATGGATTAAATCTTATTACAGATTCTGGTCTTTACACCTATGAGAAAGGATTAATGAGAGATTATTTTCATGGAACTTCTGCACATAACACCGTAATTGTTGATGATGAAGACCAGATAAAAGGGACTCCGACAGTATCTAATATTGTTATGGGGGAAGGATATGTCTATCAAACAGCTCATAGCAATTTATATGTTGGAGTAGATCATTATCGAACGATAGGATTACTTGGAGAAGATTTAGTTTTGATTGTTGACAAACTTCAATCAGATGAATCACATGAATATAAACAAATATTCCATTTGTTTCCTGAAGCAGAAATTAATATTAATGATTTAAATATAAATGCTATCTTAGATGGGGAAGACAAATTGGGTATTTATCAATTAAATACAAATGGAATAAACTTGATAAATACAATAAACCAAACATCTCCTCCGGGCGGAATTTGTTCTTATGAATATGAAAAAATAACTCCATGTCATTCTATCGCATATAGTAAAAAAGATAATAATGCATTATATGTAACTATTTTAAGAATAGGCAATCAAGATGATTCATTCTCAGCAAATTTTGATAATGAATCATACACATTAGAGATAACTAACAAGAATACACATTATTCTATTATCATTGATAACTTAGAGAAAACAAAGATAAAGAGTATTGAGAACTCAATAGTTGAAAAACCATTTAACTTAATTCTCAACAATAGTAAATGGGAAATAATAATTGACGGAGAAGCATCTAAAGATTATGTTGTTAAGGAAAAAAATGAAAAATTAATAATTGTTAATGAGAAATTTCCAAAATATAATAAAATAGAAATAAATATTGATGACTTGAGAAAATATTTTACAACTGATGGAGTAATTACAACAGAAATACCATACGAATATAATTCAGATGAATTCAAAATTTATGAGCAAGAAGATTTTATACCTATATTTGGATATCATAGAGTTATTCCAGATTTGCAAGAAATTAAAAATAAAGGAACCGAAATCCATCAAAGTAAGTTCAGAGAACAAGTAGAATACGCTACAAATGTTATGGAATGTAATTGGATAACGATGAGTGAGCTTGTGGATTATTTGGTTAATCAAGAAAAAATACCAAGAGATGCCTGTGTGATGAATTTTGATGATTCAACAATTTATGAATATGATTATGCATTACCTATCCTTGAGGAATATAATGTCAAAGCTACCTTTTATGCAATCGTCGGGGAAATTGGAGAAAAAAGATATAGAATGAATTGGAAACAATTAGATTATTTACATAAATCAGGTCACGATATTCAAAGTCATACTTACAATACAACAAAGGGAATCAATTCAGAAAACTTATCTGAAGAAGATATTTATTTTCAATTATACGAATCAAAAAAGATTCTAGAAAATAGATATGACACATCTATCAATAGTTTTGCTTATCCTCTTGGTGAATGGAATATTAAAACTATCCAAATCTTAGAAAATTTGAACTATCTAACGGGTAGAGATACATCAAAAGATTACTCATGGAGAGAAAAGAGATCTTCTGCAGTTTGGATAGATGGAATATCTATTAATACTGATGGAAGTTCAGGGAATAATAATACAGGCATTAATAATGTTGGGATTTGGCATATGTTTTATTACAAGCCAGAGACTAAAACATTTTCTGAAATCAATAATGATGTAGGTTATAATTCATGGTGGCAATTTGAGGAAAATTATCGTATTGATAAGGATAAAAGAGAAGAAGTAAGAACGTTGTCTAGTATTAAACCAACAAATATAAGTTACGGAGTTTTATCTCTTGAAAATTCTGGAGATAAGGTCTCAACTAATTTTATAACTTCTCAAGATTCAAAATACATCATCACAATTCTAGCTTCAATAAATGAGAAATCTTCAAGCTCTTCGACTAGAGAGATGGTCGTGAGATTAGATAGTGAGAAAATGAATATTGAGTTAAATCGGAGTTCTTGTATCGATGTGGATAAATATGTTTTCTGTGAATATACATTTGAACATGAATTGAACAAGGGAGTTCATGATATGAGCGTTGAGAATCTTGATGAATCAATAAAACTTGATAAATTTAACATACATCGAGAAATTTCCCCAAACGTGGAATACACTGGAACAATTATTGAGACAATATATGAAAAACCTAAAGATGGTGAATTGAAATCTTTGATAGTTTCATTAGAAGCAGAAAATGAAAATATTTTTACTAGGATTTATAGATTTATTATAGGTCTTTTTGATTGATAAAACGTGTCTACTCAAGGAAAATAATAGTTATATATGCAACATATCTTTAATGATTATGAAAAAAGAATTGATAGCCGTTGGAATCTTTTGTGCGATAATAATGGCTACGTATGCTTCATCGATATTTATATTTCTAGAGGGAAACGGTGCATTAGTCACTGGAATGGCAATAGGAAACTTCCGTATTACAGATGATTTATCTTTGGATGTTGATTTATCTTTGGAATTTAAATTTAATAATAATTCAGATTTTGGAGAAAATGATACACAAATTTATGACTTCTCAAATAATAGTAATTTCGGGAAAGTCTTTGGTGCCAAGTGGCAATTAAAAAATAGTTCAAATGGAAGTTTTTGGTTTGATGGGATTGATGATTATATTCAAGTGATGAATAATAAATCATTTAGCCCAAATACTATAGGACAAATTACTATTTCTTTTTGGATAATGCCTGCTACTTTTAATTTCGTTGGCACTAGTGTTGATTCATCGGCAGAATGTAGATTGGCAATTGTTTCAAAAATAGAAAAACTTGATTTCTATGGTGCGGAATGGCAATTCGTTATGTATAATGAGACTGGAATAGATAACTATCCCAGACCAAAGAGAATAAGTTTTTATGTATGTAATGAGACAGGAGGGGAATGTGCAGGAAGCTATTTCCAAGATAATCTAATCAAGAATGAATGGGTTCACGTCGTTGGAGTTGTGAATGGAACTGATACGTTTATTTATAAAAATGGTCAACTCAGAGGAACTCAGCCATTATCAGCTTATGGAATACAAATGCGACATACAAATGCGACATTAAGAATCGGAGGTATTAATGGTGGCGGAAGTTTCAATGGGTCCATAGATGAATTAAGAATTTATAATAAGAGTCTGTCTGATGCTGAGGTACTAGCTCTTTATAATTCGTATAATTTTAATTTTACAAACTTAAGCAATTCATCTAGTCAACCTGATTCCGATGTTCCCGAAGAAATAGTCACCTATAATTCCGGAAATGGACATTCTGTTTTCGATAATGATTATAGCACCACAAACACGACAGGTGAACATGAAGAATCTGTGTCTTCGGGGGGTAAAGATGAAACAGAAGTCGAAGTTTTAGATATTAATGAGAGCTATGGATATACTGATTTGGATATAAATTTAGGTGGAATAAATAATAATAATATTGGAAGGAGTAAGGAGGATAATTTTAAGATTGTATTAGTGGTGCTTATCTTTTCTATCATTATTATGGGGTTTTCTATTTTCTTTTTGAAAAAATATCTGTAGCTATAGTGCAACAATATTATAAATCTAAAACTCCACTCCTAATTGTGCCGCACTATACGATATGTTGGTTGGGGCATTCTAGTACTTTGTGACATTCGTGGGTGTCTTTCTTATCCCTCTTTGTATATCCACAACAACAAAGGCATAACACCATTTTCCCCTTTCGCTAATTCTTTAACAACTTTTTCAAATTCCTCAGTATTCCTATGATAAATTAATTCATAAGAAAATTTAGACCTCTTTTCTTTAAGTTGTGGAAATTCAGAAAATAATTCTTTCTTTAACTTCAGCGTATTCCATGCCTGAAAACTCTCACTATATGCAACCTTTCCCTCGCTTTTTATTCTTGTCCTCGGGACTAAGAGCTTTTTGCCTTGGTGAGTTTTTACCATGGTGTGATTTTGTCACCTCACACCTCTTAGTTATTATTAATAAGAAACCATTTTTATTAAATGTATTTATCGTTATTTTTAGGCTATGTGGGAAAGATTTATAAGATAGTCACATTCTGAATAGCAATGAAGGACTTTAAGAAATCTAACCTTTCTTGGAAAGAAAAGAAAATATTGAAGGAGCTAGATATTAATGCTAGGCAAAGTATTTCTGGCATCGGGAGTAAGCTTAAGATGTCTAAGCAAACCGTTAACTATCATATTAAAAATATGCTTAAGAAGGGTTTTATTAAAGAATTTATAACATATATCGATACTCAAAAATTGGGCTATACTTTCTATAATATTCTTATAAAATTAAAATATACTACTAAGGAAGATAGGGTGAAAATCGTCGACAAACTGAAAAAAATTTCTAATGTTGTGTGGATTTCTTCTTTTAGAGGGGAGTGGCATATGATCGTTTCGATTTTGGCGAAAGATGTAGGAGAGTTTAGTATGTTTCTCGAGCAGGTTTTGAGTTCTCTTAAGGGTAGGTTGTTAGATTATGATTTTTTCATCGTGATAAGTGCTTCTCAGTTGGGATACAAAAAGATTCATAGTGGGGACGAGAAAGGATATAGCTATCATGCCAAAGTGGGGCATAAGGATTTGGCGAATATTTCTGGGAATGATTTGAAGGTGCTAAAGATTCTTGCGAACAATGCCAAGATGTCTAATGTCGATATTGCGAAGAAGACTAGATTGACTATTGAAAAGGTTAGATATTCTTTGAAGAAGCTTGAGAGAGAGAAAGTTGTTCAGGGATATAAGCCGTTGGTTGATGTTTCTAAGTTGGGTTACTTTTGGCATATTATGTTTTTGCGATTGAAGTCTTCCAGCGAAGGGAGAAAAGAAGAGATGGTCAGTTTTTTGAAGGGTCTTCCTGAGGTTTTTTATGTTGTTAGGGGAGTTGGAAATTGTAATTTGATGGTTGAGTTTCAGACGAAAACGGTTGACGAATTTGAGAAGGTTAAGGATATTGTTTCTACGGATTTTAGGGATATGATTGCTGACGAAAAGACGGTTCAGTTGACTGAGGAGCATAAGTGTACTTATTTCCCCGGGAGTTTGGGGTAGAAAAGCATATAATTAAGGAAGATTTGTCATTGGCATGAAGAAGGGTGCCGAATCTAGATTATTAGAATTATTTAAACCAACCTTATTGAAAGTTATAATTTGGATTCTTATATTACTTTTTCCTTGGAGTGAATTAGATTCTTTATTTAATCTTGTAAATTGGGCTGGGTTTCAGATAATAACTTATTTTATTTTTTCATATCTCCTAGCTGTAATAATAGTTTTTTCTATTAAGAATATGCAGAGAAATAATTGGAAAAATGTTTTTGTACCTAGTATAAGAAAACTTATCGTTTTTATTGTTATATTTATTTTATCATTTGTTCCATTGGTTGGATATTATACTGGAAGCCACACTTGTCTTGTGGCTTTTTGCGAAAGAGATGTCGGGTACTCTCATTCGGCACTTTTTTGGCCCATACGTAATGCTATCGATAGAACATTCTTTATGGATCCATTAGGGGAAAATCTAGAGTATTTATCACGACTTGGAAATTTTGATCAAAAAATTTATTATCTTCCTGAAGAAATTCTTTTTGCGTTGTTTTTTGGGGTTTCGATGTTATATCGGTATCTATTGGCTTGTCTTGTCGTTTTTGCTTATGTTGGCATAAAAAATCCAGAGAGAATCAAAGAAAAGGGTTAAGGGCAATTTTATAAGCTTCTTCCATCTATCCTTATTATGTCAAAACTCCTAACAAAATCCAACTACCTTCTAGGTCTACAATGTCCAAAACTTCTATGGGTAACAAAAAACGACAAACAGAGACTCCCAGAGCATGACGAGATTACATTAAAAAAATTTGCAGATGGACATATTCTTGGAGAGTTAGCGACGAAAGTTTTTCCCGAGGGGCAAGATATCCCCGATGATAATTTTATGGAAAATTTAAGGAATACTAAAAAATTAATTAGTAAAAGAATTCCCTTATTTGAGCCAGCTTTTATGGTTGATAGCTTGTATTCTAGGGCGGATGTTTTGGTGCCGGTTGGCGAGGATGAGTGGGATATCGTTGAGGTCAAGAGTGCGACTAAAGTTAAGGATACGAATTTGCATGACGTGGCTTTTCAGAAGTATGTTTATGAGAAAGCTGGGTTGAAGATTCGGAAGTGTTTTTTGATGCATATTAATAATCAGTATGTTCGTGATGGAGAGATTGAACCTTCGGAGTTGTTTGTGCAGACGGAAATTGGTGAGAAGGTTAAGGAATTTTCTGAGGGGCTTGAGGCTAGAATCAGGGAGATGAAGATAGTTATTTCTAACGAGGAGCCTGAATGTAAGATAAGTGTTTCTTGTGACGACCCCTATGGTTGTCCGATAAAAGATGAGTGTTGGAGTGATGTGCCCGAGGACAGTGTATTTGGTTTTTATAGGATGAGGAAGCGGAAGTGTTTTAAGTTGTATGATTCCGGGGTTATTCGTTTAACTGATGTGCCTGAAGATATTAAGTTGAATGATAAACAACAGATACAGCGTCGATTGGCGTTTGAGGGTGGAGCGCATGTTGATAAGTTGCAGGTTAAGAATTTTCTTGATAGTTTGAAGTATCCTGTTTATTATTTAGATTTTGAGACGATTAATCCTGCGATTCCGAAGTTTGATGGGATGAGACCTTATCAAAGGATTCCGTTTCAGTTTTCGTTACATATTCAGGATGAGGAAGGTGGAGAGTTGAGGCATGTTTCGTTTCTGGCTGAGGGAACGAGTGACCCACGGTCTAAATTTATGCAATCTTTGAAGGATAATCTTGGAGACAAAGGAAGTATTTTGGTTTATAATCAAGGTTTTGAAAAAGGTGTTATGAATGAGGGGGCGACTGCGTTTCCTGAGTTTAGGGAGTGGTATGATGAGGATATTTTATTTAGGATTAAGGATTTGTGGGATGTGTTTAGGAATTTTTGGTATTATGATTCTGGGCAGAAAGGGAGTGCCTCAATTAAGGCAGTTTTGCCTGTGATGTCGGATTTGAGTTATGGGGATTTGGAGATTGGGAAGGGGGATTTGGCTAGTTTGGAATATGAGAGGGTGACTTATGGGGATGTTGGGGAGGAGGAGAGGTTGAGGGTTAGGGAGGCGTTGGAGAGGTATTGTGAGTTGGATACGTTGGCTGAGGTTGAGATTGTGAAAAATTTGAATAAAGTTATTAGTTAGGATATATTTTTATATATAAAATATCTAGTATTTCTATGGATAAGAAGCAAATGTCTGAGTCAGATATATGCATGAAGTATATTAATCCTGCAATTGAAAAAGCTGGATGGGATATCAAAAAGCACGTTAGAAGGGAAGTTTCTTTTACTGATGGGAAAATAATGGTTTATGGCAAGACTGTAAAAAGAGGAAAACAAAAAAGAGCGGATTATATCTTATATTATCAAAATAATTTACCTCTCGCAATTATTGAGGCTAAAGACAACAAACATTCAATTAGTGATGGTATGCAACAAGCAATAGAATATGGAGAAATATTAGATATTCCTTTTATATTTACTTCTAATGGTGACGGGTTTACATTTCGCGATGTAGATAAAAGTGAAAGGGAAATTGGTTTGGATGATTTCCCAACACCTTCTGAGTTATGGGGAAAATATAAACAAGTAAATGGAGTTAGTAAAGAGGAGGAGGAAGCCATGATTACTTCCCCATATTATTATGACCCTATTGATGAAAAAGTTCCTAGATATTATCAGAGAATTGCGATTAATAGAACTGTGAAGGCAATTGCCAAAGGGCAAAAGAGAAACCTACTTGTAATGGCAACAGGAACAGGAAAAACATTTACTGCATTTCAGATTATACATAAATTGAGGGATTCCTGGAGACCAAATGGGAAAAAACCTAGAATCTTATATTTGGCCGATAGAAATGTTTTGATCGACCAAACAATGATTAATGACTTTAAGCCTTTTTCAAAGGTTATGACTAAGGTGAAGAAAAGAAAGTCTGATCCGGCATTTGAAGTTTATATGGCGTTGTATCAAGGACTGACTGGCAATGAAGATTGGAAAAACATATACAAACAATTCTCAAAAGATTTCTTTGACTTAATTATTGTGGATGAGTGTCATCGTGGAAGCGCAAGAGATGATTCTGCGTGGAGAGAGATACTAACTTATTTTAATAATTCTACTCAGATTGGTATGACTGCAACGCCTAAGGAGACAAAAGATGTTTCTAATATTGATTACTTTGGTGAGGCAATTTATACTTATTCTTTGAGGCAAGGTATCGAGGACGGGTTTTTAGCCCCATATAGAGTCCTCAAAGTTACAATGAGTACAGATGAAGGCTATCGGCCAGTTAAGGGGAAGCTCGATAAGAAGACTAGGGAGCCAATACCTGATGGGATATATTCTAATAAGGATTATGACAGGAATCTTATTATTGACGAGCGAACAGAAGAGGTTGCTAGAAAAATTAGTGATTATCTAAAAAATATTGATCGGTTTGCTAAGACGATTGTCTTTTGTGTAGATATTGATCATGCGAATAGAATGCGCCAGGCCCTGATCAATGAAAATACCGACCTAGTTTTGGAGAATAATAAATATGTTATGAAAATTACGGGAGATGACAAGGAGGGGAAGGCCCAATTGGACAATTTTATTGATCCATCAAAAAAATACCCTGTGATTGCCACAACTTCTAAATTGATGAATACAGGGGTAGATGCCAAAACTTGCAAACTAATTGTTCTTGATTCAACTATTAAATCTATGACAGAGTTTAAGCAAACCATTGGGCGTGGTACGAGAATTGATGAGTCAAATGGAAAGCATTATTTTACGATTATGGACTTCAGGAAGGTTACGAGTTTATTTGCTGATCCCGAATTTGATGGAGTCCCTGTCCAATCAATAGACTATGCGGGCGGTGAGGTTGAAGATCCTAGTAGCAAAGAAGATGAGGCTATTGAAGAAGGAGAGAGGATATTAGTTAGTCCAGATATATCAATTAGAGAAAATTCGGATAATGAAGTTCGTAAATACCATATTAATAATGTAGATGTAAAAATTATCAATGAGACTGTTCAATATATGGATTCAAGTGGAAGGCTGATTACTGAAAGTTTGACTGATTATACCAAGAAGGGAATTGAAAAAGAATATAGAACGATGGAAGACTTTGTTTCTAAGTGGAATATAGTTGATCAGAAAAGAGCGCTTATAGAAGAACTCCAACAAGAAGGAATAATATTTGAAGCTTTAAAGCAAGAGGTTGGAGGGCAGTATGATCCATTTGATCTTATCTTACATGTAGCTTATGGAGAGAAGCCGATAAGTAGAAAAGAAAGAGCGCGGAAAGTAAAGAAGGATACGTATTTTGATAAGTATGGGGAGAAGGCGAAGAAAGTTATTGATGCTCTTTTGGATAAGTATTCTGATGAAGGAATTGAGAACCTTGAGGATGCGAGAGTTCTGCAAGTTAATCCTTTAGTTAAATTTGGCAGGCCATTAGAAATTATGAAGTTATTTGGTGGGAAAGTTGCGTATCAAAATATGGTAAGGGAATTAGAAGTAAAAATTTATGCTTGACTCTCAAAAACTTCTCTTAATATTGAATCCATTAATTTTTCTGCATGAATTTTGTTTTGATTAATTTTGTTTTCAAGTTCATCGCATAATTTCATTAGATTGTTAACTTTTTTAACGATTCTTTTTTGTTCTGCTAATGGAGGAAGGGGAAATAAAACTTTTTTTATAGTGCTCATATTAAGAAATGGCTGAGCTGTCGTAGAGGCCATTTTAACAAATTTATTCCTATATGAGGATAAAAAATATAATAAATATTCTGGAATTACTGTTTTTCCTACCCGGAATCTACAAACACCTGTGGTAGATAACATCCCTTCACTAAAATTACTTGGGAGGATGCATGTCTCGCCAATTCCAGCACCAACCTTAGCGAAAAGAACATCGCCTGGGATAACATTGTGTCTTCTTAATTTATAAAACTTATCTGGGAGAATATATTTCATATTTTCTTCTAGAAAATTATAAGGCTTGATATTCAACATTCTTATGACGGGGATTCCTCTATCGACATAATCATTTTTTACATTTATTGAAGACCCAAATGGACCATCCACAATTGAGGACTCTGTAGGATTGCCAACTTCGCCAATCCTGCACCAAATCCACCCTTTAGGTAATTCATAAGGGGTTTCTTCCTTGGTTATTCCCGGCAAGGGCCTTTCTTTCCTGATCTTCTTTTCTTTGACTAACTTTTCTTTTTCTTTTTCAGTTTTTTTTAGGAGAATTTCTGCGGATTCGTCTTCCGGGTCTTGAATAACAAGTTTTCCCTGAACTGCTTCGGACAGGATTGATTGTTTTAGTTTTTTTAGTAGAGTTTGGTCTTTTTGAGAAATATTTTCTAATTGTTTTATTTCGTTTTCTATGGATTGTATTTTTTTGAGAATTTGTTTTTGCACCCCAATATCCGGAAGATCTATCTCTAAAGGTAAGAATTTTTTTGGCTTTAATTCCGTTTTTATTCCCCCTTTTGTTTGAGTCAGAATTGCTTTTTTGAATGCATCACTTTTTAAGAACCATTTAAAATAGTCTATATCTATTCTGTTTTTATCAAATTCATAAGACGAATAATGAATTGTAGCTAAAATATCTTCATTTTTCTGATAAACTGCAACAGCGCCCTTTTCAACATTAATTCCTGAAATAACTAAGTCTCCCGCCTTAACTAGAATCATATTAGTATTTGTAGGCTTCTCAACAATATGAATATTTCCAGAGAAGTCTATTTTGTGGAGCCTTTTTAATCCAAGATCATTAGCCTCAGCAGGTTTAAATCTATCTTGCCTCTCAGTTAAGAAAGAAGAGATCTTATATTTCATTTAAATCTCTCCTTTAATTTTCTTTAGCAAATCCTCACTTTCCTTAAAACTCTTACTCAGCTTCTCTATTATCTCTGTAGAAGATAGGCTTTCATCTTCCTCAATATTATTAGGATTATTAATATCTAAATTGTAATTTCTTTTTTGGATTTCTTCAACAGATACTTTCCAAGCATACTGTTTAAATTTTTCATCTTCTCGATTGTTCCACCATTCTTTTTCTAAATCAAACTCTTTGATGCTTATCGGTTTACCTTTATTATATGTTTTGTATCCTTCGGGTAATGTATGCTCAAAATACCAAACACCTTTTGTAGGCTTACCTTTTTCAAAAAACAAAAGATTTGTTCTAATTCCCGTATACGGATTGAATACTCCGTTTGGTAGTCTAACAATCGTATGAAGATTAAATTCACTTAGAAGTTCTGCCTTAATTCTAGTTTTAACACCTTCTCCGAATAAGAATCCGTCAGGTAAAACTATTCCACATCGTCCACATTCTTTTAATCTTTTCATAATCATAACTAAAAATAAATCTGCGGTTTCTTTCGTTCTAAATTCGCTTGGGAAATTAGTTTCAATTCCGTCTTCTTCTGCTCCACCGAAAGGAGGATTTGTGATAATGCAATCAATCATATCTTTAGAGCTTATATCTCGGATTGGTTTTGAGAGGGAATTTCCATGAATAACATTCGGAGTATCTAAATCATGCAATACCATATTTGTCATGCATAATAAATGCGGCAAGGCTTTTTTTTCAACGCCGTGGATATTTTGCTCTATTAATTTCATATCTTCTAACGAATCATTTTTCTTTTTCATATGGTTTAGGGCGCAAATTAGAAATCCTCCTGTTCCGCAAGCTGGGTCTAGAACCGATTCATCTATTTTAGGATTAATCATATCAACAATAAATTGTGTAACTGCTCGAGGAGTATAAAATTCACCAGAACTTCCTGCACTTTGAAGTTCTTTTAGTATTGTTTCATATATATCGTTAAACATATGACGGTCAGCATCTTTTGTGAAATCAATTTTATTAATCTCATTGATTACTTGTCTCATTAGGACGCCATTTTTCATGTAGGTGTTAGTTTCTTCAAAAACCTGTTTTACTACTCTCGCTCGTTTGTCTTCAGAAGCGTCTAGTTTTTTTAGGCTATCGAAGACCTTGTCATTGATGAAATCGTAAAGTTCTTCTCCTGTCATTCCTTCATCATCACTTGCCCAGTTTCTCCAACGAACTTCTTCAGGCATGGGAGATTTATACTTTTCATCTTCTGCTTCTCTCTCTTCCTCCATAGCGTCAAATACTTTTAAAAAAATCATCCAAGTCATCTCACTAATCCTTTGAGCATCACCATCAACACCCGAGTCCTTTCTCATAATGTTTCTTATTGAGTGCACTATATTTTCAATTACCATTCTTCTTTGGTTTGTGATATTTCCTCTGATATATAAAGATTGTCCACACTAGTCCGTATCCCTACGCATACATATTAAGTCGACTGACTCTTTGGATATTTTTGCCAATTTTTACCGACAATGAAACAATTTTAGCATCCGAAAAATCCAAGCCTAATTTCAAGATTTTTTTGCCAATTTTACCAACCTATTCAACATAGTTTTCACATATCTCCCATCAATAGTATTTCCAAGCTTCCTATATTTTATCACTTTATTTCTATCAGTCACAACAAAAAACCATGTATCATAATTTTTATTTAAATATCCCACTCTTTTTTCTAACGCCTTTTTTCTACTAAGCATAGACCCAGTCTCAATCTCTATAGCAAATCTCTTCCCACTAATCTCAAAAACAATATCTGGCTTCTTAGTAGTATATAACTCAGTCTCAATCCCATTTTTTTCCAAAAACTCCGAAATATTATGCGTCATAAACAAATGCATCAAACTCTCATTGTGCCTTGGTTGCAAAAGAAAATCTTCCATCTTATCTGTAACTAAACTCTTATATTTTTTAATCTGATACCCTTCGCCTAAAAGAAACTTAACCTCATCTCTACTTAATTTGCTTTTTCTAAAATATCTTTTATTCTCATCAACTCTTATCTTTACATTTTTAGAGGGCTTTTGTTTTTTAGATTTCTTTTTGACGCCATTCAATTCATCTGGATTAGTTGTTATCAATTTATGCTCTGTAGGTGATGCAATTACTTTCAATTCGGAATGGTCATCCTCCATTATCAAAAGACCTTCGCCAATATTTGCAGTTAGTAGATGTCTTCTTTCTTTTCCACTCAAATGAAAAGTTCTACAAATATTATCAATCACCGCGGGTTTTTGTTTCATTAAAATGGTATAAGCAGAATTTGCCAATACAGATTTCCCTGCTCTAGAATCTAAAAGCCCTTCAACTTCCTGATTAATTAAAAGCAATCCTAAATTAAATTTTCTACAAGTTTTAACAATTTCAAAAATATATCCAGCTTCCTCAGTTCGAGATAATAAAGTCCAAGCTTCATCAATAAGTAAAATTTTTCTATCTAAGTTAGATTTCATCTTCATGTAAATATAATCCAACACCAAGAACATAACCGCAGGCTTAACTTGTGAGGGCAGATTTCCAATATCAAAACTTACAAAATTATTTTTAAAATTAATGTGGGTTTTTCTATTAAAGAAACTAAAAACTCCATTCACATACATTTCGAGACGACTTGAAATACTGTTAATTGTCGATTGCTCTAATTTCGAAGCTTTCTTCTCCATCTGCCCAAGTGTTTTCATTAAATCTCCTAGAATTGGGGGCTCGTTATTCCATGTATCAGGATTATTTGTTATACCCCTCTTCTTATAAGTCATATTAAGTGCTTTGTCTAAAAATGCTTTTTGGATGTCCGTTAAGTCTCCGAGCATAACCTTCATGAGATCTATTAATGATAATCTTTTTTCTAAATAATTGTGTCCCATTAAATCTAGGGGGTTGATGATTGTCTTAGAATCTTTAGAAAGGTTGATTCTCTGCCCCTTAAAATGCGACACAAGGCTATTATATTCTCCCTGTGGATCAATAACCATGACTTTTGTATTGTTAAGTAGATACCTCGTTATTAATAATTTGCAGAAATAGGATTTTCCTCCGCCTGATTGCGATAATACAACCCCATTGGGATTTGATAGTTTGAATATATCTTTTATAATCGGGATATTGTTTTTATTTAGTCCAAGCCACACTCCCGATTCATCAAATTTTGAGAAAGAAGAAGTAAATGGAAAAAATGCGGAAAGTGCTGAGGTTGTTATATTTCTACTGACTCCTAAGAAATTTTTAGCTAAAGGCAGACAAGATTTTAATCCACCCAGCATTCTAAAAATTGGTTTTCTTGGGATAATCAATAAGGAATTTAATTCCGATTCAATTTTTCTCGTCAATAAATTTAATTCTTTTAAACTATCTGCTCGGCAATTAATGTATAAACTTACGTCGAACAATTTTTCATTTCCTTTTTGAAGTTCCTCTAGTATTACTTTGGTATCTTTATATTTAATTTCTAAACTGGGGTTGAATTGATTTTTTATCTTGGAAGCATAAAGATCTGCTCTTTGTTTTTGTAGTTCTCGATTAAGTAAAATCAACGTCTGTTCAATCGGATGCGGATTTATATGTAATGAAAAATCAAAGTTTCCAGAACAACTGACCAACTTATCAAGAAAACCAGTTTCAACTTTTCTAGGATATCCATGAGCATAGATTATTTTGTGAAACTTTCTATTTCTGATTTTCTCTCTGGATTTAAATTCAGTTATCCCCTCAGTTATCCCCTCTTCCATATTCTCTTCTCCCCAACTTTCTCCGATTATTCCTCCTAGTATTTTCTTTTCTATTGTAGCTTCTTCCAGGATTTCTTCGTCAATGGTTAAGAAATCTGGAGAATTTTTTATTTTCTTTGGGAATTCATTTTTGTCAAATATTTTCATAAAAATTCCTTCTAACCCATTATCTCCTAATCTAAATGTTTTGAGTCCTAAGCTATGTAACCTTTCTTCACATAATTTTATTTGAATCGAAATGTCCGTCGTCTCTGGGATTACAATATAAAAATTTCTATTCATTGCGCTATTGTTTTCAACTGACTTTTTCATGTGGCTTTTATATGAATTAAAAATTTCTTGATTACTTTTTTTTGTTATTTTCCCGTCGAGTTGGTTTAGATATTGATTCAAATTCAGAGTCTCGGTTGTCATGAGAATTTGGACGGGGAAATCTATCGAGTTAAGAAATTTCTGAAATGCATAAGCTATTGTTTCTTGTTCTTTTCTTGGTTTAATAGAGAAATTTATGGACTCTACTTTCAGCATTGCGATTTTCTTTTTTTCAAAATGAATTAAATCGTTTTTAATTTTTCCACAAGGTATTGCCTTACTAATCTTTTCTTCTGTATCAAGATTTCTAAATTTAAACCAAGTATACCAATTTTTTATATGAGTCAATAAATTAAAGAACATAAATCCTGCGGCTAGAAGTGCCGGAATTAAAGCCAAAAAAATTCTGGTTTGAATATTTGTATTAATTTTAAATAAAAGTGAGAAAATAAATGGAAAGAATAAAAGGGCATAGGCTAATTGCGGGAATGTTAAACCAAAAACGATTTTTTCTTTGTATTCTAGTTGCTGGGGTATTTCATACATTCTATAAAGCTCCTGTAACTTTTGTTATGGTTGTGATGGGTCCCGAGATGCTATTTGCCGCTTTGATTATCACAAATAGGGCTAGGAACATTGTTGTTATATCTACCAACGCGAATGCTCCAATCATTACTATTATTTTCATATTGGCGAAAATTGGTAGCTCTAGAAATTTTGAAGAGGCTAGAAAAATTATTGAATAGATTAGTGGAAGTGCCATCAAGACGAATAAATAATTTATGATTAATTTTCCGTACTGATTTAGTGGTTCTATAAAGTAGAGAAAAATCCCTATTGCGAAGAATATCACACCTATTCCGACGCAGATGTATCTTAAGGTTAGGAAGATTAGTGTTGTAACTAGCACTGCGATATAGGGGATGATTAATACTAGCTCTAGACCTATATTTCCTAGATTGTCAATTGTTATTAAGAAGAAATCGTCTTGGATTAAACCGAAAATTACTGCTGACATTGAAGATATAATTTCTAATATTAGTTTGTATAAGAAGAAACTTGTTTGCACAAAGAGTATCATTAGGATTGTGTTCATTAATTCTCGTTTTGCTTTTTCTCGTTGCTCTGGGGAATGTCCTGAAAGTAAAAATCTGAATCCTACAATTAGGAGAAGTATGCCGTAGAAAAGTGAGAGCATGTAGATTATTATTGACCAAGTGCTAGCGAAGATTTGGATGTTTACTGGTTCTATCATTAGGTTGTTGATTAGGATTAAGAGAGATCTTATTGGCAAGTTTAGAAGGTGGAGTATGAATTCGAACAGGTTTTCGATTAGGCAGGAGCCTAGATTCGTGATTCCGCAAGAACTCATAGTAAATGGAGTAGAAGGTAATATTTTTTTAGGAAGGCGTAGATTATATATCCGAAGAGGGAAATTGAGGATAAATCTATTAGGAATTTTTTATTGTCGTCGCTGATTTCTAGTTTTGTTTCTTCTAATTTGTTTAGTTGAATTATGTCTTTCGGTTTATTGCCTAGGGTTGGATTGAAATTTCCGTCAAGAGAGGCCTCTCCTGAATCAATCATATCTTGTATTAATTCATCTTTTTCTTCTTGAGGCCAGTTTTGGTCTTCTATGTAATCACAGACTTCGTATTCTTCCCCATTTAACTTGCTACAATTAAAGGCAGTTGCTAGAGGTAGGGCTAAAGCAACTGCTAATAAAAAAATCACTAATCTTTTCATTTTGACTAACCGAGGATTAAATTGACGACAAAAGGGGCTGCCCAGATTACCATGAGCCCGACTATTACGTACATGACCATGTTTTTGGCTTTCTCTCGTTTGCCTGGATCTGAGCCACTTGTAATGTATGTTATTCCTGCGAAAAGCATTACTAATCCAGAAACTATCGTCGCTGCATATTTGATTAAGTCGTAGATTACTGTTAGTGGTTCTAGTATCTCTTCGAAATCTGCGTCTGTTGCTGCAACGACTAATGCTATTTGAATTAGTGCTAGGAATGAACATATCGCAATTGACAAGAGGTTCAATCTTCTTCGTTTAGTTTTTTGGTATGGTTTTTGTGCCATTGTAAGACTTGTTCCAATTCTTTTTTGTTTGGGTATTTCAATTCTAAAAATTCTGAACAGGCTTGACAAATTTCTTTTTCGAGTACTTTTTTACAGACAATGCAGTTTGATTTCATAATTATTCTAGATGGATTGATTATAAAGGGACTCGGAGATTTTTTTTGGACAATTTTTTGGACAAAAAATTATATCATTTTTTTCTCCGATTTGATATAAAAGATATCTCTCTTGTCTCTTTATGGAAAACATTTCAGAAGATATCGGAGAAAAAGTCATTGCCCAACTTAAAGAATTAATAGAAATGTTAGAACGAAAATTCAAGAAAAATAATAATGAACCTTTATTCCTCTGCAACCATGGAAACAAACAAGATAATTAATGCCGATTGTATCGAGTATATGAGAACTCTTTCTAATAATTGCATAGACTTGATAATTACAGATCCTCCTTATGGGGATAACGTAGGATACGGATTCAATAACAAAACGATAAGAAACAACGAAAATCCTTTGATTAATTGTTTAGCTTTGGTTGAAATGTATCGAGTCTTGAAAAGAAATCGGTCGCTTTATTTGTTTACTAATTGGAAGCACTATCCCTTTTTGACAGAGTTTGTTATGAGATATACTAATTTTAGGATAAGGCATTTAGTAGTTTGGAAGAAGCATAATTTTGGATTGGGTTGGGCGTTTCGGCATCAGTATGAGTTGGTTTTGGTTTTGGAGAAGGGTAAGCCGAAGTATAATTTGAAGAATTTTTCGGATGTGCAGACTGCGTCGCATATAAATCATAATAAATTGAATCATCCTCATGAGAAGCCTGTTGATTTACTGATGAAGATGGTTGAGCATAGTTCTAAAGTTGGCGATGTTGTTTTGGATCCTTTTTGTGGGAGTGGTTCGACCTGTAAGGCTTGTGAGAAGATGGGGAGGAATTGGATTGGGATTGAGTTGGATGAGAGGTGGACTAAAAAAAGTTCTACGTAAATGCAGCTAAAGACTCACCCCTTTCTTGTGCTTGTTTAGCAAGTAAAGAATTTTTTATCTTAATCTTTGCTGAGGGAATTTTTTGAGTTAGCTCCTTTTTTGTTTCTCTTTTAATTATTTTTTTAACTATATCCTTCTCTAGCATAGGAGCCTTTGAGCAAATAGAGACTACCTTATATTTATTTATTAAGATATCCCTTTTCTCCTCAGCTAATTTTAAAAAACCGCATTCAAGACCATGATTAATATAGCTTTTGTAAATATCCCTTTTTTCGGAATTATGCCAATTATAGAGATCTACATCGAAAATAGATTCCCAGTAATTAAAGTCAAATTCTCTCCTAGAGAGTGGGATACTTATCTTCACAGCCCTTAGCCATTTGCTTGAGGAAAGCATAAATGTAAGGATATCATTATGTAATCTTCCTTCTTTTTTAAGAGATTTCAAATAGTCATTCAATTTTGCTAATCGATGACCAAAATAATTACCATCTTCTTTTCCATCAATTCTTTCTTCAATTATAAAAGCCTTATTCTCTTTTTCTATTAAATTCCATAAACAAAACTGGTATCCAAGTTCTTTCGCCTTAGCAATTATTTCATTAATACATGGTTTTTGTGTAGCTAAAACAAACTCTTTGTTCGTAATCTTTTCGCCAATAATCTCTTCAAAGTAATCTAGAACGCGGACGTTTATTCCCCTTATAGTATTTGTAATTGTGATGTTATTTGAAATTTGTTCGGAATATTCCTTTAAAGAGCCTATACTCTTTAATATATTTCCCCCCTGGACACTCTCTTTTACACTTACTAGTATCAGGTGTCCTTCTCCATATAATGCTACATCGAAATTTTTCTCCTTGAATGAAAAAAGAGGTTCCGTACGGACATATTTAAGTGGGGCCTCATCATTATGAAATAAATAAATTATTATCCCGACATCTTTTATTTCACTAAAATCATTATTTATTTGATTCCAAATAACGATATTTTTTTGAGACTCTAAATTCTGTCTTATCTTTTCAATTTCCTTCTTCAGTTCTTTCTTATATTTTTTCTTATTTTGTTCACTAAGCTGCAACAAGGACATCGTTCCCCTCCAAAATTTTTGTAGATTGATCTATTTTCTCAACTAAAAATCTATGAAACCTTACTAATGAAGAAAATCCCGAACCATATTTCGGAACTACTGTAAAATCCTTTCCATTGGAAGTAATAGTAAAAATATTCCCTTTCGTCTCATCTACAATATGTGAACTAAAAACCACAGAACCCTCTTCTAATTTTTCACTATATAAACTAAAATTTTCTTTTTCTAATGAATCCTTAAATTCAGACATCTCTTCAAAGCTTAATTCTTTTTCAAGCCTAAACACAATCTCTTTAATTACAATCTTTTCTTTCCCTTCAACTTTTTCTACAGCTAATTTTGCAGACTCAATTTTTTTATTATCTTTCATAATCATGCCAATAAACTCTTCAATAATCTTCTTCTTGAAATCGATTACATCTCCTGAAGAAAGAGAATAATAACCCTTGCAATTCACTTTAAATTCAAATTCAGATGGAATCACAAAAGATATTGCCTGAGGGAAAACTCCATATTCAAATCTAAATTCCTCTAGTGCAGATTTAGCATCGTCTCCCTTGTATGTTATCTCTTTGGCAAACATTGGCCTCTTCCCAACATTTTCACGTCCCATTGTCCTACATCTAAATGAGGTCATATAGGCATTCTCGTTTTCAAGAATTTTCTCCTTCATCTCATCGAAATACTTTGGAGGCAGCCATAAAAAATAAATTTCATCATTAGATTCAATAGTTCCAAAAAGAGTTCGATAAATATCTCCCACACTATTCATTGTAAAAATGTAATAAACTTCCTTTAAAGTTTCATGCTGTATTAAATAATAATAAACTTCCTTCTCGTCTTTATGAATAATATATTTCGTTTTTAATTCTATAATTTTTCTATCTCTTTTGATATCAAATCCTTTTTCGGCAAAAATTTCCTCGACCTTTCTGCTTTTATCATCAAACAGGAGAGTAATTGCATGGATTGTTTTCCCTAATGAGACCTTGTGGTTACATTCATTAAAAAATCCATTCAAATTAGAAGTATTCTGGATTTGCATACAAACTAGACCCTAGAGATACTTAAAAAGTTTTCTCAATCCTGACTCTCCCCCACAACCAAACACCCCCTCCTAACATACCCAGCCAAAACCTTCATCTGCTTCTCTAGCATCCCAACACGCTCCTTCAAAATCTCTTTCTCATTTTCAGATTTAGTAAGCTGTTTCTCAATTTCAGTTTTACCAATATCCATTAGCATATCCTCCTCGGTGATCGTATCTTTCATCCCTAATAGCTCAGAATAATAATGAATCTTATCCGACTTCTTCCACCCAAACCTATATTTCAAAGCCGACTCCGATTTATATCTTGGCAACCAATAACAGCACGCACAATGCCTAAAATCATACATAGTAAGTTCTGAATATTTTTGTCCCGCAGGACTTTCATCATCTCCTAACACTCTCTTAGAAAGCCTTTGTAGATACTGGTTCATTGTTTGTGCCTTTCGGTTAAAAAGATAATCATCTTTTTTTAAGGATTCATTTCTGATATAATTCTTAATAATATCTGAAGAAATCATCAATTTTATTCTTCTTCCAAAGGTTTTGCTTATCTCGTCTCTGATGGTCAATTCTTTACAATTATTTCGAAGATCTGAAACTTTAATATTTCTTAATTCACTTGGGGCTCGAATTCCTGTGTCAAATAAAAACATAATTAAGACTTTGTAATAATAAATTGCCTTGTCATGAAGTTTTCTTATTTTCTCTTCGGTTAAATAAACCCATTTAGGTTTTCTAACACTTGTATCTAGGTCTTGAGTTATGTCATATATTTCAATCCCCTTTTTCCGATTGACTTTTTGATGCCAGTGCCAAAATGCTTTTAGAATCTTAACAAAATTTGCAGGGTCTCGATAAATTCCTCCATCCACTCTCCTCACCTCGCCCGTTCTCATCCCTGTAAAAAATTCATGAAGGTATCTTTCCTCAAGTTTCGCTAAGTCCATAATGTTATAAGTTTTCTCTAATTTTTTTGTAATAAAAATCATCCTCTGCTGAAGATTATAAAGCCTATTATAACTCCGTCCACCCTTCTTACTGCTTCTTCCGATGTTTAATCCGTATTCCATATCGTTGATATAATTTAGAATAATTTTTGAGTTAGCTTTACTAATCCCTGGAATCTCTTTGGCACATTTTTCTTTCCATTTAAGATACAATTTATTATGCTTCTCTTGACCTCGTATCATGGTCTTGTGTGCGATGGATGTTTTATTTAAATCTTGTCGGTCCACTTATGGGTGACGGATTGATAAACTAGTTGAGAAGGTTTAGAAAGATTATTAAGTAATGGCATCTAATTAATCATATGGAAAAATTGAATTTAAATCCAGATTTAATTGAAGAACTTGAAGATTGTTATAACTCCAAAGAATTTGAAAGTGAATTTATAATTTATAATGAAAATGCCCTAATCGAAAGAAATAATTTTCTTAAAAAATTTGATAAAAACTTTATATCAAATATGACCAAAGAACAATATTATATGGGACTTGGAAAAAAGGAGGGGGTCTTCTCTTATGAATTAGAACATAAAACTCAATCATGGGGAAGTATAAGGGGAGGGTCTAATTATAAGTTCGGATATTATGAGGACTTTTTAAGAGTAAGAAGCCTAATTCTAAAAATTATTTCCCTAAAGGATGACTTAAATATTTTTTATAAAAAAGATGGGAATCTTACTGAGGTATCAAAAGAAATAATTAGAGATTCTAATAAATTGAAAGGTGTAGGTAGAGCATTGATTGGAAAAATTCTTTGTATATTCTTCCCAGAAACATTTATCCCTTTATATTCCCATCAGGATAAATTTTTGAATTTATTATATGATAATTATTCTTCAAATAATTATGGAGTTGAACTGTTTCTAAGAAATAATTATAAATTAATTTTAGCAAAAAATAAAATAGAAGATAGGTGCAACAATCTAAAATTCGAAAAATTACTTTATTACTACATAGATAAAGAAAGTAGGGTAGAGAAAAAAGTTTTGGGAAACAACTGCGAAAGAAAAGACATAGATTTGCTTGAGGTTCAACATTTTCAAACATTAGTTTCTAGGAATTTTAATATTTACTTTGAAGATTTAAATTATTTCGATAAAGAATATCAAGAAAATAATTACGGACATTTTGATACCCAAGAAGTTGGAATAATGGATTTTTTAGCTATAGATAAAAAAGGGGATTTTGTAGTAATAGAATTAAAAGTTGGAAAAAATACTCATGATAGTTCTCTGGGTCAGATATTAAGATACATGGGCTGGGTAAAAGAGAGATTATGTAAGGACAATCAAAAAGTAAGGGGAATTATCCTAGGTCAAAATATTGATAATAAGCTTCAATTTGGATTAAAAATGTTACCAGAAGTATCTTTTAAAAAAGCTATTTTTAAGCTAGAGTTAGAAGATGTTAAAAATTAGTATTATATTAATTTGTTCACCCACCAAAATCACACGTCTCCAGTCACGGCGGTTGGGGCGTTCTACCTTTTTGACCGAATTAGGGTGTGTATATGTTTACCTACAAGTTGCTTAAAATAGCATTTTTGCTATAAGCTACATGACAAAGATAGACCCATACAAACACGAACAAAGATACAAGACTTGGAAAGAACAAGTCGAAAATTTAACAATAAAAATTATTTCTCTAGAAGATAAAACAAGTGAAACGAGTTCTGGGATGGGGGACGTAGAAGATAGGATTGATAATCTTGAAGAAATGGTAAATAAAATAATAAAGTTTATTACTAAGAGTCTTCCTAATGGTCTTGGTAAACGTTTTGCTGATTAATTTTTTCTATACAAAATCATTATAGCTGTGTAAGGAGAAATAAAAACACACTTCAACCTATATACTCCAATATACTATATTGCACCATATACATTAAGACCAAAAAAAATTCATAGCCTCTATTCTTGCAGATAAAAGTCTTCTGCAAGAATAGAAAAGCCATGCTCCTTTCTTATTGTTTTTTGTGATTGCGCCATTTTGGGCAGCCCTTGCCTCGAGCGCGATTATTACCAGCGGCTTTCCACTCATGTCCACACTTCAAACATTTCCACCACACCTTGTCGTTCGTCCCAGCCAAAACCTCATTAGCAGGAAGCTTATTCTTCGGCGGAGCCATATATTCTCTTGCAAGTTCAGGATGGGTAACAGATAAATTATTATTTTCTGTCACAACCCTGCCCACACAAGCTAGACAACCTTTCTTGCGTTTAATGCGACTGTTACCAGATATCTTTCGTTCATATCCACACTTCGAACATTTCCACCACACCTTTTTATTCGTTCCCGCCACAACATCCTCAGCAGGCAACAAATTCTTCGGCGGAGCCATGTATTCCGCTGCAAGTTCAGGGATATCAGAAATCCGCCTCTTCAGCTTTATCTTGTTAATAATATCGGCAATTTCGCGAAACTCCTCGCTAAAAACGAACTTAAACGTCTTCCCTGAAAGGTAAAGTGCGTCCTTCATAAAACCTCCCTCGGAACCTCCCTCCACTCTTTTTGTCAAATCCTTAATCATAGCAACGCGATCACAGTTGGCCACGAAATCAAGAACAACAACTTTCTTCTTCCCCGGAATCTTTCGCAAGCCTCTACCAAGCTGCTGCCAGAAAACAGTCTCAGAATCGGTGCACCTCAAAAATACAACCAGTTCGACATCAGGTATATCGATACCCTCGTTAAACTTATTGACGGACAGCACATATTGAGTTTTCCCATCTCTGAATTTCTGCAACACCTTCTGGTTTTCTCTATAGGACCTTTTAGAATGGCAAATCTCTGAACCGGGAATGAATGGTTGGAAATTTTTCGTATGGAGGATACTTTCGCAAAATATTAGAGTTTTCTTGCCGTGTTCCATAATTCTTTTGGCAATCTCTTCGTCTCTAACTTTGACAAAAATAGTCTCATTGAGTTGCTTTATCGAAACACGCTTGTTCCCGTGCAAAACCTCTCGAGCTAGTTTCTGAAGTGCCGGAGTGTTAAGGTTATCCGTTATAATCTGATATTCAATAAAAGTAAGCCATCCTTTTGCGATAGCCTTTTCTAGCGGATAGTTAACAACCTCCTTCCCAAATATTTCTCGGATATTCTTTTTGTCCATTCTATCGGGCGTAGCGGTTATACCAAGTAAATACCTCGGCTTAAAATAATCAATAACAGGCTTGTAAGTCCCCGCGTGGCTATGATGAGATTCGTCAACAATAACAAAATCAAACTCATCTTCCAAAAACGCCTCTTTCCAACCGTCCCTGTTTTTATTCCCACCAAGAGTTTGGAACGAAGCAAATAATACGTCCACTTCATCGTACACTTTCTCCTGCCCATGAAATATGCCGAAAGAATACTTTTTGCCCAACACCTTTCTAAATTCCTCTACCGACTGTTCAAGTATGCCATTGTCATGACAAAGAAATAATACTCTACATCGTTTTCCGTTTCTTATTTTCTTTTTAAAAAGAGTTAAAGCACAAAATGCAGCCACGATAGTTTTCCCGAGTCCTGTTGCCATAACCGCCAAAACCCTTTTTTTGCGCACAAACGCCTTCCAAATTTTTACATGAGCTTTTCTCTGATAGTTGTGCATTGTAATTTTCATAATATCTCCTTATTATTTAATTTTTAATTTAGAGTTAGTTCCAACTATATTTTCCAGGTAAAACCTAGTTATTTCTTTCGGAATACCTTTTTCTGTATCTATTTCCTAAATATAGAGATATTCCATTCGACCACGTTTCTTGTATGTCTAAATCCGTATGGATTGTGTTGCTGTTGTTTGTGTTTGTTGTGGTTGTATTTTATGAAAGAATGAGGGTAGTTATATATATAAACTTTAGGGTAGTAACATTTTCAAAATATCGCGAATAGTCGGATTTTACGAGTGGTTATTCTTATAAAGGGGGATTGTCTTAGGGATTTATGAATTATCAAGAGATGTTGGAGTCGGCGTATAAGGAGGTTGAGGTTAGTGAGGAGTGTGGGGGGCGGTTTGAGGTCATGCGGGTTAAGGGACATCATGAGGGTGTGCGGACGGTGATTTCGAATTTTTTGCAGGTTGCGACTTGTTTGAGGCGGAGTCCGACGCATTTGTTGAAGTTTTTGGGGAAGGAGCTTGGTATTCAGGGGGAGATTAAGGGGGAGCGGTTGGTTTTGAGTCGGAAGTTGTCGAGTAAGAATATTAATGAGAAAATTGCGAAGTATGCGAAGACGTATGTTATTTGTGGGAAGTGTGGGAAGCCGGATACTGAGTTGGATGAAGAGGGCGGGAAGTTGTTTGTTAGGTGTTTAGCTTGTGGTAATAAGAATGAGGTTCACAAGATTTAAGGAGAAATAAATTGAAATGGAGGTAAAAAATGGCGATTGAAGGAAGATGCATGAAATGTAAGGCTCAAAAGGTCATGAAGGTCCCTGCTAAGATGACGAAGACTTCTCGAGGCGGATTTATGGCTAAGGGTAATTGTTCTGTCTGTGATTGTGGCATGTGTAGGATTATGTCTAAAGTTGATGCTGAAAAGGCTATAGCTGACGGCGATGCTACAAAAGCTTTTTAGATTTTGATTTTAAGATTCCTCGTTGATTAGGGAAACGAGGACTCTATTTTTTTAATTTTTTTGGGTGGTTTTTTAAAGTAAGTTGGGGAGTATGTGTTATGGATGATATTTTATTGAAGGTTCATGAGTCGTATCGGTGGGTTGTGGCGGTTTGTGATGCGGATGTGTTCGGGAGGAAGTTGGTTGATGGTAAGCGTGTTTTGGATGTCTCTGGGGATTTTTTTAAGGGGAAAGCGATAAATGAGTGGAAGGCGCGGGATGAGATTATTAGGTGTGCCGGGGAGGATGCAACGTTTAATTTTGTTGGAGAGAAATCTGTCGGGCTGGCGAAGGAGTTGGGGATTGTGAAAGATGAGGGGATTATGGATATTGATGGGGTTCCGGTGGCTTTGGTTTTGCTATAAAGAGTGTTAAAATAAACAGATAGAACCTCCCGACAATTTCCGTTAAAATTATTTAGAAATACTTATCTTTTTTATATTCCCTTCGATATCTATATTCTCAGCAAACCCTTCAAGAAATAAAGTTTCTCCGATAATTTTTAACTTGCCGAGATAGTCAGATATAGCAAGGGGGTCTTTATCTAAATTAATACTATCCTGATTTTCTTCACCTACGTACAACACTCCAGAAGCTATATAGTCTAATTTTTTTAAAAACAAATTTTCTTTAAAGTCGATTGAACTGTAAGAGATTTTTGAATCACTAGATACCTTTATTCTTTTATCGTTCTTTTCTTTTATCGGAAGACCATTTAAGTTAGCCCCAGAAACTCTGCCATCCAGAATTACGCCTCCTCCCTCAATCTTAATCTTCCCAGAGAAATCGCTCAAAATCATACTATTTTCTTTCGAGTCGTCAAAGGCAAAACTTTTTTCTCCGAGATAGATTGTTGTTTTTGAGCTAAATGATATGTTTATCTCAGAATACTCTCCCTTGAGGTTTAAATCAGGACGAGTTAATTCCGAAGAAAATTGAACCGAATTGTTAAGATTCACAGAAGAAATGGCTTTCCCCGTAATGGGCATCCCATCATAAAATGTCGTAAATATAATTACAATAATCACTAATAAAAAACCAGAAAAAATTAAAAGTTCTTTACTAATCTTTTTCTTTTCACGTGGCTGTTGATAATATTTATAATTATTCTTGCCCAATTCCATGGCTATTCCTCCTATTTTGAGAGATTATTGATTGAAAAGCTTCGACGAATTTTTCTGGACGGCTTATGTCTTTCATGTTTATCGAAGTATCGTTTAGGAAAAGCCTTATGTTTACATCGCCATAATTTAAAAATCTTTTAAAGAAGGGCTTGTGTATATCCATGTCTGAGATAGATGAGAATCTTACTTCCCTTATGTTTTTGTTAATTAAACCAAGGCTTTGAATTAATGCAGAATCTGTGATTGCCCACCAATCCTTTATCCTATGAACCTCTGTAAATTTTATCAGAAGAAGAATAAATCCCCCCGAAATAATCAGTGCGATTGTTGGAATGGTCAGTCCCTTATTATTAAGATAAACCAATGTCCCAATAATTACAATAACCATAAGATAAACTAAGGAATAACTTTTTCTAGATTTTCTCACTTTTATTAAAATATTTGTATGTCCCATAAGCTCTTCTTTTCTTGGGCTTTAAGCTATTTATTCCTTTCTACTTCTGGATGTTCGTGCCCCAGTCTTTCTTTTTCTTTTAATTGTTTAAGGTGTTTCTTTTTTTCATTCAAAAATTTCTTAGAATTTAACCCATGTTTATCAATCATCATTGAAGCATGACTTCCGCCCAAGAAATGAGGCATTATAACATATGTTGCTCCAGCATTATACAGCATCTTTGCATTTTCAATTTTATGGGCTATGGCTATAATAACCGCATCATTATTCATATGCCTAATTTTATTGATTAATAACAGATTAGTTTCAATTTCAGGGATTGTAGATATAATCATTTTTGTCCTCTCCAGATTTAACTCACTCAAAAACTCCTCGTCATCCACATCGCCATACCTTTGAGGGATTCCTTTCGAAGATAATTCAAGAATTGTTTCAGGATTATAATCCACTACCAAAAATTTCTTTTTTAATTTTTTAAACGATTTTAAAAGATCATAACCAATTCGATTATACCCAAACAAAATAATATCATAGTCCTTAGGCGCTTTCTCTTTTTCCCTAATTTTCTTTTTCTCGAATATAGAGAGATATTTAGATAGATAAGGATATATTTTATTAGAATATAAAACTAGATATGTTGAACCAGAGATAGTTATCAGCCCGACAATAGTCACCAAAGATAGAATCTCATTCGTCAAATGTCCGACACTAACTCCTAATGCCATAAGGATTAAAGAGAACTCGCTTATTTGAGCCACTGTAAATCCTGCTTGGAATCCCGTTTTTTTCTTATAGCCGAGAATTCCCATTAAAGTCATAACAATTAGGGGGTTCCCAATTAAAATAAATAACGAAAAGATTATTGCCGGTATAATGAGTTCATTTATATTTCCAAAAACCATTTGAGAACCTAAGAATATGAAAAACAATATAATGAAAAAGTCTCTCAGGGGTCTCATTTTTGAACTAATCTCATAGTGGAAAGGAGACATAGAAAGCGAAATCCCCGCAATTAAAGCACCTATCTCCATAGAGAAACCCAGATAGTGGAATAGTGCCGCTAAACCAAGTCCCCATCCAACAGAAAATAAAAACAGAAATTCCTGTGACTTAGCAAAGAATTTTGACAAACTTGGAAGAATGTAAATACTCATTAAAACAAATCCTGCAATCAACAAAATTCCGCTTAAAACATTCACAAGAGATAAACTTTCCAAGCTTAGATTGCCAGAGAAAGAAGATATTACCATTAAAAGAATTATCACTACAACATCCTGGACCAACAAAAAACCAATTGAAATTTTCCCGTATAATTTTTCCAAATCTTTTTTATCTGATAGCAGTTTCATAATTATAATTGTGCTACTAAATGCAAGAGCCAAACCAATATACAAAGAAACAATTACAGAAAATCCTAATAATTTACTTATCAAAAAACCGAACAAAGACGTGAAAACGATTTGACCAATTCCAGTTATTACGGAAACCTTTCCTACTTCTCTTATAACATTTGGACTTAAACTTAAGCCAACAATAAAAAGAAGTAATGCAATACCTATCTGAGAAAAAACTTTTATAGTTTCTGTTGACTGAACAATATCTAAAAAATAAGAACTAACAATTATTCCTGAAAGAATATAGCCGATTATTAAAGGCTGTTTAAGTAGTCTCATTATCCCAGCAATAAAAACAGTTATCCCAATAATTATGCTAAGTTCTATAAAAATTTCCATTGTTGTTTACTCCTATTCGTTTTGCAAAAAACTAATCAAGCTACTAGGAGTCACGACACCTAAAACTTTTTTATTTTCGTCTAAAACAGGGATATAATTGAATCCTTCTTTATAAATTAGTTCTATTACTTTATTTATGGGGTCTTGAAGCCATACCGTAGACTTGTGTTTATTTATCAATTTTTTAGCAGGGACATACAGAAACTCTCGTCTATAACCTATGTTCAATATCTGAACCAGGGGCTCGTACTTCACCTGATGCAAAAAAAGCTTCATTAAATCTTCAACACCTATCTCCCCAATAAACTTTCTGTCTTTTGTAACAACTATACAAACATTTGTGTCTTCCCTCTTCAGTTTTTTTATAATTTGCTCAGCATTATCTTCCGGATAAAGAAATACAGGCTTAACCATAGCATCTTTCGCTATCTTCATAGTCTCACCCCCCATGAGACACGACAGATTATTAGAGTTCTTTTCCCTCAAATTTTTTAATTTCATCTCAAGATAAACGGGAAAATTAATATTTAAATAAGGGATAAATAAAGGGTAAATAAAAGGTAAAGAAAGGGCAAAATTCAATTAAAAAGTAAATGACCCAGCGGCGTGATTCTAAAATACCTATGATTTCCTCTTTCTTCAAAAAAGAGGTACTGTAATTCCATAAGGATATCGACTCTTTTTTTAAGAGTAGGTTTTGTTATTTTAAGTGTCTCCCTCATTTTTCTTTGATTAACCAAAATTCCTTTCTGTTCTGAATTTTTAATTATTTTTAAGATATCCATTAATTCCTCAGGTATTAATCGATTCATCTTTTTCTTTGAATATCTCAGAAAAATCTTATAAGTGAAAACAAAGAGAAAGAGAAAGAGAAAAAGCTGTAATAATGAATGTAATAATGAATTACCCAATTTGTAATCCAAAGAAATGTCAATTATTTCAGTTAATATAAAAATTACAAACAATAAATAAAACACTACTTTTTCATTATTTGATTTAAATAATCTCTTAAGCATATAATCTTACGTGGTAACTATTTAATAAATCTTACCAAAGAAAAATTCAACGCTCTGTCCACCATGGATGGAGATATGTAATTCTCATGGGTGGAATTTTATAAGTTTTTGAAGAATCTCCCAACCGATAGTAGTGCGGAAGTTTGTTATGCCTCAATTGGAGAAAAGTTAATCATAATAATTCTTTTAAAGTTCTTTGTTATTGATATAAAATGGATATACAAAATGAATGGATTGAGAAAGGGGGAATTCTTTATTTGGAATCTATATTGGGAAAGGTAAAAATAGGTTCTGGAAAGATACATAATTCTAAGGGTTTTACTTCTATGGTTCTTAAAGGCCCTGAGGGGGTTGCGTTTTATGGACATGCTCAAAATTCTAGGAATCCAGAGGTAGAACGTGATTTTGCGGAGAAAGAAATTTTTAGGGAATATCGTAATCAGGCTACACCTTGAGCGGGAATGAAAAATATATGCCCCTAAAAGTGAACAAAACCGTTCAACGCTCCGTCCGGGATTTGAACCCGGGTCACCGCCGTTCTCCAAATGAATCTCTAGAGAGATTCAGTGGTTGTTCAAGCGAACATAAAACCGTTGTCTCATCGACGAGGGTTTTCCACCTCTTGAGAGGGCGGCATCCTTGGCCACTAGACTAACGGAGCGTATTGCAGAAAGAACAAAGTGGCTTTTAAAACTTACGTCAGTTAATCTTATAAAATCAGATATGGTTGTTTGTTTATTCGAGAGCTCGTAGTTTAATGGATAGAACACCAGGTTTCGGCCCTGGCGATGGGGGTTCTAACTCGTAATTCACACTAAAATTTTTCTAATCACTCTGTTGAGAAAAATTCGCGCAAATTGCTCGCCCTCCTAAGCTCTCAGTTAATCTTATAAAATCAAATCAAGTTATCCCTGTATTCAGAGCTCGTAGTTTAATGGATAGAACACCAGGTTTCGGCCCTGGCGATGGGGGTTCGATTCCCTCCGAGCTCGTTTGGAATCGAATGTATAGAGGTTTTAACTCGTAATTCACACTAAAATTTTCCAAGTCACTTCGTCTCAAATTCCCCAAGTCGTATTTGTTCTTCGTTTGACTTGGGCGATTTCCTGTAAAATTGATTTTTCTTCGGAGGTTAGGATAGATTTATGTTCCTTGAATTTTCGGAATTGTGTTTCGGATAGGTTTGTATAGAGGTGTTCGCCTATGGTGATTTGTCGTTCGAAGTTTAAACCTGGAATTGAGATTGCGACTTCTCTTCCAGCTCGGATTTCTCGGGTTGATTTTTTATCGTCTTGAATTTCTTTTATTTGTCCGATTTTTTTATCGTCGCGGTTGATGAATCTTTCTCTGCTTTTGAGTGTGCCAGCTTGGACTTTGACGCCGAAGACTGCGGGGGATGAGTTTCGGAATACGAAATCGAGAACTGTTAGTTTGCAGATTGTTGGAAGTTCGTCGAGTTTTTTCCTTTCGATTTCTTGAAGTTTTTTTGCTTTGTATTCTTCTAATTCTTCTAGTAACTTGTAAACCACTTCGCTTGTTAATATTTTGATTTTCTTTAGCTCATCAAGATTCCCGATGTCTTCTGAAGTTTCCACATTAAAACCGATTATGATTTTGTCTTCTTCTTCCAACGTATTCGCGAGGTATACGTCTTTTTTGGAGATTGGCCCGATACCCGCTTTGATAACTCGAATTTGTTTTTCTTTTAACAAAACAAGTAGGGCTTCCAAGCTTCCGAGTGAATCAGCTTTTGCTACTATCCCCGTTTTTTGAGTTTTGATTTCTTCGGAGATTTCTTTTTCAAATTCTTTCGTGATTTTTTCTATGGTGTTTTTCTCCGTGATTACTTGGAAAGGCATTCCTGGTAGGATTTCTTCCTTAGATGTGATTTGAAGTTTTATCCCTGCTGCGGCTTTTACTTCTTGTTTTGTTTCGTATCCTTTGTTGAGAGGCTTTGCCTCTTGGATATTTCTGATTTTGGTTTGGATTGTTTTTTCAAATGAGGCGATTGCTATTTTGTCTGTTGAGGATAGTTTCCCGTCGTAGAGAATACATTCTAGGAAATTCATTGCTTTGTCTTTTTTGACTTCTAAGACTACACCTTTCCCGAGTTTCTTGGTCTGGATTCTTTCTTTCAGGAATTTTTGTGAGAGTGCAGTTATCATTGCGAGGATTTCTGACGTCCCTTCTCCTGTTTTGGCGGAGCATGGGACGATTGCGACTGATTTTGTAAAGTCTTCGATTTTGGAATACATATCTGCGGCTAATCCGTGGGAATGTAAGCTCCCGATTATTGTGTAGAATTTTTCTTCGAAGTTTTCCTTGACGTTCATTGCTTGGTTTCCGATTGATTCGAGCGAGAGAAGGTTTGGGGATGTTTTCCAGCCGGAGATGTTGTCGATTTTGTTTAGGGCGATGATGAAAGGTGTTTTGTTTACTTTGAGAATTTGGAGAACTTCTGCAGTTTGTGGTTTGATTCCGTCGTTGATGTCGATTACTAGGATTGCGATGTCTGCTAGTGAGCCGCCTCGTTTTCGGATGTTTGTAAATGCAGCATGACCCGGTGTGTCAATAAAAAGAAGCCCCGGAATTTCTAAAGGAATTTTAAATTTGTCTAAAGTTGTTTCTGCTCGTTCCTCAATTATTTCTTTTGGTAGAGTCGTGAATGAAATTTTTTGAGTGATTCCACCGGCTTCGCATTCTTGGAGAGAGGTGCATCTAATTTTATCTAGGATTGAGGTCTTGCCGTGGTCGACGTGTCCCGCTACTGTTACGATTGGTTGGCGAATTGTCATAGTTAAAAGAGATGTTGCTGGCTTAAAAAAGTTTGGAAAAGTTACATAGAGCCGGTTAGGGCTAATCTTGTTAGTGATGTTTTTGCTTCTTTGAAATATTTTACGACTAAGCAATACGGGCATTCGTCCTCATATCCTCCGCAAGGCAGGTATTCCGGATTTTTGTTTATCAAGGGGCATGATTTTGCTTGATAGTTTGCTTCCCATTTTTCTCTCAGATAATCACTGAGAGCTATTGCTTCCGACATATAGAAGAAGAGGCAAGGTTATTTTTAATATTTTATGTGGTAGAGTTATTGGTGAAAATGGATAAATTTTTTAATGGGAGTTCTTTCGGATTTTTATGAATTATACACTTGTGAATTTGGAGAAAGATTATGAATTAGAATTAAAACGAGTTGTCGCGGAAATTAAAAAAGTCGGAGCGAAAAGCGTTTTGTTGCAGTTGCCTGATGGGTTGAAACCTTGGGGTCCAGTCTTGGTTGATTATTTAGAAAGCGAGAGTTCAGCCAGAATTTTGATTTGGCTGGGGGAATGTTTTGGGGCGTGTGATTTGCCGGATTCGGATTGTGATTTACTTGTACAGTTTGGGCATGCGGCTTGGTGAACTGGGGTTTGCGTTAATATTAAATAGTATTCGAGATGAATATTATTATGAGTGTTAAAAAAGAGGCTTCCTTTTTGGATGATGATGAGCCCGCGAAAGATTTTAGGTGGGCGATTGGGAGCGTGATGAATACGGTGCATGGTTCGCGTGGTTTGTCGGGGATGGGGATGGATTCTAAGGGGAGGGTTTCTTCGCATACTCTAAGTTTTGAATCGCAACAGAATCAGTTGGAGACGATTTATTATTGGCTTTTGGATTTTGCGGCGCAGATTGGCTGGGGGAATATGAAGAAGATTGTTGATAATTTTATGGCGTCTCCAGGGTCGGGGAATTTCACTGAGATGGGGATGAAGGCGACGAAGTTACAGGAAGAGGGGATGAAGATTCTTGGCGGGATGAATCAGATTGTGAAATCGGTTTTGAATTTGATTTATGATTTGAAGGAGTTTGAGTTGAGGTTGGCGCATTATGATGATGCGAAGTCGGATGATAAACAAAAGAAGGAAGAAGGGATTTTGGCGTTGAAGCAGATTTGGTTGGATAATGTTGATATTAAGAAGGGGCGTGGGGCAATTCATCAGATGTCTACTATGGAGATGGGGTTTTCGACCCTGAGGGAGGCGTTTATGATGGCGAATTCGCAAGAGGATATCAAAAAAATGAATGCGGATGAAGAAGGTGGCTTGATTAATGACAGCGTGATGAGGATTTTGGTTCCTAGGCTTAGTGAGTTTTTGAAGTGGGTTGATTATTCGGAGAAAGAGCTTAGAAAGAGATTTAGTATTGAGAGGAATTATTTGAAGTCGCAGGTTGAGACTGTGAAATTGTATTCGCAGTGGATGAAACCGTATTTGGTTGCGGCGGAGAAACTTAGGCAGAAGGGTTTTGATAATCATGCGGCTTTGGTTAATGCGTTTTCTACGACGATGTTCGAGTTGCAGTTGTTTGGGAAGAAGAGTGTTGGTCTTGACCCGGATAGATTTGCGAAACACAAGGTTAAACGGGGCTATAATAAAGTGGTTATGATTACGATGGTTTATCGCGGGCATGTTTCGCAGAGGGTGACGCAGAAGGGCGATTATGGTTTCGGAATGGGTGGCGTTGTCGACGTGAGTTTTGATTCGTATGCTTTGAATAATGAAGAGTTGGCGGCGGCGAAGGAGTTGTTGGAGAAGGAGGATTTGGAGAAGAGTATGGAATTTTCTATGGATGTTGCGGGAGATGCGCTGGAGGAGATGAAGGAGGATTTGGAATATTTTTTGAAGAGTCCGGAAGAGAGAGAGGCTTTAGAGAAGAAAGAGACGAAGAAAAATACGAATGATATTAATCCTTTTGCGGCGTTGTTCGGGATGTTCGGGCAGAAGAAAACGAAGAAGAAAAGTAAGGCCGAGGGGGAGGTATTGGTGCCGGAGAAGATTAAGAAGGATGATTTTTATGAGAAAATGATGAGGGGAGATGCGATTGATGGGGCTGCTGGCACGCTTTACACGCTTTATGATATTTACAAGAAGGCGCACGGGATGGCTTCGGCTCCTGGGTTGGGTTTTGATAATTATGATGCGGATGTGGCTGAAGATTTGAAGGAAGGAGGATAGTTTGTATTTGTGTAGATTAGTAAGATAATTAAATGGGGTTTTTTTGTTGATTTTTATGAGCGTTAAGGAGATTAGAGAGCTGGAAGGCGAGCTGAAGGAAGTTAGTGTGGATGAGTCTGTGGTCGATAGGGGTGATTGGGAAGAGGGAGATTTTGTGGAGGAAGAGGAGAAGGAATTTTCGATTGGGGATACTATGTTGGCGCGCGGTGAGACCAAAGAAAGGTGGAGTAATGAAAGCTTAGAGGATGTGGTTGAATGGGAAGCGTCTGAGAATTTTGAAGGAGAGGAGGACGTGGGTTTTTCTTATGAGCCTGCGAATGGAAATGGTTCGGGAGGTTTATATGGTTCTTCGGATGCTGGGGATTTGTATGGCAGTGGGAAATCTGCCAGTTTATATAATAATAATGAGGGGACGAAGGACGAAAGTGATTTTTATAATACTGTAGGTATTTCAGGGGGGAAGAAGGTAGGGGTTGTTAATTATAAGGTTGCTGAGGATGGAGGGAAGAAAAAAAAGCGGAGAGGTGGTAAGTCTGGTTTAGAGAGTGGGGCTAAGAGAAAAGGTGTTAGTCTAATATAGAAAAATAAATAAAGTTTGATTTCTTTGATTTGTTATGACTGACGAGAGCGAATTACCTAAGGATGATTTGCCGCGTATAATTGTTGAAGATGATAAGATTATTGTTTTAGAAGATAGTCTTTGGGAAGAGAGAAATGTTGAAAGCGAGTTGCCCGATGATTCTGAAAAAGATGAAGAGCCTGTTGTTGAGGATTTGAATTTAACTGAGGGAAATCTTAATAGAGCTTTGGAGGAAATGGCTGATGCGGAGACTGGTTCTGTTTCGAAAGATGTTGACAAAGAGGAGGCTGTGGGAACTTATGAGGTAGGTGATGTTGGAGAACCATATGACTCAGGGAAGTATAATAGTGAGGCTGGCCCTAAAGAGAAAGCTGTCTCGGTTGATTATGATAGTCCTGTTGATTTGACGGACATTAAGAGTTCTGTTGAAATTGAGGAAGAGCGGAAGGAAAGGTCGACTTTGGAAATTGCTGGATTCTTTGACGAAGAGGCAAAGAAAAAGCGTGAGAGTAAGAGAGTTTGGTGATATTTAGTTAGATTTAAGTAATGATTTCGCTTAAAAGTTTTAGGTGAAAATGGTTAATTATGAGGGTTTCTATAGTGGAGGTGCTTCTTCTTTTGATTCGGATTATGGGAATTTGACTGGGTATAAGATGAGCGCCGCGCAGTTGGGTTTTCCTGGGTCGGCACAAACTGCGAACCAACTTCAGGATACTATAAATGCAGTTAAGCATGGGGCGAAAGCTTTTGAGGTGACGATGTTGCAGCCTGATGTTGCTGAGACTATTCCGAAGCAGCATTTTAAGGAGATGAAGGCGTTGATGAAGTTGACTGGGGTTAAACCGTCGGTGCATGGGCCGTTGTTGGATCCGGCTGGCTTTGGCGAAAAAGGGTGGACGTCTGATGCTAGGGCGGATAATGAGAGAAGGATGTTTGATGCTATTGAGAAGGCGCAGGTTTTGGACCCGAGTGGGAATTTGCCGATTGTTTTTCATGCTTCAAATGGGGCGCCTGGTGCGGAATGGAGGCCTGGCGATGAGAAGGCTGGTGAGGATAAGTTTGTTATGGAGAAGGGGATTGCGATTAATCAGGAGACTGGGCAGATGGCTGAGGTTAAAAGAGAGTTTAAATTTAGACCCGAGGCACCCGGATTATTGGAAAAAGGCGGAAATGTTGTTGGAAGGAATAAAGATGGGAGCCCTAAATATGATTTTATAAAAGGAGAAAAGGGAAGTTTGTTTACTGCAGAGGGCAATATTAATAGTATGAATAACGGGGAGTGGGAGAATAAGTTGACGGAGGTTGCACAGATGAGTAAACATGCTAGTGAAATTATGGGAGCGGCGCCAATGAATTTGGGAGAGTATGAGAATGCGATTATTGTTGAGGGAACGAATGAAATTTATGGGGTTGGTGAGGACGGCAAGAGTTTGAAGCCATTGCAAAAGTTTGATGCGGAGACAGGACAGGTTGGTGATTATAATAAAATAAGGAATGCTGGACTTTTTATGAATAATGCGGAATTGGCTTTTGTTGGGGCTTTTAATCAGGCGTATAAATATGGGACGGAGGGTCAGAAAAAGGATTTGAAGAAGTTGTCAGAGGTTTATTCTGAGAAACTTGAGGATGCTCATAATACTATTCCTTTGGGAAAGGGGAAGACGGGGATTAATATTTGGGGTCCGGTCAAGAAACAGGCGCTTCTTAATGATTCGTTAAATGAGTTAAAGCGGATTACTCGTGAGAAAACTCCTGGCGTGTTTAAGATGAGTGAAGATTTCGCCATGGATAAAGCCGCGAAGACTTTTGGGAATTTGGCTGCGAGGTCTTATGATGAGTTTAAGGATAAGGCGCCGGTTTTGGCTATTGAGAATATGTATCAAGGTATGGCGTTTTCGCGGGCGGAGGGCATGAAGGAGTTAGTTGAAAAGTCGAGAGAGAATTTTGTTGGGCATTTGGTTGATAAGGGTATGAGTGAGGGTAATGCGGAGAAGTTAGCGAAGAAGAAACTGGGTGTGACTTGGGATGTTGGGCATTTGAATATTATGAGGAAGAAGGGGTTTACGGAGGATGATGTTGTTGAGCAGACGAAGGTAATTACAAAGGACAAATCGATGGTGAAACATATTCATTTGACGGATAATTTTGGTTATGCCGATACGCATTTGATGCCTGGGATGGGGAATGTTCCGATTAAGAAAATTTTGATGGAGATGGAGAAGACTGGGAGGTTTGACGAGATGAGGAAAATTGTTGAGGCTCCGGCGATGATACAACATTTTAAGGTGGCTCCGCATTCGATGACGATGGCTGCTTTTGCTTCGCCGATTTATGGGATGAAAAACGGTCCGACTTGGAATCAGACGATTGGTATGCAAGGGGCTTATTTCGGCGGGTATGGGACACTGAATCCGGATATACATCATTCTTATTTTGGTGCTGGGTTTACTACGATGCCGGTTGAGTTGGGGGGACAGATGCCTGGTGGGCAGTCGAGGTTTGGTGGGGCTCCGATGGCTTGAGTGAGACAGTCATATTTATAAAATATAGTTACTGTTTATTAGTAAAAGTAAGGTGAGGATAATTGTATTTTCATTTTATGGTGAATAAAAGAGATGGAAAATAAGGCTGTTGAAAAAATCGTCAAAACGAAAGTTGCCAAAGAAGCTGCTGCCAAGAAGCCTGTCAAAAAGAAGCCTGTTGTTAAAAAAGTTAGTGCTAAAAATTCACTTACTATGAAGATTGCTGGGGAGCGTGAGATTGCGAGTGATTTTGCGATGAAAGTTTATGATAAATTTGACCAGATGATTAAGTCGATTGTTTTGTTTGGCTCGTCGGCGAAAAAAGTTTCTACGCCCAGTTCTGATATTGATATTATTGTGATTATTGACGATGTATCGATTCGTTGGGATGAAGAGTTAATTGCATGGTATCGTGAGGAGTTGAGGAAGCTTATTGTTAGGAATCCTTATCGGAAGTCGTTGCATGTGAATACGGTGAAGTTGTCGACGTGGTGGGACGACATGATGAGGGGAGACCCGGTTGTAATTAATGTTTTGAGATATGGAGATGCGTTGGTTGATTTTGGCGGGTTTTTTAATCCGCTTCGGATTTTGTTGAAACAGGGGAAGATTCGTTCGACGCCGGAGTCGATTTATACACTTTTACAGAGGGCTCCTGGACATATGTCTCGGGCTCGGCAGTCAATGATGGCAGTTGTGGATGGGTTGTATTGGACGATGGTTGATTCTGCACATGCGGCTTTGATTTCTGCTGGTGTGATGCCGGCCAGTCCTGAGGATATTGGGAAGGTTATGATGGAGCATTTTGTTGGGAAGAAGATGTTGAAGAAAAAGTATGTGAAGCATTATGAGGATATTCATGGCGTGGCGAAGGAATTTGCACACGGAGAGAGGGTTAAGGTTAAGGGTAAAGAACTGGATGAGTGGTTTGAGATGACGGATGATTTTTTGGGTGAGATGGCTAGATTGGTTGATGTTTCGATTGAGGAAAGGGCTAAGAGGTAAAATTATTTTTGATTGGCGTATGTCAATCCTATTTGTAGCTTATCTTCGTTCGTGGTTATTTTTGGAGCCAAATACTCTGCTGTTTTCTTTTTGTTGATTTTTCCTGTTTTCGGGTCTAATCCTAAATCGTTTACCATATGCTTTGTTCTGTCTCTTGTCAATTCTTTTTCTAATGTATCTTTTAGTGCTGTCGAAGAGGCATTTGATACTACTCGTTGCCATGATTCACTTTCATATAATCCCATTACTGCGTTTCCAATATAGGAAGATTCTCCGCTTTGCAATATTTCAATTTTTGTTTTATAATCATCGTCTCCTATGTGTGGTATCGCCATTTGTGTCAGTGCTTGTTCTTCTAGTTTTGATAGTACGGTTCTTGGATTCTTTGAGACTTCTTCGATTAATTTGTCCTGATGTTTTACTAGATATCCGGTTACATATCCTCCTATCTGTGATGTGTCGTGTAGTAGTAAGTTTCTTTGAGCTGAGGATTCTTCTTCTGATATTCCTTCCTCTCTTTTTAGGTAGTCCAGATATGGATTAAGTTGTTGATGTCCAGATGGTATTTTGTTTACTTCGCTTAGGTTTCCGAATAGTTGTGCGTGTTTTTTTATTTCTTTGAGGTTTGGTTTTGGTTTCTTTTTTGTCATAACAAATGTAAGACATTAAACTATATAAACCTTTCCATTCTGATGTATCTTAGAAGTAGTAACAAATTAGTCAGAATGTTCTTCCCTATGCTCCTCACCATGTTCCCCTTGAGATTCTCTTTCCAACCTTTGCACTAATTCGGATATTTCCTTTGCAGCGTCGGCATTTACAGAAATTGAGTCTATTCCTTGTTTTACTAAAAATTCTACCATCTCTGGCTTACTTCCTGCCTGTCCGCATATTGAAGTTTCCACTCCGTGTTTTTTACATTCTCGGATTACTCTGCTGATTTGTTTTAGGACTGCCCAGTTTGTTTCGTTGTAAAGGTCTTGAACATCTTCGTTTCCTCGGTCGATTGCGAGAGTATATTGTGTCAGGTCGTTTGTTCCGAATGAGATGAAATCGATTCCTGCTTCACAGATATCTTTTATTAAAATTGTTGAGGCTGGCGTTTCAATCATGACTCCGAATGCGACGTTGTGGATTTGTAGTTCGTTGAAGATATTTCTTGCTTGTTTGACTTCGTCGACGGAAATAATTTGCGGAAACATCACTCCGAATTTGTGACCATTGTCTGCGAGTTCTTTCATGGCCTGAAGTTCTGCTTTAAAAATTCCTGGATGTTTCAACGAAAACCTGATTCCGTGGTCGCCGAGCATTGGATTTTTCTCGATTTCTTTTGGTGCACCTTCTAAGTTTGAATATTCGTCGCTTCTTATGTCAGAGGATCTTACCCAGATTGGTTTTCCGACGAAGGTTTCTGCTATTTTTCCCAATCCTTCTTTTAACATGTTTTTGTAATCATCTAATTTGTTCTCATTTTCATATGCTAGTGGATGTTTTCCTGATGTTGCGATTAGTCCTTCTAGTCTGACGAGTCCAACTCCTGTTGCTTCTGTTTTTGCGGCTCGTCCAGCAAATTGTGGGAGGTCAACTAGGACTTTGATTTTGGTTTTTGTTGGGACGATTGGCAGGATTTTGACCGATTTGTTCTCGGCTTTTCCTGCGAAAACTTTCCCCGTGTATCCATCAACTGTTATTTCATCACCATCTTTTAAAACTTCTAATGCATTTTGTGCTCCGACGATTGCTGGAATTCCCATTTCACGTGAGACGATTGCCGCATGTGCCGTAACGCCTCCTTCTGATGTTAAAATTGCTGCGGCTTTTTGCATTGAGACTACCATGTCTGGGTTTGTCATTGTCGTTACTAAGATGTCGCCGTTTTTGATTTTTCCTAAATCATCCATAGAGTGAATTATTTTTACTACACCAGAAGCTATTCCTGGGGAAGCTGGCATGCCTTCAGTTATTACCTGTCCATCGAGTTCCGCTTGTGGTTTTTCCTGGGACATGTCTTTTAGCGTCGTGATTGGACGAGTTTGTAAAATGTAGATTGTTCCGTTTTCTATTGCGAACTCAATATCTTGTGGTTTGTCGTAGTGTGTTTCCAATTTGATTGCGAATTCGGCTAGTTGTTTTAGCTCGTGAGTTTTTAGAACTCGTTCGTTGGATTTTTCTGGGGTTAGCGTTACTGTTTTCGTTTCTCCTCCCGCGGTTCTTACGATTGCGAGTTTTTTGTCAGCAACGTGTTCTTCTAAGATTTCGAAATTTCTTGTTAGGGTGTATTGGTCCGGCTTGATTGTTCCTGATACGATTCCTTCACCCTGCCCGAAGACTGCTTCAATTAAAATTTCTTCATTATTTTTAACCGGATTTTTAGAAAACATGACACCAGATTTGTCGGAGTTAATCATTTTTTGCACGATTGCTGCGATTCCCACTAATTCATCAAATCCTTTTTTTTTTCGGTAATAGATTGACCTCGCTGTGAAGATTGAGGCGAAGCATTCTTTTACTTTTTTGATTAGTTCTGGGTTTCCTTTGATGTTGATGAAAGAAGATTGTTGTCCTGCGAATGAAGCGTCGCCTAAGTCTTCTGCCGTTGCTGAACTTCTGACTGATACGAAAACCGGTTCTCGTGCTGATTTTAAAATTGCCAACGCTCCAGGTGAGTCTTGAATCCCACCTAAGTCTACATTAAAGTGGTCGTATGCTTCTAGTATTTCAGTTTCTAATTTCTTTGGCATTTCGGCATTCGTAACCATGTCTCGGATTTCTTGGGATTTGTTTTGTAAATCCTCTGTATTGTCGACGTCAATTTGATGGAGAACGTCTTTTATTGGCTGTTCGAGTTTCGCTTCTTTTAAGAATAAGAAGAATGCGTCGGTCGTGACAGCGAAGGCTTGTGGGACGGGGAATTCCGAGTTATACATCTCTCCGAGGTTTGCGCCTTTCCCTCCTGCGAGGTTTAAGTCGGCTTTAGAGAGGTCGGACAACCATGCTATGAATTTTTCACCCATGAGGATGATTGGTATTTGCAATATATAAATGTTGAGTATAAAAATGGGTATATATGTTGTAATATGGTATATTGGAGCATATAGGTTGAGGGAAATTTTTTTAGGGTAAAGAATATAAGACGCAGATGTTTTGGTTTAGGATGCCAACAATTTCGAATGAGAAGGTGGAGAAGATATCAGAGCAGATTTTGTTTTATCTGTATGGGGTTTTTCCTAAGTTGGTTTTTACTGTCGATGTTGCGAGGGAGCTTGCGCGGGACGAGGAATTTGTGAAGAGGTTGTTGTTGGGGTTGGAGAAGAGGGGGTTGGTCGTTCGGGTTGAGAAGAATTCTAATGGGGTTAGTTATTTGAAGAGGATGCGTTGGAGGATTTCGAATCGGGCGCATGAGGTTTATTCGAGGGCTTGATTGTTGTTGTTTGATATATATGTTGTAATATGGTATATTAGAGTATATAGGTTTTGGCAAAAAAAAAAACTAGAGAAAGAAACCTCAATTAATTCGCGGGGTTTCTTTCTCTAGTTAGAAATAATTCAAAATACAAGAATGGAGATAAAAAGGATTGTAGCGATGATGAAAGTGCCAATCCATATACAAGTATCTGGCGTTATTTGAGTGTGCTTTATTAATTTTTTTATACTCCACCCTGTGCAGAATAGGGCAGCACCTAATATAAGCATAGCTACGAAGTAGGCAAGCACTTTCTGTGTGCTGTTTCCTGCTGCGTATGCGATGTTAAAAAATGTGAAGAGGATTGTGGCGGTAGCGAAAAATATTCGTTTTTTCATTATTTTCTCCTTTCATTTAAAGCTATTTTTTCTTTCTTTTCCCCTTTCTATTACTAGGGTGTTTCGTAGTTTTCTTCTTCGACCCATTAGACTTCTTCTTTCTAGCCATATGCATTCCCCTTTTATTTTCGTATCAAAAACGTTTCTTGAAGCCATCTTTTCTCTTCGCCATCCTTTTCCACCATCTTTTGTTGGTTACATGCTTTCTGGAATTTCCTCCGTCGGGTTTTGGTGTCCGCATACGTGCGCTCCTTTCTCATTAAGGTTTGAATTCATTCCTATAGCCCAAAGATGTCCCGAAAATATATCCACCAAGTAGTCCAACAAGCGGACAGACAATTAGCATTTCAATTAAGGTTATTCCCCTATCAAATTTATCGAATAGCCCTATGTCGCTTACCCATACGGCAACCCCAGCGATTATTCCTATAGCGAATCCCCCAATCAATCCCTTGCCTAATCCAACAGTTAGTCCTCCCACTGTTTTAATAGAATGGAATCCCTTTTTTCGGTATGCCGCGATGGTGATAGGGACTAAGCTCATTAGAAAATAATCAATTATAAATAAAGGGAGAATCCCCAGTTGGTATGCCGAATCAGCAGTTTTTTTGAGACCTATGTAATCCCAGAAGCCTACGATAAAATCAGTGAAGAGTATAGAGAGTATAGTTGTTGCGAGGATTAGAAAAAAGCGAAATTTGCTCGCTAACCCATTTGATTTTATGAAACCGATGATTGAAAAAAGGGCTCCAGCGAATGCGATTATCATTAAAGCTAACATATATTTATTCATGGTTTCTCCTTTCTTGTTGAGGGCTAGTCCCTGAATTCAAGTATGAGCCCGAAAGTTGCTCCGATGAGATATCCGATGGGCAGGCTAATAATCTGGCAGAGAATTAATGTATCAAAAATAGATCCCGGTTTAGTAGGATATTCAATAGCAATTGCTCCGATTAGCCCTCCGATTAGCCCTCCGTACAATCCAGAAACCAGTCCACCTTCTACTTTGAGGAAGTCTTTTTCTTTTTTCCACTTCACGATGTCGATGAGGGTTTCTCCCAATAGAAGGTAAGCGATTATGAAAAGCAGGATGATACTCAACTGGTATATCGAATCAGCAGGTTTTTCAAGACCTAAATAATTCCAGAAACCTACAATGAAAGCAATGAATAAAATAGAGAATGCAATCATTGCGGGAACCATGATGAATCTCTCTTTGTTTTCCCATCCCTTTGATTTTATAAATCCAAAAATTATGATTATGATTATACCAGCTATAGTTGAAAAACCTAATACCGGTGAAATGTATGTGTTCATGATTCCTCCTTTCTTGTTAGAGATAATCTCTGAATTCGGCCTTGAATCCGTAAATTACTCCAAAGATGTATCCAAGGCTTAATCCGATACCTGTACAAATGATTAACGCTTCAAGCGTGGCTCCCGAAGGTATAGCTTCCGATTTACCAGAGAATCCCATAACAATCCACGAGACCACTCCCAAGAACAATCCCAATAAGAATCCCGTCTGTAATCCAGAATGCAGTCCTCTCACCGGTCTGAGGTAATTACCTTCATTTTTCCATTTTGCGATGGCAACGGCATTTAAGCTCATCAGAAGGTAAAATATTATAAATGGTGGGACAACTCCCAATTGGTATAATGACTCAGCAGGTTTCACTGATTTTAGGTATCCCCAAAGCCTACAATAAAGATGAGGAATAAGATAGAGAATGCAATTGATATAAAGACCAGAATAAAGCGGATTTTACTTTCTCGTCCATCTGATTTTATAAAATCATAGATTATGGAAAGAATGATTATGATGGCTATGATTGAAAAAGCCAATGCGGGCAACGTAATTGTTGGCATAAGTTTTCCCTCCTCTTATTAAGTTATTAGTTGAGTTCATTTATATGTCCAGCAAATGCTCTTATGCCATATCCGAAAATTAGCCCGACAATTGGACCGAAAATTTGTTGATTAAGGATTGTCAATTCACTCAACCCATTAAGGAATCCGGTAGCAGTTCCGATGATTATTGCTGAAAATAATCCTATGATTAGTCCGATGTATAATCCGGAATCTAATCCCACTTTTGTTGTAATGTAAATAGCTTTCTGCTTTCGGTATGCTATAGTAATTGCGGTAGGTCCGATGAAGCAAAAAGCTATTACAAACAAAGGCACAATCCCAAATCGACATGTCGAGGGAATGTTGGGGTTTAGGGTTATCTGATTCCAGAGTTCCACGATGGAACTCGCGAAGAAACCGGAAAGTGCAATTACCGTGAGGATTATGACGGGTGTGAGTCTGCTCGCCCATCCATTCGGTTTTGCAAGATTGATAATTGAAAAAGTAAGTCCGATGAACGCGATTACTGCTAAGGCTAACATTCGTGTATCCATGATTTTCTCCTTTCTAAGTTTAATAGTTTACTAAAAAATGAATTTGCAAAATAGTGAGGCTTTTCCCCACGATTCGTCAGAGGAGGGATTTTCCCTATGATAACCACTATAGTAATTGCCGCTAATTCCTACTGCGAAATTAGGGGTGAAAGATTTTTCAACTGAGGCTTCTACTGAATAAGAATCGTTTAGAGTTTTGGAAAAGCCACATTTAAGACTTCCTTCGATTTTTTCGGTTATCTTGAATCCGGAAATTCCTAATTCAAGAGACATTATTGATTCATCGTCATTTCTGTTTACGCCATATCCGGGACGGGCATGAATGACGAAATTCTTTTCGGTTTTATACCAAATTCCTAGAGCGTAAAGCATTCCGGTGTCTGTCATGTCGCATTGCGGGTTTGCCCAGAAATTAGGCATGGTCTTTTCTTCTCCGGTTACCCAATAATTAAGACCATAATAGGCGGGGACGAAGAGTCCGAGTGATTGCCACATTGCGCCTCTCCTGATATCGGTATAAAGTTTTTCCCTGATGTCTTCGGAATCCCCTAAATACATTATCCATTTCACTAAATCATTGCTGTCCTTTCTAGGATTTGAATAATTTTCTAATTTGTCTGTATTAAATAATGAAGTTGTTACAAGACATTGTTGATTAATTCCAAACCAGAGAAGTTCGGTAGCGGACATTTCTTTTCCAATGCTTCGAACAATACTATTCTCAGCTGATTTGTTTTCCCAATTTAATCCAGCCATACTGATTTTAACATAGTCTTGGTTGCTGAAGTCGCCCCAATACGTGCAGTGGTCTAGAAAAATTTTAGTTTTCCATGCTCCGTTTTCTTCCGCGGAAAAAGCGTGAGCGCCCTCGTGCCCGATTTTGTGTAGCTTGCTTGCGAGGATACCGCTTAACCCTATTTCTAAACCCCTAAAAAAGAAATTTCTTGGTTTCCCCATTATTCTCTTTGTGCCTTCTGTGGTAAATGTATAAACAGCATGTATATTGTTAAGACTAAGAATGTTCGCCTCGGTGTTCAAAGAATTAGAATAATCGACTATAACTTCGGCACCCCGAACTGTTGTTGCTGTGAAAATTAAAACAAATAAGATTAACGTTTTTTTCATTTAGTTCTCCTTTCTTTAGAATTGGTTGTGGAATATCCTTTTTTAGATATTTCGATATATTTTTAAGACTTTTGTCATAGACGAGTCTATAATTTTTTTGGAAAATTTTGGTTTTCCGTGAGGTTTTTCTTTGTCCACGTTTCTTGAGGGTTGTTGAATTCGGGTTGAACTCGAATTGTCATTTCTGGTTTTGTTTTTGTTGTGGATTTTTTTGTATAAGCATGAATTGTTAAGCTAGTTGGATTATTTTTTTCCAGCCTTTTTCGTATTTTATTTCTTCGATTTTTATTAATCCTTTTCCTTCTAGTTTCTTCTTTATATTTGTTCCCTTTCTTGCGGAAAGTCCGATTTGTTTGTATACCTGGGTTGTTGCTAGGTTATGGTTTGGATTTTCTTGGAGAAAGTTCAGGAAAGATTTTTCTTCGTCGGTTGATTCTTTATCGATCGATCGGTCTTTTGGGATTAGACTTATTGCTTTTGATATATCATCTGAAGTGTAGTTCCCTTGAATTTTGGATTTTTCTAATATTTGTTTAATTTGCTCCAGTGGTATACCGGCTTCTAAGTGCGCCTTGATGTAGTCGTAAATTAATTTTTGTCCTTCGGTTAGTTTGACTGATGTTATATGTTTTTTTCTAGGTTTCAATGAAGGCTCTTCAATTTGTTTGTTGAATTCTGGGTCCTTTTTTTCTTTATAATTTTTATTCAGAATTAGTGATTGCATTCTAGAAATTACCTCTTGGTTTGTGACGTTTTTCGTTCGCATGTTTACATATGGGACCTCAATTAAGAATGGCTGGGTGTATCGTTCTGCGAGTTTTACGATTGCGTTCCCGACGGGGAGTTGTGAAAAATATTGTCGGTTTTCTCTGAGGCTCATGATGTCGCTGATGTCGCTGATGTCTTGTGGAAGTTGCTGTTGGAATGCTATATTTGTGGCAGAGTTTCCTTTGACCGTGTCGGAAAGTTTTGAGATGTGTTGATCGAGACAGATTAGGGATGTTCCGTATTCTCGCATTTCTCTGTATATCATGTCGGTTGTTGTTTCGTTTGTGAAGTTGGTCGGTTTTTTTAGGAATATGTTATGGGCTTCGTCTACTATGATTGCGTGGTCGAATTTAAAGTCTGCCTGATTTTGTTTGGCTTTTTTTAATTTGTAGATGTAAGTTAATATGAATTCGCAGAACACGGTTTTTTCGATTCCTCCTAACGAGTTTAGCTCCATGACGACCTTTCTATCTAAGAGTTCTTCCACAGTGAAAGAGTCCTTACCTTTGTAATTTAGGGTTTTTCCAAATTCTCCAAATGTTAAAACGGTTGCGATTCTAAGTGCGGATTCAATCCATCCGGATTCTCGGTTGTTGGCTTTTTCTAATTTTTCTTGGAGTCTCCATTTGATATGGTTCCACGTTGGATAATTTTTTGAGTTGTGATAGATTCCCCATTCTTTGAATGCTTCGTCTAGTGTTTCTAGTATGACCTTGTGGACTCCAAATGACGCGGAAAATGCTTCTGTTAGGAAATCTGAGAGAACGTTTATCCATTCTTTTGGTGCGACATTTTTCGGAGGTTGGTTGATATTTGTTTTAAATAGGTTTGTCACCTTTTCGTTTCCGACGGTGAATGTTATAATTGCGTTGTCTTCTGCTGAAAGAGAACGAAAAGATTTCTTCCAATCGAAAATTAAGTAAGGTTTTTTGTGAGCATTTAATGCTTCAATTATCTTGAATGCAAATGTTGTTTTTCCGGAGCCGGACATTCCTGTGATACAAATGTGTCTTGGCCAGTCTTGTTCTCTTAATGTAAATGGGAAGAGTTTTTTTTGCGCGTAAGATATTGTTGCGAGTTCGTATGTCCCGTTTATTTGTCCTTCTTTTGGAGGTTCGAGTAGGACACTTTTGTCGAGAAGTTGGTTTAGGTGTTTTTGGTAGAGCGTGTTTAAGATATGAACGAATTCTTCTTTCTCTTCTCGTCCGTCTGCTATGGTATACTGGAGATATATCTCGTCGATTTTCTTTCCAAAAATTGGTCGAAGTTTGTTACAAATTTCTTCGATTGTGAGAGGGCGTTGATTCATTATTCAGTTAAAATTCTTCCAAGCATATCCGCTCGGTTTTTCTTTTCATTTAATTCTTTTGAACTTTCTCGCATTTCTTTTTTTAGTAATGCTATATCTCGCCAGCAATTAACTTTTTCGTTAAGTTGAAGTTCTGATATTTCGATTTGTTTTTTTCGGAGTTCGGATCTTTCTCGTGCGAATTCTGAATCATCTTCTCCTTCAGGAGCGTTTTCCATTAAGAAGTTTTTTATATTAGTTTTCATACCTTCCCCTTCTTTTATGAAGTTTCCACTCAAGGTATTCCGCTCTTTTATCATTTCTTCAATTTCTTCGATTCTTTCTTTCAGGGAATCTAACTTGGCTTTACCTACGGTATCAAAATCTTCTGAGGTATTCCGGTTATTTTCATGGTTTTCCATGTAGAATATGTGTTTTTTTGGTATTTAAAGCTTTTGGTTTGTTGTCACTTGTAAGTTAGTACAACTATTGGAGAACTAGAATATCCCAGATTTCTTTCTTTTTAGAAAAAAGAAATTTCTCGCAAGTAGAAAAACTTATTTTGGCGAAGGGTGGAACCTTCGCTAGATAAGGACCAATAGGTCCCTAGAGATAAACTGGTCGGAACGTGATTCGAGAAGTGGGCTCATACGAATTCTTAATCCGGATTTTTCCGCTATTTTCCGAGCATCCACATGGAGGTTTCTGATTACTGGGAAGGTTATCGCTATTTTTGCTTGAGATTTTTTCACTTTTTTTAGCTGTCTTAAAATTGGTATAATGTATGCTTCGAAGTTTTGAATGATTTGTTTTGCTTGATTATCGGATGGTTTTTTTCGGAGAGGTTTGCCAAGTGGAGTTTCGGTTGCTATTGCGGAGAATTGTAGGTCTGGTGCTCTGCGAGAATCGTTGTTTTCGATTTTGTATTTGTTTTGTATTTTGTAGTTTTGTGTGAGCCATTTTATATTCGTCTCGGCATCTATTGTAGCTTGTTTGTCTTTGTCAATCCCATAGACGTTGATTTTTTTAATGAGGGCTTCAGAGAGAATTCCGCCGACACCGCAGAATGGGTCGAGTAAACGGTCATGTGGTTTTGCTCCTGAAAGGTTGATTAATATTTTTGAGAGTCTTGGTGAGATTGCTAAGATTTCTCGACGGATGGGTTTTTGCATGTCGCGTTTTTTGACTTCTTTTGGGTCGTAGGTTTGAGTTGCTATTGATAGGTATACCGTGTTTTCGATTGCGTGTAGGAATATGTAGAAGTCGGCTTTCGGATTTTCTTGTTTGTGTCCGTCTTGGAATGCTAAGAGTTTTCTACCGTGTTTTTGAGAGGCTTTTTTCTTTTCACTTTTGAATTTTTCTTTTAGAATTTGTGTATCTTGATTCCCGAATGTCGCGTATGAGAATTTGTCAGATGGGATGATTTCGTTTTTTTCTAGGTATTCCCTAAGTTCTTCGGAATTTCCTTCAAATGTGATTTCTCCTAGGTGCATGACACCACCGAATTCTTGGATGCTGAATCTTTCTCCTTCATTAGTTTCTATTATCAAGAGATTGTCTTGGAAAAAAATTTCTTTATGGATCCGATTTCGTGCTTTTAAGAATTCTAGAATTTCTTGACGGGATAGTTCGGGGTTTCGACCGAGGATAAAAAATGTTTTCATGAGTATGGAATTATTTTACCTTGATTGCCGAAAGGGGCATTTTTATAGAGGTTTTACAAGTTAATCTGGACTTCACCGATTTGATTAATTTTCGTGTCTCAACTTCAGCCTTTTTACTTTTAAGCCCGACTATGATAAGTGTCTGATTTACTTTTACCAAAGCAGCTCGCCCCATTGTTTTTCCGAAGGCTCGGCTCATACCTGTCTGCATACGGTCAGCTCCTGCACCTGTAAGCATTTTATTTTCACGTAGAATGTGGTGTGGGAATATTTTTATCTCGAGGTAGAATTCTTTGCCGACTTTTATTTGGATGAAACGGTTTAGATACTGTCTTACTGCTTCGATTGAGTTGTCTCGGATTTGGCAGTTTTCTTTTGAGATGACGTGGAGTTGGATTGGGTATTCACCGTTGTCGAACCCCTTGATGTCTCCCATTTTGAATTTGACGATTTTTGAATTTGGGACGGTTTTGATGTAGGATTTAGAACGCTTTTTAGAAACACGTGTGTAAGGTCGGGCGTATCTTTTCGAATATGCTGATCCTTTTCTTAGTGCCATTTTAATTTATTTCAACAGAAGTTCCGATTGCCTGTCCCGGCAAACCTTTTTCGAAGATTGCTCGAACTACACCATTGCCGCCGTGTGCTGAAGAAATTTTACCTGTGATTGTTTTTGGTTCTTTCCCTGTGGACTTCCATGTTGCGGTTTTTCCGACGAATTTTGCTGCTTTTTCTCTTGTGTCGACGGTTGGAATTTCTAAAAGGAAGTGTCTAGGTTTGAATGTTTTTCGTCCTCTTCGGAATTGGATTACCTTTGCTGTTGTCATAATAGATTAAGTGAAAATTTGATTTATAAATTTGATGGTTGAGTGTCCCAGTCCAGTGTTAGTTCTAATCCGGTATATTCCACTATATCTTTTTCCCTCAATCCTAATACCTCTTTAATCGCATCAAGTTCATATTTTCCTTGAAAGGTTAACCAGCTTGCTCCATATAGAAATTCGAATATATTATGTGAATAAGTTGCACCCCTATTCTCTCCGTTTTCTTCAAACGCTTTTATTAAGTATATGCCTTGTCTGTTTGTTTCTCTGAAGAGCATATATAGTATATCTTTTTCTTTTGAATATGGAGTTACCAATATTGCTTTTGGGTCTGGTAGAAAATTTATCCCTGTTCTGATGCTGTTTTCTGTTGTTATAAAACCATCCCTGAAGTCATATCCTTGCTTCATTTTCTGAGGATGCGGTGTAATTACTTTTGTGGATCCATAATGTCCTCCTCCTGGGACATAGGTCTCTGGATCCCTGCCCCTTACCTTTCTCTGGTATTTAGATAACCCATCTGCTCCCAATCCATTTCTCTTCTTTTTTTTTCTCGGCATCTATAGCAGTCGACAAGTCAGTTTAAAAGAAAATAGGTAATTGAAAATATACTTTATTGAACTAATTCAAATTCGCCGAAGATTTTATGGAGGACTTCTAAATCTTTAAAATTGATTTTCATTTCTTTGTCTTTTTGTAAAGAAATCTGTTCCTGGAGTTCTTTTGGTGTCGATTTGATTAATTTCTCTTTGGAGATTTTTTGTATTTGTTGGGGCTGGACTAGGAATGTGTTTTTCAAAAAGAAGACTTCGCCTTGGGTATCGTGACCTTTGATTTGGAAACGGGACTTTTCAAGGATGGAAAGTTCGCACCTCTGGGTGTGTTCGATTAAGGCGTTTGTTATTTCGGCTGCGTGTTTTCTTGCGAGGTCTACGTTTTGAGATTGTTTAAAAGTTAAGTTATCTTTGGAATCTTTTGTTTTTGTCTCGGATTTCGTCTTCGCTATATTTTGTTTCGTCTTCGCTATGAATTTTAGATTAGAGAGGAATCTTGGCGGGAATTTTCCTTCTTTGATTATTTTGTCGTTGAATTCTTTTATGATTGTGTCCTCGGATTTTTTCTTTAGAAGGCTTCCTATCATTCCGAATACATTGTCATAGATTTGGTCTATCGATTTTTCTTGGATTCGTTTTTCTATTTGTTCTCGGAGTTCTTTTAGTCTTTCGATGTAGTCGATTGCATCTTTTTTGAGTTTGTCGATGTCGCTACCTTTGATATCGCCTGGTTTTATTTTGTTGTGTTCCATTGCTTTGAAGTGTTTGAGTGCAATGTTTTCTAGAATGTCGGCGTATTTTTTCTCTACGAGTTTTTCTTTTGTCACGAATGTCTCCTTAAAGGCTTTTACCGTGTCGTATACGTTTCCTGGCGCTTGGCCGTAGAGCATTAGAAGTCCTTGTGTTGGCGTCGAAACTCCCCAGAATAAGTCGAGAGTTGCTATGTCGAAAAGTTTTTTGTTTATGATCTCTTCGATTTTGTCGCCGGAGGACATGAACATGTCAATTGCTTCTGGTGAGGGTTTGATTTTCCCCATTCTTAATAGGGATTTCCATGGGAGGAATGCGCCTCGGTCGTAGAGTGGGATTCCGTCTCGAATGAAGGAGAACATTACGGGGTGCGCGTCTTTTACGGCTTCCCAGAATTCTGTCATTAGATAAATTTGAGGCGAGAGCTTGTTTTTGACTCCGGAGATTGCTTCGGCTTCTTGGATGTAGGAGTAGATGATACCTCGGAGTTTTTCCTTGAGTTCCATTCTTGGCATTCGTTTTACGTCGGTGTCGTCGATTACAATGAAGACATCTATGTCGGATGTTTTGACTGTTTCGCCTCTTGTTAGAGAACCACCGATTACATATGATGTTACGTATTTTTCGAATTTTTTCAGGACGAGAGATTTGTGAATTTCCGCGACCCTAACGCTTCCTAAGAATCCTTTATCGAGAATTGGGTAGGACATTGCTAAAGCTTCCATGACTTCGAATTTCGAATCAAGACCTAAGTTCCAAAAATCAATTGGCGTTAAAACATGAACCCAGAATTTGCTGTTAATTTCTTTTGCTATTTGGATTGCTTGTATTTTTATTTGTCCGATTTTTTTGTATTGAGATTCTGGGATTATTACTAAGATATGAATGAGTTCTCGTTTTGAGTCCTCTTCGCTTATTTCGTATTCCTCTTCTATTTTCTTCGCCGCCTGTTGTGGAATTATTCCTATAGCCTGGGTTGTCTTGAGTTTTTCTAGGAATTTGGTTTTGAATTTTTCAATTTCTTTTTGGGTTTTTTCCATTTTCTTCTTCATGGCTTGGTCTGAAACTGGGAGATTTTTAGGTTTGTCTTTTGAGACGTAGTCTTTCGCCAGATTTTGCTCGACGGACTTGCTTTGAGAAGTTGGTTTCTGTTTTGTCATAGTTAAATGTTGTGGATTTTGTTTTTAAAGTTGTTGATTTGGGGTGGTGAAAATTTGAGACAGGGAAGAGGGATGTGTTTTGATACAGTAATGCTTAAAAGATGGGGGGGCTAAGAGAAGGGATGAAAGAAATAATTTCTAAGAGAGTTTTTAATGTTGGAGCGGAAGGTTCTTCGAGGCTGATAAAGCATCTTAAAGAATTGCCATCTTGGGAAAGTCCTTTTTTTTGTGGACATGCAAAATTACTTCCAGGGGAGGTGTTTGTTTTAGAAAAGAATTCGATATATAAATATGAAGCTGGTAGGACAGTTTGTCCGATACACGCTAAATCTAATAGCGGTCGAGAAATAAGATGTCCAGGGCTGAATGATATTTCTATAACTAAGTATGGGCGAGGTGCATATGGCGATTGTGAAGTTGTGAAGAAGAGGGTTTTTATTAAGAAAAATAGTGAGCCTGTCCGTGCGTTTAAGGAATAAATGAACCCTATTCGTAATTCACATCTCGTAAAAATATTTCAACATTTGTTTTACTTGGAGCAAATTGCTCACCAAGAAAGAACTACGTTCGATTCGAATCAATGAACCCGCCAAATAAATCGTCGAAACAATTTTTTCAATAATTAAAATTTTGTTGAAAAAACAGCTTCTCCTCCAATCGAACAACCTGTCCCATGCTTGGAGATAAGAATGCCATTTTTGATGGCATATAATGAACCCGCCAAGAATCGAACTTGGGTATCCTCGGTGTAAACGAGGTGTTCTACCATTAGACTACGGGTTCCTTAAATTGTGAGAGAATTTTTATTTTTAAAGCTACTGATTAAGAACTACGAGGTTTTGTTGTAATTATCTAGAAATAACAACTTTTAAAAATAGCGTTACCCTTATTATTGCATGAAAAGGTTTGTTTTCGTGTTTGGTTTGATTTTATTTTTGGGGTTCGTAGCTGCGCATGATTATGATTATAAGGAGCGGTTTGTGGAGACGCGATATTTCCCTGAGGATTCGAGAGTCGTGACTAGGACGGTTTCTGTTGATTATGACAATGAGAAGCGATTTTCGACTTATGATTACAGGCACGGATATAGTTATCGGACTACGAGAGATTATTTTGATAGGAAAATTGATAGAAGATTCGATGATTTTAAAAGAGGATATCGTCAGGGTTATCGAGATGGATATTCGGATTCTGGGATAAAGGGAGTTCGTTATAAGTATGTGCCGCATTTAAGGGAGTATGAAAAAATAGATTGTTATATAACTCCACCGTCGGATAGATTATTTTATATTGAATGTTAGTTTGGATTGGTTCTTTGCGAGTGACACCTAAATATTTATAAAGAAATTTTTAGTTGAAAAGCCATGGAAGAAAAAGAAGTAACTCCTGTGGAGACTGTTGAGGAAGCACCCGTTGCGGAATCGACTGAAGCTCCAGTAGAAGAAGCTGCTGAAGAGGAAGCTACCGAGGCTGAAGAAGCTCCTGCTGTCGAAGCGGAAGCCGAGGCTGAAGAGCCTGCTGCTGCTGAAGAAGCGGAAGTTCCTGCCGAGGAAGAGGCTAGCGAGAAAGAAGCTGCCCCTGTTGCCGAAGTGGAAGAAGCTCCTGCTGTTGAAGCAGAAGTGGAAGCAGAACCTGAGGAAGAGGAAGCGCCTGAACCTGAGGCTGAAGAAGCTCCTGCTGAAGAAGCAGAAGCTGAAGCTGAGGAAGAGGAAGCCCCTGCCGAAAAAGCAGAAGCTGAGCCTGAAGAGGAAGCTGAAGCAGAAGTCGAGTCTGAGGAAGAGGAAACATCTGCCAAAGAGGCTGAAACAGAAGCTGAACCTGAAGAAGAGACCGAGGCTGAAGCCAAGACTTCTAAAGAGACGGCTTAATCTTTTACACAAATTTTTTTATAAGTCGTCGGGCGAGAAATCGCCGACGTTGTTTTTTAATTAGTAAAACTTAAGTAGTCTGAACTCCCCAATTTTTTATGGTAAAAGTACGGAACTATCGGCATTGTTGATCAAGTAGATCGACCTAGTTCTTACCTCGACGCGAAACTTTTTATACCATATTTTCAATTAAATATTATGATGGTTGTAGTTCAATGGTAGAATGTACGGTTGTGGTCCGTAAGACGCGGGTTCGATTCCCGCCTTCCATCCTGGGGTCGAGATGGTGAAATCATTTAATTTAGTAAGAAAACAAATGTTGATCTTATTAGTATTTTCGCTATTAGTCTCAATCGGCGCAATCATCCACGGCATATTTTTTGATTTGGCCTTTGAAGAAATTAAAAGACTTACTTTGAGTGGGCTAATTTTTACTTTGGTTATTATTTTCCCTGGGATTGTTTTTTTAGAATGGGTTTTCGATATTAACAATAAGAAAAAGTATGACGTGCTGGAACGAAGGATAATTAAACTTGAGAGGCGGAGAAAGTAAATGAATTCAAGAAATGTCAAAGGCTTTCAAGATTTCGTCGGAGCGGATGCTTTGAAACGCGCGAAAATCAAAAAAATTATTCAAAACGAATTTGAGCTTTATGGATTTGAGCCTGTGGAGAGTCCGATTATTGAAAGGGAGGATTTTGTCGTCGGGGATAATGCTAATGACGAGGCTGTGCGGGATGTCTTTCGGTTGGAGGATAGGGGAAAGCGGAAGTTGGCGTTGAGGTATGAGTTTACTTTTCAGTTGAAGAGGTTGGCACGGAACCAGAAGTTGCCGTTTAAGAGGTTTCAGATTGGTAGCGTTTTTCGTGATGAGCCGATTCGGAAGGGTCGGACGAGGGAGTTTACTCAGTGTGATGCGGATGTCGTCGGGAGTTCTATGAAAGATGAGGTTGAGTGCTTGAAGATTGCAAAGAATGTTTTTGAGAAGTTGAAAATGCCGGTGAAGATTTATGTGAATAACAGGAAGTTGATTAATGAGATTTTGGTTTCTGAGGATATTGAGGAGAAAGATAGGGGGCAGGTAATTAGGGAGTTGGACAAGTTGGACAAGTTGGACAAGAGGAAGGTTGCTGATAACTTGAAGAAAATTGGGGCGGAGAGAGTTTTGAAGATTTTTACTGGGGACGAGAAAGACTTGGAGAAGTATAATTTTTATAAGGAGATTAAGAACTTGAAGAAACTTTGTAAAAATTATAGTATTAGTGTTAAGTTCCGGCCGTTTTTAGCGAGAGGGCTTTCCTATTATAATGGGAGCGTTTTCGAGGTTTGGTCTGACGAGCTGGGGGTTTCTCTTGCTGGGGGTGGAAGTTATTTGGTTGGAGATGTTCAGGCGACTGGGATTTCGTTTGGATTTGAGCCGATTTCTTTGTTGACGAAGATTAAGGGAGATGTTGCGGAGATTCTGGTTCTGTCGTTAGGGGAAGACAAGGTTGCGATTAATTTGGCTGAGAATTTGAGAGAGAAGGGAGTTAGTGTTAGTTTATTGATGGATAAAGCTGTGGGTAAGGGTTTAGAATATGCGAATATTAAAGGGATTAATCAGGTGATTTTTGTTGGGAAGGATGAGGTGAAGGAAGGTAAGTTCAAAATTAGAGATATGATTAATGGAGACGAGGAAATGGCTTCGGAAGAAGAGATTTTGGAGCTAGCTTCAAGGGAATAAATAAAAATAAAATAAATTGTTGGGTTTACTTCTTTTCTGCTACTTTTGCAATCCAGATAGTTGCCACAACTGCGAGTATCGTTACAAATACTGCATAAACCCATGGACCTCCAGACGACAGTGAACATAATGCTCCTGCTTTTTCATCTCCACACGGACCTACAAACAATGCTTTAATCGCATCGTTCCACGCTAGAGCTGCGACAAGACCAAACGCGGCCGTTATTAGGGCTGCAAACTTTTCAGTTACTTCAGATTTCATTTTTCACCTCTTTAGTTTTAAAGGAAGAAGGTATTTAAATTTTGTTTTTGCTCTATTTTTATGGAATATAAGATTGGGAATTTGAGTTTGAAAAATCGGGTTTTGTTGGCGCCGATGCTTGAGCCGAATGATGTTGCGTTTCGGTTGCTTTGTAAGCGGGCTGGCTGTGGGTTGACTTATACTGGGATGGTTTCACCTTTGTCGAAGCAAAAATTGGATTTGGATGATAAGCCGGCTTTGCAGTTGTTTGGGAATTCGGTGAGGGGAATTAAGAGTTTTATGAAGAAGTATGATTCTAAGGTGTCGCTTTGGGATTTTAATTTGGGGTGTCCGTCGAAGCTGTCGAGGAAGTTGGGACATGGGGCGTTTATGTGTGGGGATTTGAAGACTATTGAAAAGATTTTGAGGGCGATGAGGGCGAATACTAGGAAGCCTGTGACGATTAAGATTCGGAAGTCTGATAGGAGTTTGGATATTGTTAGAATGGCGGAGAGCTATATTGATGCAGTTTGTGTTCATGCTCGGACGATTGGGCAGGGTTATTCTGGTGAGGTTGATTATGATTTTGCGTTGAAGGTGAAGAAAGCTGTTGGTATACCGGTGATTTTTTCTGGGGATGTGGATGAGATGAATATTGAGAAGATTTTAGAGGATTTTGATTTCGTTATGGTTGGTCGGGTTGCGATTGGGAATCCTTCTATATTTTCTAAGAGTGGCAAGAAATTTGGCTTTGATGAATATTTGAAATTGGCGAGGAAATATGGGTTGTTTTTTAGGCAGGTTAAGTATCAGGCTATGAATTTTACGAAGGGTGTCGTTGGTGGGAAGGAATTGAGAAGGGCTTTGGTTGGGGCGAAGACGATTGAAGAAGTTGAGGGGATTATGGGAAAGAATAAATAGGGTTTTTGTTTTGGGTTGTTATGGTGGTTAAGGTTTGGAAGTTGGTGAATACGATTTTGGTTTTTATGATGGTCGTTTTTAGTGTTGCGTTTGTGCTTGAGAATTTGCCGCGGAAGCCGGTTGAGCTGAAGACTAATTATGTGGAACCCGAGCTGGAGGCGATGGTTGATTATGGAGCGGTTCCTGTTTTTGCTGAGAACTTAAGGTTTAATCATAATTTGATTTCGTATTCAATTACTGAAGATTGTGATGCCGAAAGGAGAAGTGACATGATTGAAGCGTTTAATATTTTTGCGGATAAGATAAAGATTATTTCGTTTTATGAGGTTGAGGATGATGCGGATATTTTGGTAGGATGTAGTGACGATTTTATTAAATTAGGGGAGGAGTTGTTTGCGGCTGGCGAGGGTGGGCCGTCTAGGATTATTAATACGAGTTTATTCCGAACGATTGAGCAGGGGAAAATAGTTTTGTATAATAGGAAGGATTGCGACTATCCGATTGTTGCGTTGCATGAGTTGTGTCACGTTTTTGGGTTTGACCATACCGATGACCCGATGAATACTATGTATAGCGTTGGCGATTGTAGACAGAGAATGAGTGAGGATATGGTGGAGTTGATGGTAGAATTGTATTCGATTGAGGCTTTGGCTGACGCGCGGATTGATTGGTTGAATGCCACCTTAAAGGGAAATTATTTGGATTTTAATATTTCGGTTTTGAATGAGGGAATGCTTTCAATTGATGCGATTGATTTGACGATTTTGGCGGATGGAGAAGAAGCCCAAGTTGTTGATTTGGGTGAGATTGGGATTGGGCATGGAAGGATTTTGCGGGTTGAGAATATGAGGATATCTAGTAGTATTGATAAGTTGGAGTTTATTTTGGATGTCGAGGATAAGGTGAGGGAGTTGAACGAGGGGAATAATGTTGTTGAAGTGGTTGCCTGAAGAGTTTTAATTTTTTAGTAGTTACAATGGTAAATTTTATAAACTATTTAATACGTATAAGTGTATGGGGAAGAAGTTTGAAATTAAAGAGAATTCCAAGGTATACACTTCTCTCACGTTGACTGGGGGAATGATTGTTGGCATTGGGGGCGTAAGTGGACTAGCTAGTGGAATGACGAAGATTGCCCACAAGATGCATAATACTATGGTAGCAAATCCTGGAATCGATTATTCAGAAATGATGAAAGCTGTTACACTTGCCGATCGAGCCGAAGTTGCACTATGTGGAATTGCTATTACTCTTGGAGGTGCTCTTGTAGGGGCAGCTTTTTCTAATGAAGATTATACTATCTCCGAAGTTAGTCCGGAATATAACAGCTCTCCTGCCGACGGCGGGTTAGAGAAAATTTCTGTCTTCTATAAATGTCGCAAGTAAGATAACCTCAATATATCTGAGAAAAGTGTTATTTAGTATATAAATTATTAAAAAGAGGTTTTGTTATCGCTTAAGATGACAAAAGTTGTTAGGCGAAATATGAATATTCTCTGTCAAGATTATCGTATTCAAATAGGTCGGAATAGATTTTGGGAGATGATATATAGTTCTTTTTCTTATCCTTTTGAGCAAGATAGGGGAGATGTGGGCGTAGATGAAAGTTTGGTTATTATGGGAGGGGGCATTGAAAATACTATTTCTCTAGTGGGAGGGGAAGTTACCATGAATCTTGAGACTGGGTTCGGGTGCAGCCCTGTGCTTGATGAACTCGAGAGGATGGACGACGATATAAAAGATTGGACAATTGGGGGTTTATCTCCTGAGGCGAGAAGATTGCTGGAGAGAGGACTTGATTATTATATTAATGCGAAGTAATCTCAATAAAATTTAAAAGCAACCATTAGTTTTTTTCTCGATGGAAGAGAAGTTGGAATATATTAGGATTTTGAGAGCGTTGATGGAATTGCCGTTTCAGGTCGGACGAAATTTGTTGGCGGATTTTTTACTTGGGGATTATAAGAATAAATCTATTTCTAAAAATCGTTTGGATGAGTTGGATAATTTCGATAGTCTTAACTGGGACAGGAGTAGACTTTTTGGGGAGATTGATAGGCTGATTTCAAATGGGATGATAGAGATGGTGCAGAGTGATTATAATCGGTTTGTGAAGGTTTTGTCGTTGACGATTCGTGGAAGGAACGAGATTACACGACCGACGATGGAGGCGAAGAAGTTGGGGAATCGGGTTGATTTTGGAGAGACGAAGATTGGAGAGGGGGACAGGGAAATGTTCGAGAAGTATGCGGATTTTTTAGAGATGTTTAATGAGGAGCAGAAGAAAGCGATTGTTTCGGGTGCCAAGAATTTACTTTGTGTTGCTGGTGCTGGATCTGGGAAGACGACGGTTTTGACGAAGAGGGTTGAATTTTTGGTGAAGCATAAGGGCGTGGAGCCGAGTAAGATTTTGGCGATTACTTTTACGCGGAAGGCTCGAAGGGAGATGGAAAGGCGGTTAAGCGAATTGGGAGTTTTGGGGACTAAGGTTCATACTTTTAATTCGTTTTGCGAGAGAGTTTTGCAGAGACACGGGACTCAGATTTATGGTAGGCAGGTCAGAGTTCAGAGTTACGGCGATAAGATTCTGGCGATGAATATGGCTCTTGCGACGATGGGACTTGAGATGGGACAAGTTGTCGACGGGTATTTTAATGTGGGGCAGAAAAAATTCAGGACGGCGAGTCAGTTGGCGAATGCTTTTATGAATGATTGTTTTGCCGTGATGGATTATTTTAAGGTTTCGGGCAAGAGAGATTATGATTTTTCTAAGGACGTTGAGGGGAAGGATAAGTTGAATGCCGAAAGGGTTTATCGGATTACGCAATATTTAAGGGGGCACATGGAGACACAGGGATTGAGGGATTATAGCGACCAGATTATTGATGCGGTTGATTTTTTTAAGAAACAGCCTGCGAGTGTGCCGAATTTTGAGCATGTTTTGGTTGATGAGTATCAGGATGTTAATGCGTTGCAGATTGAGCTGTTGGGTTTGCTAAACTCTGAGAATTTATTTGCGGTGGGCGATCCTCGTCAGTCGATTTTTGGATGGAGAGGCAGTGATGTGAATTATATTTTAAATTTTGAGAAAGATTTTGGCGATGCTGAAGTTGTGCATTTGAAAAGGAATTATCGGAGTAGGGAGGGAGTTATTGAGTTTATGAACCATGCGATTCGTGATATGGGGTTGCCTGATTTAGAGGGGTATTCAAAGGGAGAGGCTAGGATTAGGGTTTTGGATTTTGAGAGTGAAGATGCGGAGCGGAATTTTGTTTTGAGGGAGATTGAGGATGAG